>NZ_JASGCA010000040.1:0-4636 GCF_030449715.1 Bacillus sp. LB7
CCGTTCATCGGCATAGACATAGATCATTGTGTGGAGGACGGTGTCTTGTCCCCGTTCGCTGAGGAAATCGTTCAGGCGATTAGCAGTTACACCGAATATTCACCCAGCGGCAAAGGAGTCCACATCATCACAAAAGGTAAGATCCCATTGCGCGGGCCGGGCACAGGGAGAAAAAATCCTGAACTTGGGCTGGAAGTATACCGCCACGGTCGCTATTTTACCTTTACCGGTAACAGTCTCGGAATCGGGGCCGTTGAAGAACGAACGGACGAGCTCAAAGAGCTGTTCGAAAAATATTTGAAGGACAAAAAAGAAGAATCGAAACCGTCCAACCCGCCTGCTGCTTCATTCCGTGATATGAGCAACCTCTCTAATAAGGAGATATGGGAAAGGATGTTCAACAGCAAGAACGGGAAGAGCATTCAGGATTTGTTTAACGGTCATCTGATAAATGATGATCACTCGGCCACAGATATGGCTTTATGTAATCACCTGGCATTCTGGACGGATAAGGATCCCGCAAAAATGGATTCAATGTTTCGGGAGTCGGGGTTGTTTCGGGAGAAATGGGATCGACAGCATTCATCTGACGGCGCTACATATGGAGAAATGACCATTGCCGCGGCCGTTTATTCTACTCATACGACAATTTCTGATTTACTGGAAGAGCAGCAGGAACAGCCGTATGAAATATATATTTCCCATCCCGAAAATTCTCAAGTTGAGGATACCGAAGAGATCATTGACACTCCGCCGGCGTTTCATTTGACGGAGCTCGGCAACGCTGAACGAATTGTCTACTACCACGGAAAGAATATTCGATATTGTAACGAGCTTGACTGGCTGATCTGGAACGGCAAGCGATGGGAAGAAGACAGCAAACGAAAAATTGAAGCCATTACCGCTAAGACATTACGGGCGTTGTACGGCGAGGCTAAGGCCACAGAAGACAAATTCCGAAAAAAGCAGCTGAACGATTGGGCGAAGAAATGCGAGCGCCGCAACATACGGATGAACACAATTTTAGATGTTCGGCCAATGGTTTCAGTGAGGAAGCAGGAACTGGATTCCCACAAATATCTTTTAAATTGCGATAACGGTGTGATTGATCTAAAAACAGGCGAACTTCTGCCGCATGATCGGGATCTGCTTTTTACAAAAATATCTCCTGTCTCTTATCAACCGGACGCAGACTGTCCGAACTGGAAAGCTTTCTTGGAAAGTATTTTTATAGATGACCAGGGCGCACCAAGTTATGAAATTATTGATTTCATGCAAAAGGCAATTGGCTATTCGCTGACCGGGGACACCACAGAACAGGTCATGTTCTTTCTATTTGGGAACGGTCGGAATGGTAAATCAACCTTTATCAATACTGTTCAGCACCTGTTCGGGGACTATGGGCGGCAGACAAATAGCGACACCTTCATAAAGAAGAAAAATGACAGTGCCATAAACAATGACATTGCCAGGTTGGACGGCGCCCGGTTTGTGTCGGCCGTCGAGAGTGAAGAGGGACAGCAGCTGTCTGAATCGTTGGTGAAGCAGATCACCGGCGGCGAAAAGATGTCAGCGCGTTTTCTGCGCCAGGAATACTTTGAGTTTACACCCGAATTTAAAGTCTTCTTTACCACAAACCATAAACCGATAGTTAAAGGCAGCGATGAGGGGATTTGGCGCCGGATCCGGCTGATTCCGTTTACTGTCACAATTCCAAAAGAAAAAGTAGACAAGAAGCTTCCGCAGAAACTGGCTGCGGAAATGCCAGGGATCCTGCGGTGGGCTATTGAGGGCTGTTTGAAGTGGCAGAAGGAAGGCCTTGGAGAGCCGGAAGCGATCAGGAAGGCGACGGAAGGCTATCGGGAGGATATGGACATTCTAGGTCCGTATATGGAAGAAAGATGCATCCAGCATCCGACCACAAAGGTAGAAGCAAAGGAGCTTTATAAGGATTACAAAGACTGGTGCTTCGAAAATGACGAAATTGAGCTGAAGAACCGGGCATTTTATCGACAAATGGAAATCCGTGGCTTCAAAAAATATCGCGGAAATTATAACAAAAATTATTTTGATGGGATCGGTTTAATAAAAGAGAACCGAGATTTGCATAAACAATTAAATCTTTTTAAACAGGGTCAGAGCCCATCGGATATAAAAAGTAACAAAAGTAACGTCACAAGCATCCAGAGAAAAAAGCTATAAACGTTGATACAATAGGGGTTTTAAGAGTTTTTCTAAAATATGGTGTTACTTTTGTTACTTAAATCCCCTGTTCCATGTACTGAAAAAAATAAATAAAAAAATAAATATATATATATTCTATATAGCTTTATATATGAAAATGAGTAACAAAAGTAACAAAAAGGGCTCAATCCCTTGGGAGAGTAAGGGCGAGCCGTGTTACTTAAAAAGTAACAAAAGTAACAACAAGGCGGGTGATATTTTGCATCCAAAACAAATTTGTGATGACCTTGCCTTTTTGGGTTCACCTTTAGTTCTGGATGGGGATGACCTTTATATTGAGCATCCGGAGAACGTCTATCCAGAACTTGTGGAATTTGTTCAGTCACATAAAAAACGGCTCATCCAGTATTTAAAAGGTGAATACTCAATGCAGGATCATAAAGTCAAACAGACCATTGATAAAATCATCAATTATTTTATGGGAATAGATCAAGAAATGAATCCAAAGATAGACGACTGGTTCAATCATGATTGGGATGCGGCAACCAAAGCCGCGCGGTTGCTTGTTCTATTTTGGGGGAACGGCTGGAGAGATCTGAACAGCTCCGTTTCGAATTTTGAGGATGAAGTAACGGACAAGCTCTCTTTAGAAATCTATGAAAGGGCCATATCGTACTTTAAGGGGAAGAAAGCATGACGATTATTCACTATAACTATTCGGATACTGAAATGAAAAATATTCTCGACAGCATGATCATTATTGTGGATACGAGGGAGCAAAAGAACCAGCATGTTCTTGACTATCTCCAAAAAAACAACGTATCCATCAAATTCAAAGGGATGAAGACGGGCGACTATTCCGCCATGATCCCGAAAAACGAGGAATATGGGATCACCCGGGACATGTATTTGAACGCAGCTATCGAACGGAAAAACGGTGTTGATGAACTGGTTCAATCCATTAAAGACCGTTCCCGGTTTGAAAATGAATTGATTCGCGCGTCAAAATATCCCTTCACTCTTCTTGTGGAGGATCTGGAGGGCTATCAAAAAATACTGAACGGAAAATATCGCTCACAATATAAGCCGCAGTCCTTGCTTGGCAGCTTAAAAACGTTTGAAGTCCGTTACAATTTCTCAACCGTTTTTATTAACCCGAGCGCGACCGGAAACTATATCTATCATCATTTTCATTACATGGCCCGGGAACTGTTAAAGGGGGGCTTTGTGTGAATGAATTAATGAAGGCTCTTTATTATGAAAGGAAAAAGGACGAGCTTAAAGCGCGGCTGCTTAAAATGGGGTATTTTAAAACACCTGACGGTCGGCAGCTGTATGAGCTTTCATTAACTGAATTAGACGAAATATTCAAAAAGAAATTGATTGAAAGGGGAAAATGACCCATGGCATTTGTAGGTTTTGAAGAATCACAAGAGGTGCGGCAGCTGGCCGAAAGTTTAATTGATAAACATCACCCACATTTAAAAGATGCAAAGGAACACATCGGTTTTTACATCCGGGAAGGTAGCAGCAAGTGGGCTGGGAAGGCGAAAAAATGCACGGCCTTTGAGCGCCACATGACTGATTACATGCTATTTGTATTTATCAATAAGGAAGCATGGAGGACGATGACGGAGGAACAGCGCGCCGCCCTGGTAGATCATGAACTTTGTCATTTTACCCGCGCGGAATGGGAGGAACCGGATCCGAAAGATTCAAGCAAGTGGGTCACTGTGTATGGACGCGTAGACGATCCCGACAGTTGGGGGATTCGCGAGCATGACGTTGAAGAGTTTTCCGAAATCATTGAGCGTCACGGCCTTTGGGAAAAAGGGATTGAATCATTCGCTGCAGCCGTCCGGGAGGCTGACTATCAAATGAATATTGATGATGTGAATAGATTTCAAAGGGTGAAATGATGGGAGGTAGAACGGATGAGAGAGATTAAGTTTCGAGCGTGGAATGCTCCACTTAAAAAAATGGAATACAACTCTTTAAATGCAATTGGTTTTGATGGAAGGGTATATTACGGAAATGCGGATATAACGGGATTTTTCGAAAATATTATGCAATACACCGGATTAAAAGACAAAAACGGCCGGGAGATTTACGAGGGGGACATTCTGAAATTTGATGAAGGTAAGGCGCCAAAGAAATTTTTAATGGTTAAGTATATGGGCGCTGGGTTTGCTCTTGTCGATCCAAAATTCACAGGCAATTTATACGCGGAAGTGATCCCGGATTATGTTGATGTTATCGGGGAAGTTGTAGGGAATATTTGTGAGAATCTGGTGAAGGCGGCGGAAGCCGGGAAGGAGAATGAGAAATGAAAAAAGCTATTGCAACAATCATAATTCTGCTGCTTGTCGCGTTGTCGGCAGGTTGTGAGTCATGGGATAGAATGGTGAAGGATTTTAACGCATCCAATAATGGATTGGTCCGGACGGCAACT
>NZ_JASGCA010000041.1:0-4422 GCF_030449715.1 Bacillus sp. LB7
CCTTTAGAATCCAAGACATGGAAAGTTTTCTTCAACTGGTTTATGTAATGGATATGGCCCTCTATTTGAACGATCTCCCCGGTTTCGGGTCCGTTAAGCATTGGCAGCGGCTTAAATACAGAAAAACCGAACTGGATTATTAAACTCCATTGCTTCACTTATGATCATTTCCATATCTTCGATCTGAGACATATCAAGAACCGGCCTTTTCACTTTGTTCTGGTTGCTTTCTAACTCGCGAAGCAGGCTGACATGCTCCGGCAACATCATGGCCGTCCATTTAATTGATCCACGATCTTTCAAGTTGTCATCTCTCATGGTGCTCATCTCCTTGAGATGATTATATAGGAACTTTCGTTCTTATTTCAAGATTAAAAACTTAATTGGGCATCAAGTTCCTTTAACCCTTCAGAAGTGTTTTTGTCAGGCCAGAAATCCCATTTAACTCTTACAGAATTAATATCTTGAGGCCTATTTAATTTTTTGATTGGAAAAAGAACAAAGCCGTCTGTTTTTGCTCCGGACATGATATCTCCGTCGAAGTTCTCACTATGAATACTGGCTTTAATTTGCTCTCTTGTGTTTGTGAGTAGAGTACCTTGAGTCGGGTAAGTTGAAATGTCTTTATTGCTTTTATTATCGATAATGAAATGGACACCTATCATACCTTGATCACCTGATTCAAGATCCTGTTTTACGACACTGACCTGATCAATTCTGAACTTTACATTGTCCTTATTCACAGACCAATCAACTTTATGGTTTATGGTGTCGTCTAAATTTAGGTCTTCCTCGTCTTCATCTTCATTAACATCTACTGAAGCCGTATCGGTTAAAGATGAAGAAGTTTCTTGATTGTTATCGTCTGATTGCTCATTATGTACCGGTGACCCCATATACCAGAAGCCGATTACAGCTAACACAAACGCAATAGGAGTTAATATCTTTCCTTTACTTCTTGTTTTTTTAACTAAGAGAAATATGACTCCTACAATTAAGCCTAAAACTGAAAAGATTGTTAGGAAACCCATAAATAAAATCATAATAAACCCCCTCTTGTTTAAAACGACCATTTACATTTTAAAACAAGTGAGGGGGATGTTGCTATGGAAATTTAATATCTCTGTTGCTTACAGTACAAGTTTTAAATTCCTTGACCAAAATCACGACCAAAATTTGACCAAAAAATATTGAGATTCATACAGAATTTATTTCAGATTTAAAATAACAAGCACTGAAAAAGCCTTTGTTTATAAGGATTTTCAGTGCTATACATAGTCTATTTCAAATCCAAATTATGTTCCGCACACAAGTCCACCCTTGGGAGCGCGAGCAGTATATGTCTCAGTATTAATTTAGGAATCCCCTTGGCACCAGTGGTGTCAGGGGGTTTTTTTGTGGGTGTTTTTAATATTTTAAGATGGAACATTAATCACCCACAAAAAATTAATAAAAAAATTACTCCATTCTCGTGGAGATATACTCTTCAAATCTATTCATCGAATCCATGTCGATCTTTTTGCTGACATGAGAATTAAATATCGGATGTTACTTGAATACTTTTGTGGCCGAGCCGCTCCTGAACACGGCTGAGAGATCTGAACAGCTCCGTTTCGAATTTTGAGGATGAAAAAACGGACAAGCTTCTCTTTAGAAATCTATGAAAGGGCCATGTGTTATTTTAAGGGGAAGAAAGCATGACGATTATTCACTAACACTATTCGGATACTGAAATGAAAAGTAACCTCGACAGCATGATCATTATTGTAGAAATGAGGAAGCAAAAAGAACCAGCATTTTAATGAACTCAGGGTCAAAGAAATTAATATGGAACTCGGCTTCAAAAAGGACACCTATTATGAAATAAAACAGCGTACAATATATCGTATAGCAACAGCACTCGGAATAACCTGAGTGCTTTTTTGCAGTTAGCATTTGTGTGGGTGAAAATTCCTGTTTTATCGTTAGGTGGTATATTTTTCAATATGACTATGTTAATCTCGTTAAAGGAGGGATAATAATTTGAAAACAAAAATAGTAAGCTTGCTACTTGTATTAAGTTTAGTCTGCGGATTTGCACTTCCATCTTATGCTAAGACATCGATGAATGAAAAGGCAAAAACTAATGCTTCTGGAATTAATGTTATAAGCCAGTCTGAAGATGAAGCATCTTATACCCTTGAATACGGTGGAAAACAGTATCTTATTGATCAAAAAACATTAGATAAAGGAACCTCTAAAGAGGCGATTAAAGTTGATCAATATTTGTTAACTGATGGGCATAAAACACTAGTTGATTCTGCTACAGTCAGTCTTTCTAAGGAATCAAGTAAGATGTCAATTCAAGCAAAATGTAGAGGGAAACAAGGTGCTTCGGTAGAATATCCTTTAGTCAAGATGCATTTGAATTCATGTACAATTAAAAAATTCTTGAATATTGTTGAGGATGCTGACGGTATTGCAGGGGCTATCGCTGGGATAACAGCATTGGTAAAGAAAGTACCTGGAATTTCAGTATATGCTGGAGCAATTGCAGGTGCAATGTTTGCTGGTAAGTATGTTATAAAAAAAATATCTGATAATGGAAAGTACGGAATTTCTTATAATTGGGTACCTGGTACCATTTTTATTTTTCCTTGGAGAAATGGTTAATAATTGAGGTGATAATGTCAAATGAATCGTATATTGGTCTCAATAGCTATTATTATATTTTTAATTGAATATATTGTAGCCCCACTTACAGATATAGATACCGGAAAATACGGCACGTTTATAGGCTTAATATTATTGAGTATTGCGGTTCTAAGATTATCTGATAATGAAAAATCATAAATTTTTGCAGGGAGCAGATTTCAATCTGCTCTCTTTTTTGTTTATTTTATTGGAATGAAAACGACAATTAAGCGACAAATTCCCGACAAAACAGGGGACAAAAAGGGGGAGTTTTTATGTTTGTTTTAACGATAAGATTTAATTATCAAAAAATAATGGAAGATGTACCATTCCCTTATCAAGTTGAATTCGGATACTCAAATTGAGGCGATGAAGAATGAAGACAGACGGGAGGAACATTCTGAGCCGGATCGCGCTAGTCTTGCGGCTTTGGTATCGGGAGATTTATAAGCAGTATGTTTTTTGGACATGTGACTTGCAATACTTGGCTTCCTTACGGAGTATGTGTAAGGTGCAATTTTAATAAGTGTTTAGCGTAAGGAGTGAGTAAAAAAGATATCAGCTTTAGAATCCTGATATCACATAATTGATTATTTCTTTTTATGTTTTGTTCTATCAACCAACCTATAACTTTCATTTGGGTTTTGAGTTGGAGGGAACGGTTTTCCTTTTACAGAAGTTATTTCTCTGTTTCTTGAACCTCCGCGTGGCCCAAAGGGAACGGCCGTCCGGCAGATTTAGGAGGCTTTAGCTGCCCGCTTTTTCTATCCAGACAAAGGGGCAAAGAATAACGGCATAGATAGCTATTACGGGCCGAAAACAGCGAACGCGATCAAGCGGTTCCAGCTGATGCACGGGCTGTCTGCCGACGGTATTTACGGACTGAAGACAAAGGCGAAAATTGAAGCGTTATTGAAGTAGAAAAAGGCCCTCTATAAAAAGAGGGCTAACTGTTATTCATTACTGTCCAATTCCCATACTATCTGACCATCTACTAAAATTTTATTTGGCGGATCATCATAAAGAGAGATCTCAACCAAGGAGCTTTCCCCTTGACTTAACCAATCATATACACTACCTTTGTTTTCTTCAGGATGGGACAAAATATCATCCACTTGAAAAGCAGCTGCAATATATTCTGTAAAATTGATATCAGCTTCATCTAACATATTGTTTGTTTCAAAAACCGTATCTAGTTTACCGATAATTCTTAAGCCACTTTTCCATTCTAGTATCATATCACTTTTTTCATACTTTATTAATGTTCTAATTAAAGAATCGTATCCCATGTATATCCTCTTCTCTTAATGGTTTTTATGGTCTCGCTGGTACTATGTGAGCTCCGTCTTTTCCATAATGTATCATTCCATTAGTAGTCTCTACATACTTACCAGTATCCATATCATAGTATTTTCCTATCACCTTGCCAAAGTCTACCCTTTCTTTATTCTTGCCTAATTTTTTACCCTTTCCAGCAAACGTATCAAGCAATTCTTGTGCTTTTTTGTTATCCCCGTTAAAGATACTTTTGTTTTTCCCGTTGGCAACTTCTTGTTTGTAGTTAGGTGTTCCTGGAATATGTTTTTCTTGAGCTCCTGGTTTAACTTTTGCAGGGAAACCATTTACTTCACGGTACGGACCTTTTGGTACGGATTGTTTGCCGTAGGAAGGTGTTTTATCTACCTTCGCAACTTTCTTTCCAGCTTCTTCACCTTTAAATAACTTGAAGCCGCGCTTTCCGTACTTAAA
>NZ_JASGCA010000042.1:0-4189 GCF_030449715.1 Bacillus sp. LB7
GATTGATATCGGAACTGCAATTCAACTGATGTTGATGTTCGGCTCAATGATTATAGGGTTATTAGGACTGGCATACAATTTCTCGAAAAAGTAAGAATGTCAATGTCTTATATTTGTTCGTAGATACTCGTTGCCGCTGCCCCAATTTAAAAGTCTAGGAAACCGGGATTATCTTAAAATATCGAAAATAAAAAAAGCACAAAAAAAACCCTTGCAATCTGTCATAATCTGTCGTATGATAGATATGAAAGTGGGCGTATTGTGCCTTCGATTCATTCTCTGTCTGCAAGATGATATTGGGGTATCATCTTCAGTAGGATATAACGTCAACTGTTTTGCAAATACTATGTTATATCATCGGAATCACATTGTCAACAATCTGCTCACAAAAGATTATTGGCAATTCCATACATACTGAATATGCAGTGCAGCTGTGATGATTGCAGAAGGCACATATTCTCCTGCTTTCTAAAAAAATTAGAAAGGAGAATGCAATATGTGCAAATTACCTCTGCATTACCGTCAAAGCCATTTGGTTAGAGGGCACTTTTGGAATACTAAAAGGGGTCGAGTTTGGATCCCCGAACATATGAGGTCCGGAACATGGGTTAATGACCATTGTCCCGGCCTAACCAAATAAGTTTCCCTTAACAGGCCCATGATTGGGCCTGTTAAGGGTTGGATTAGTCGATAATTACATAAACAAAAAAAGAGCAGGGATGAATCCTGCTTTTTTGTTTGTTCGGGGTTTATTGCTTTATAACATTTCCTGGCTACAAAAACAGCCACCCTCTATGTCGAAGGAGAAAAGTTGATATCGTTTGTGGTAGGATAATAATAGAAATAATTCATTTTTAAGGAGATGGTTTCATGAGAAAAAACAATAAAGAAAAGACCATTACATATAGAGATTCTGACCCTGGTGTTCGAGAAGCTCTTATTAACGCCCAGATGCAGTCCGACGATCCGTATGAACAATTTAAATGGTTAAAAGAGAACAGGGAGCTAACAAATCAGCAATCCGTTATTGGTATGGTTGATCTAGTTCAAATGAATTTTAACGTTCATCAAGGAGAGAAAGTTGTTCTATCTGATGGTGAAATCGATTGTTTAATGCGTGGTCTTGGTGATGCGCTACGGCATATGCAAAAAGATCTACCGGAAGGTGTTTACCGTTATATTAAAATTAATATTGAAGACGCTTTAGAACATGCCATTAAACAGCAAAAAAAGAGAATATAATACCACTCACTGTCTTATACAATACAGAAGAACCAACAGAAAAAGCGAACCTTGTTTTTTTCATCCACTTTAGATAAAGTAAAAATAACAATAGATTCAGCTTCGTAAGGGCGGTCAGCTCACCTCCATTTCTTGACGAAAGGGGGTGAGGGTATGGCAGTTGAAAGCGCGATCCAACTAATGCTTACATTTGGCTTGTTGATTGTAGCGATAATGTCATCAGACAAAAAAAAGTAAGACCGTCCTGGCCGCTAAACTAAGACGATCTTACTTCTGAGAAATTAAGGCTGAAGCTGACTCCTTTACAGGAGCTATTCTATTGTCGATCGGTTAGATGTTCCCTCATCTGCCGATCTTTTTTGAATGCTTATTAACAGTGTACTCAAAAGCTTAATGTATATTCAATATATACTCATTATAACATTGGAAAGTTCAAAAACAAAGCTATAATACAGGCTCAATCGGCCATTTTGTTTTGTTCAGAAAATACCTTTCAAGGAACGGCCCAATCATTTCCTATCCTCTCTATATAGCTTACACCTAAACCAACCGTAACTGTAATGAACTCGCCCATAAATCGATACCATATATCATCACCTTCTAATACAACTATCTCCCGCCTGGAAGGAAAACTGAAGTTTTCCTTTGATTGAGAACGCAGGCATCGAGCCTGCTCTTACGGTTGCTGAAGCAACCGTTTAAAACCTCAAAACCACGCCAATCGGTAAGGCTGCGCTGAAGCGCAGCCTTTTTTACTTTTCCCTTTTGCCTTCCGAATCGTACAACGTGCGGAGCCGACTAAGCCACAAGCGCGGCAAAGTTTGCGCCTTTCAGGCTCTTTACCGCACTTCTGGCCAAGTCGGCGAGCCAAACAACAAGAGCAGCAACGGCTCTAGTCGTAACGGTAAAACTTCTGGAATTTTAAGCAGTCAAGCCTTTGCTTAAAATCCCAGAAGTAACCGTTTCGCTACCGGCCCTGGGCCGGCCGAGCCGCAGCTGTCGCTGAGGCGATTCCTCCCTCCGGTCGTCACTCTTGTCATTCGGCTAACCGCAGTTGTCCGTTCTCCATGCCAAAAGGGAAAAATAATCCCCCTTCGGGGAACTAACTTCCCTCCGGAAGGCAAAATGCAAAAGGAGAGAAAACCATGCTAATCAAAAAAAGAAAAGCCAAAAAAAGTAACCGAGGCATTTACCTTCAAGATTCACAGCTAAACGAAACTGAATTTAAAGCAGGAACTCATTTTAAATACATTATTGATCCTCACCTAAAGCAAATTGTTATACTGCCGTCGGATGAAAAAGGAAATACAGTATCAAAAAGAACCCTCAAGGATTCTGTAAAACCTGTCATAGATATAAGAAAAAAAGAAGCCCTTAGTGTATTTCGCGACGCAGACTATTTAGAAGTCGAGATTTACAACAACGAAATTCTTATCAAAGGGCTGGAAGAAAGCCGAGGCAATACACTTGCTTCAAAATTGAATAAGATCATTCCTTTCAGAAAAAAGAAGAGCCTCCCCAAAATAAATAAGCTCAAAAATAAAGTTGAAATTCTTGTATCAAAGCAACAGCTCAACAAAGCCGTCGGAAGCGAATTTCAGCAATTAACGATCTTTGATATTCTACAAGATTCGACAAATATCGCTACGGACACAGTCAACAACAACATATCGACTTTCAAAAGGGCCATAGATAACCTCAAAGTCCCTTTACAAATAATAAGTTTATTCAGTGGTGCAGGGGTCATGGACCAAGGCTTTATTGAAGCCGGCTTTGACATTAAATTTGCTTTAGAAAAGGATGCAGACGCAGTAAAAACATATGCCTTTAATATTGGCCAACACATTGAGCAAGCTGACATCAAAGATTTTGATTTTAAGCAATTTGAGCAGATAGGCGCGCCGATTATGGTAGGGGGGCCGCCATGCCAAGGTTTCTCCAGCGCTAATCGACATACCAATTATTTAGACAATCCTAATAATGAATTGATCAAATACTTTGTTAAAGCCGTGCAAGCGAATCCTCATTGCAAAGTATTCGTGCTTGAAAATGTCGAAGAGATTTTAACAGCCGGCAACGGCAAATTTAAAAATGAAATATTACAGGAGCTATCAGATTTTGAGATCACCACAGGGGTTATAAATTCAGCTGATATGGGATCGGCCCAAGTTAGACGACGAGCGATCTTTATCGGCTCTAAAATCGGCAGAATAGAGCTTCCTAAGCCCCTTATTCAACCTGGTGAATACAAAACGGTCCGGGAGGCTTTCGAGGGTTTAAATGACGCACTTCCAAATCAATTAGACATCACGAAAGCTCAGCCTCAAACCATTGAAAAAATGAAACATGTACCACAAGGCGGAAACTGGACCTCAATTCCTGATCAGCTTAAAACCGATAAAATGAAGTCCGGTAAAACACATAGTTCAATCTATAGAAGATTGGAATATGATAAGCCTTCCATCACGGTCACAAACGTTAGAAAAAGCAACATTCTTCATCCCACTGAAAATAGAACGTTGAGCATCAGAGAATGCGCGCGACTGTTTGGATTAAAAGACAATTTTGTCTTTAAAGGCAAACTAAGCTCTATGCAACAACAAATCGCAAATGCTGTTCCTGTTGAGTTGGCCAAAAGTGTTGCAATTGTAATTAAAACAGCCATCCAAAAATTCAATCAGCGACATAATTCTCCAAGCCCGGTTTTCATCTAACGGCCGGGCTTTTTTCTACGCCTGGAAGGAAAACTGAAGTTTTCCTTTAATTGAAGGCGCAGGCATCGAGCCTGCTTTACGGTTGCTGAAGCAACCGTTTAAAACCTCAAAACCACGCCAATCGGTAAGGCTGCGCTGAGCGCACCCTTTTTTACTTTTTCCCTTTTGCCTTCCGAATCGTACAACGTGCGGAGCCGACTAAGCCACAAGCGCGGCAAAGTTTGCGCCTTTCA
>NZ_JASGCA010000043.1:0-3534 GCF_030449715.1 Bacillus sp. LB7
GAGATCGTTCAAATAGAGGGCCATATCCATTACATAAACCAGTTGAAGAAAACTTTCCATGTCTTGGATTCTAAAGGAGACACCAACCTCATTAAATTTGAGGATGTTGTTGGAGTGGAAATAAAATAGTCCTTCTCACAGCTGAAGGGCTTTACTCATAAAAAACTACTTATTCTGGTTCAAATTCTTCTTTCCTCAAAGCCCAAAGAATGAATTGCATGAAATGGAGAGTATAAAAAAGGTCCCTTTAAAGGACCTCAGCAGCTAATTAGTTGTTTTCTTTTTTTTACTTCAAATTTAAATCTGTCATTTATTGCTGTATTAATTTGCTTAGTAGTATCAATAAACTTTAGATGTCCTTTGACAAAGTCAAATCCATATTTATCAAGCAAATCAATAAGAGCTGTATTTACAAAAGATGAAGTAACGCCACTAATTCCTGAAAAAGAAAGATTCACTTCTTCTCCAAGACTGAACTTTTGATCAATAATATCAAAAATTATTTGTCCATCTTCATTGGAGTAACAACGTTCTACGTGGTCAATAACTTTGATTACAGATCCCATTCGAACTCCTCCTTATCATTAATCTCTTCTTCAAAGTTCCTTGTATCAAGGACAATTTCAATGAATGTGCCAGGATAATAACTATTTCCCTGTTTAGATTTTATCCAAACTTCATTGGAATTATTCTGCTTACATGTTAATATACCACGTAATGATTGAATGTGAACCTTTCCACCGTAATTTCCCACAACATTTTTTACGAGGGTCGACAAACCTACCCCTCTGTTTTGTGGGGTTGACTTTGAAGAATAGCCTTCTTCAACAGCTTTTTCTATAGCCTCTGTATCAGTTAGAAAAGGATCAACTTTTCTGATGGTGTTTGGTATGCCTATACCAAAATCAGAAATAGATATTTGAATTTCATTAATCCTTGGATAATGCTGGGCGAATATACAACCGATATTTTCTTCAGCATGATCATTAATGTTATTGAAAATTTCCCCAAAACACATTTTGATTGTATCAAGGGATGATTGGCTAAGACACATTTCTTTCGATAACCAAGGAATGAAGGTCGAACCCAACCACTGATAACTGCCGCTATATGTTACGTTCTGCAGTTCTAAAGTTGTTTTCCGTACCCTTGAATTATTATACAATGTCTTTCTAAGATAGCGATTAAAGAACATTGAATCATCCAAATATTTAAGGCCACTGTCCCTACCAATAGGTACTTTTTTAGGAGTCGTTAATATCACTCTTACGTCTCTCGCCTTTAACCATTCAAAAAGATTACTTAAAATGGTAACACCACTCGGTTCTATATAGTCTAGGCTACAAAAGTCAAATGTGATTTCTTGATCTTTAGGTAAAAAATCTTTTGTAATAACTTTGTCAATCAGTCCTCCCATCGTATCCTTGGTGAAACGATAGGGTAATTTTACATTAAGCAAAAACATCGCACCCTCTTCATATAATATGAAGGTATTTTACCATATAACAGTTGTCGAATTTTGCATAAATTCATCGAAAAAAAGAACGGAAAAGCATTATGTTTTATCTTATTCATCATACGGCCGATATTTTTTCCTGCCAGCTTCAAGTTCTTTCTTTTGAGCCTCCACATGATCACGGAGAAACAAGCTAACTGTACCAACCTTCTTCACAGGCTTTAGCTTCCCGGAAGTCACCAATGCACTTAAACGCTGCCTTGTAACCCCGAGGAGCTCGCCTGCTTCTGCAGCTGTCAAAACTTCATCTTGGATAAATTTAATTTTTTCGTTTTCCTTCATGCCTTTTTTCGCTCCAAATCATAATTAATCCTTTTAACAGTGTAACTATCACAGCCAGGTATAAAATGATGCCTGTGATTTTCCCCAGAGTACCAACTTTTTCAAAATCAATTGCAAAAATGCCCGCTATTAGGATGAGCATAGTTGCCATGTCTAATGAGCTGTAATGCTTAAAATATTGTTTCATAATTTGTGGACGTGATATAATGAATTGGAGAGCAAGGGGATTTCTCCCCTTCTCTCGCTCACTATGTTTAGCGCTTCTTGCTTACCCGGCGGGAGCGCTTTTTCTTTTTCTTGCCTCTTTTTTTGCTTTCGTTTTGCCATATATCATAAATGTGTTTGAATATGGTCACCACTCCAGCAGTGGCAAGAATCCAGTTTCTTACCTCGTCCACTTTAGCACCTCCTTTCTATATTATAATTATACCAAACCTATTTACAATGGTCAATAGATTACCACAAGAACCTAGTCTTAATTATCTATGTAAAAGGATTCATTTTCATGGGTGTACAGGATTTATTCCCCGATTGGTTTCCGTATAGTGGTAAACTCTATACTGATTGTAACCAAAAAGATTAGAGGAGAATGCCATGAAGACGCTGGATGTTCAAGCGCTGCACCATGCAATTGATCAAACGCTCGAACAATTAAAAAAACAATCAGACGAATTCGCCAAAGTCAAAAAAGCCGTTGACGGCATCACATCACTTGATGATGCTTTAAAAGGAAAAGGCGGCGATGCGATCCGCGCGTTTTATGAGGAATGCCACACCCCTTTTCTACAGTTCTATGATGCTTTCATAGAGGAATACAGTTCCACGCTGAAGAAAATGAAAAGCGCGCTAAATTCTCTGGAACCCAACCATAACGGATTTATTTCACAGTCCTTTCTCGAACACGAGTTGGAGAATGGCTTAAATGCCGCTGATCGCACAACAAAACATTTGGTTTCCAAGACCAACGCCACGATCGCAAAAGTCAGTCATATCGTTGATTTACCGGATTTGAATGATAGCGGTTTTCATGAACAAAATCAGAAAGCGTTAAAGGAAATCAGCACAACACTTGAAAAGCTGCATGCGTTTGACCGCGAGCAAACAAACGCCCTCAAAACGGCTGAAAACGATCTTGAGACGATGCAGAGATACATGGCGCGGCTCGAAAAGATGTATACCGGCCCCAAAATTGAAATCACCGGTTATCAAAAAGGTTCGATTTTAAAGCCGGATGAGATGGATAACCTGAGTGGAAATCAAGAAACAGCGATGGGTGCCATGTTGAAAAAAGTCGGAGACAAAGAAGATGCTGACGTAAACACACTCGCCGATCCAGATCGATTAAAAAAATTGGCGACACAAAAGGTTTCCAAGAAAGAGTACACCCAAGAGGAATTGAATGAACTAAAAAAAGATTATAGAGTATTTAACGATACGCTTTACCGGGCATACATAGACGGTGATACAATCGTCAAGATAGAACCCGCCTACACACTTCCAGAGAATGTGGAAAAAAGCGACTTTGCTAAATATTTCGATACAGCGATGGAATTTACAGGTGTGTATGATGCAGTAAGAGCAGCGTTTGGATACGACCTTGCGACAGGCGAAATCGTTAAAGATAGTGGTGACCGTTTGATGGCCGGATTGAGTGTCACACCTTTTGGAAAGGCATTTAAGTACGGAAAGCGCGGCTTCAAGTTATTTAAAGGTGAAGAAGCGGGAAAGAAAGTTGC
>NZ_JASGCA010000044.1:0-3492 GCF_030449715.1 Bacillus sp. LB7
TTACTGAAACAATAATTGTTGAGACCATATTCCACACCGATCCTGTTTTTTCACCCAAGTGTTTCACCTCCTAACAACTAACTAAAATATTAGTTATTTTCCGACGTTTTTAGCTAAAGATAGTGTGTTGTCTAAAGTTGAATTAAAAACGTCAGTGATTTTGTCACCAAAGACAACGAACGCGGCTGACAGCGCGGCCACAAGGCTTACTGAAACAATAATTGTTGAGACCATATTCCACACCGATCCTGTTTTTTCACCCAAGTGTTTCACCTCCTAACAAAACAAAAAAGACCAGGTGCAGTCAGTGATGAAATCACTTAACTACCTGATCTTTTTTAACAATTTCATAATAGCATAGAAGAACTGCCAATTGTGTGCCATGTTACTGCCAACTTACTGCCACAATAATGACAAAAACATGTCACCTATTAAAATGAACCTCCATCAAAGCTTCCTCCACTGTCATAACTGTTGGTGTGGTGCGTATGATCCAATTCATTTTTTATGTCGCTATGCTCACCTTCAAATATTTTTATTCTGGTTCCTCCGTTTCAACAAGAGAATAACGATCGTAATAATAAGCAGGATAAACAAAAAGGCAATAATGATGATGTTATTAATACCTGCATTTGTGGAATTGCTTTGTTTTTGTGCATCAGATGATGTTTGATTTGTTTTATCAATAGTCTTTTCGGCTTTTTCATTTTTCTCTTCTTGGGTTCCTGTTACATCTTGATCCTGTTGATTCCTTATTGCTTTTTTATCATCCGATTCTTTCTCATCATCTGCTTTATTCTCCTTATCTCGGATAGCTGACGAATCAAGTTTTTCTTTATCTTTAGAATGGTTTTCGGAAATTTCTTTTTTTATTTTTTTGACGTCTGATTCACTTGCCTGTTTAATTTTTTTTTCCGCAGCTGTAATCTTCTTGTTTGGAGTTTTATTAACTGAATATTCAGTTTTAATCAAAACGTCAAAGGCCCCTTGTTCATTTCCCTCCGAGTGATATATCCTCAAAGTTTGACCATTCTTAACCGAATAATAGACCCCTTGTTTGCTTCCATATCCATCCACATGAAACTGCCATGTTCCATCCGCGCTTTTATGAGCATAACCAATATAATAATTCCCGAGATATCCACTAAGTTTAACAGGATTATCAATTGTGTTTTCAGTACTGATCACTACACTCGACTTACCAGGATTAGCATCTGAATGAAAAACATCTGCACTGTCTCCTAACGATGCATATGCGGGTAAAACATATGTAAACATCGACAACAAAAATGCACATATAATCAAATTAAAAAATTGAGTTTTCATATCACTTTTTCTGACTCCTTACCTTCTCTAATGGATTTGGGCAGTTTATAATAATTCCTAACACTAAGCAATAAATAAAAATAAAGCAGCCACCTACAATTGCTGCAGCAACAGGATTATGATTTAAATAATTCTTTATATCTTCCTGGAAGTAAGTAAGAGTTCCACCAACCACAGCAACAATTAAAGGAATAATTACTAACTTTAACTGTTTTTTATCCATATTATTCTACTCCTCCTTACTTGACTCTCTATTCATGAGAGTATTTGAATTTGTTTTTTTTACTCACTGACTTCCCTTTCTTTTGCAATGTCATTTTTACATACCCTGACTTCTTACCGAGCTGCTTTATGGAAATCTTCAAGGTACTTCCTTTAGCCGTTTTCTGAGCAATTTTTTTGTTTTTAGAATTATAGACTGTTACTTTAGATTTTTTAGATAACCCTTTTACCGTGATCGTATCAGCCTTCCTTTTATTGTTTTTAATCTTGACCATGCTTTTCTTTAACGGCGGCGTCTTTTCCAGCTTTTTCTTCGAAACAACTTTGGATTCTATCGTCTTAACCTTTACATCAAAAGCCCCTTGTTCTTCTCCCTCAGAAACGTATACGCGAACAACCTGTTTATTATGGACTGTATTGTATTTCCCTTCTGAGGGGCCATAACCATCCAAATAAAATTGCCATTTGCCATTCCATGATTTATGAGCATAGCCGATATAATGTTTAGATAAATATCCAGTTGCTTTAACAGGTTTTTGCTCTGTATTGTTTGTATAGATTGTAATCTCCGACTTACCTGGATTTTCGTCGGAATGATACACCTTTGGTTGCTCTCCTAATGCTGCTGCCGGTTTTACATCAACATTAAATACACTAGATGCAAAAATGACCCCTGCAAAGGATAAAGACAACACTTTATTTTTCATATTCCCCGCCCCTTTTTTAAAAAAGCTCTACTTTAATTCTTTCCACTTTTCATCACTATAAGAGAATTGTTTTTCAAAATATCCATGAATAACTGTTCTTTTATCTGTAGATGTTGGAACATCACATGTGAAGAGTGTGATTTCGTTCCTTCCGTGGTCGTCGAGTATTTCAATGTCAGTATCTTGAACAGTACTCTTTGAATCAACAACATAAACATAAATTGAGTGATCGTCTGTAAGATAAACATTTTGTTTTTTCTTTACTTCATCTAATCTTCCAAAAAGAAGATCTTCTCTTTTCATATGATGGCCGGCTAAAGAATAATTACTCTTGCCCATCACCTGATTTTTTCTAAGAGTTGTTGCACCGACTTTTAAGTTCTCATCCGTCGCACCGTTTAAAATAGGGAGTTCGATATTAACACTTGGAATCTTAACTTTCCCTAATACATCTTTAGGTGAACCAGGAAAAGGAATAGCGCTTTTTTTTGATTTATTCGCAGAGGTATCTGATGAAGAGACTGATAAAGGTTTCTGTTTTAAAGTCTCTTGAATTTGTTTCTCCTGATGGCTATATCCAATAAGAGGGGTGATGATCATTGTGATACCTAAGATAGTAATTAAGGATAAACAGATGATCAAAAACCTCTTTTTAAAAGAATGACGCATAATAGTCCTCCTTTTAAAAAAAGGGAAGAAGTCTCTTCCCTTTTAATCACTTTAAAAATTATTTATTTGCGCCAAAGATTGTTTTTCTTTTCAAATAAGTAATCAATCCACCTAACATCAAAAGCATTGAACCTAACATAGGAAGTGTAGATGTGTTTTCATCACCTGTTTTCGGCAGCTTATCTGCTTTGTACGGTTCAGCTTTACTTGTTGAGTCGCTTGATCCTTTGCTTGGTGTCGTGTCGCCGGATCCGTTTGTGCTGTCGCTTGATCCTTTGCTTGGCGTCGTGTCGCCGGATCCGTTTGTGCTGTCGCTTGATCCTTTGCTTGGCGTCGTGTCGCCGGATCCGTTTGTGTTGTCGTTAGTCCCTTTGCTTGGTGTCGTGTCGCCGGATCCGTTTGTGCTGTCGCTTGATCCTTTGCTTGGCGTCGTGCCGCCGGATCCGTTTGTGTTGTCGTTAGTCCCTTTGCTTGGTGTCGTGCCGCCGGACCCGTTTGTGTTGTCGTTAGTCCCTTTGCTTGGTGTCGTGCCGCCGGACCCGTTTGTGTTGTCGTTAGTCCCTTTGCT
>NZ_JASGCA010000045.1:0-3414 GCF_030449715.1 Bacillus sp. LB7
TCGTTGGTGAAGCAGATCACCGGCGGCGAAAAGATGTCAGCGCGTTTTCTGCGCCAGGAATACTTTGAGTTTACACCGGAATTTAAAGTCTTCTTTACCACAAACCATAAACCGATCGTTAAAGGCAGCGATGAGGGGATTTGGCGCCGGATCCGGCTGATCCCGTTTACTGTCACGATACCAAAAGAAAAAGTAGACAAGAAGCTGCCGCAGAAACTGGCTGCGGAAATGCCAGGGATCCTGCGGTGGGCTATTGAGGGCTGCTTGAAGTGGCAGAAGGAAGGCCTGGGAGAACCGGAAGCGATCAGGAAGGCGACGGAAGGCTACCGGGAGGATATGGACATTCTCGCCCCTTTTCTTGCTGAAAAGTGTGTCACTCATCCGGCTGCAAAAATCGAAGCAAAGGAACTCTATAAGGAATACAAAGATTGGTGTTATGAAAATGATGATGTTGAGTTAAAAAATCGCGCCTTTTATCGTCAATTAGAAATTCGAGGTTTTAAAAAAGAAAAAGGCGCAAAAAACAAAACATTTATTCATGGGATGACATTAAATCAATATGCCGGAGGAAGTTTTTTGCAGAATAATGATGGGCGGGTTACTGAAAGGGTTACTGAATTTTCTTCAAAAAGTAACCCGAATAAGGTCGCTTCTATCAATAGAAAGAAGCTTTAACCATTGATATATAAGGGTTTGTGAGGTTTTACATTATTTAGGGGTTACTAAGGGTTACTTAAATTCTATGTTCCGTTCTCATGAAAAAAATAAATAAAAAATAAATATATATATAAGTATATAGACTTTAATAGAAAAATAGGTAACCTTTGATAACCCAGTAACCCAAAAGAGGTTGAAACCCTTGATATGACTGAGTTTTTAAAGGGTTACTGAAATTGAAGTTCGATAACCCTTTAGTAACCCCTTTTTAAAAGAGGTGATAATTTTGCACCCAAAACAAATTTGTGATGACCTTGCCTTTTTGGGATCACCTTTAGTCCTGGATGGAAACAATCTTTTTATTGAGAATCCGGAGAAAGTCTATCCAGAACTTGTGGAATTTGTTCAGTCACATAAAAAACGGATCATCCAGTATTTAAAAGGTGAATACACAGAGCAGGCTCATAAAGTCAATCAGACCATTGATAAAATCATCAATTATTTTATGGGAATCGATCAAAAAATGAATCCAAAAATAGACGACTGGTTCAATCATGATTGGGATGCGGCAACCAAAGCCGCGAGATTGCTCGTTCTATTTTGGGAGAACGGCTGGAGAGATCTGAACAGCTCCGTTGCGAATTTTGAGGATGAAGAAACGGATAAGCTCTCTTTAGAAATCTATGAAAGGGCCATGTCGTACTTTAAGGGGAAGAAAGCATGACGATTATTCACTATAACTATTCGGATACTGAAATGAAAAATATTCTCGACAGCATGATCATCATCGTGGATACGAGGGAGCAGAAGAACCAGCATGTTCTTGACTATCTCCGAAAAAAGAACGTATCCATTAAATTCAAAGGGATGAAGACGGGCGATTATTCCGCCATGATCCCGAAAAACGAGGAATACGGGATCAGCCGGGACATGTATTTGAACGCTGCTATCGAACGGAAAAACGGAGTTGATGAGCTTGTTCAATCCATTAAGGACCGTTCCCGGTTTGAAAATGAATTGATTCGTGCATCCAAACACCCCTTCACTCTTCTTGTGGAGGATCTGGAAGGCTACCAAAAAATATTGAACGGAAAATATCGCTCACAATATAAGCCGCAGTCCTTGCTTGGTAGCTTAAAAACGTTTGAAGTCCGTTACAATTTCTCAACCGTTTTTATTAATCCGAGCGCGACCGGAAACTATATCTATCACCATTTTCATTATATGGCCCGGGAGCTGTTAAAGGGGGGCCTGTTGTGAATGACTTAATGAAGGCCCTTTATTGTGAAAGGAAAAAGGACGAGCTTAAAGCGCGGCTGCTTAAAATGGGATATTTTAAAACGCCTGACGGCCGGCAGCTGTATGAGCTTTCATTAACTGAATTAGACGAAATATTCAAAAAGAAATTGATTGAAAGGGGAAAATGATCATGGCATTTGTAGGGTTTGAAGAATCACAAGAGGTGCGGCAGCTGGCCGAAAGTTTAATCGATAAGCATCACCCACATTTAAAAGATGCAAAGAAACACATTGGGTTTTACATCCGGGAAGGTAACAGTAAATGGGCTGGGAAGGCGAAAAAATGCACGGCCTTTGAGCGCCATATGACCGATTACAGACTTTTTGTATTCATCAATAAAGAAGCCTGGAAGACGATGAACCAAGAGCAGCGCGCCGCCCTAGTCGATCATGAGCTTTGTCATTTTACCCGCGCGGAATGGGAGGAACCGGATCCGAATGACTCAAGCAAATGGGTTACTAAGTACGGGCCCGCAGAAGATCCTGACAGTTGGGGGCTCCGCGAGCATGACGTTGAAGAGTTCTCGGAAATCATTGAGCGTCACGGTCTTTGGGAAAAAGGGATTGAATCATTTGCTGCTGCCGTCCGGGAGGCTGACTATCAAATGAATATTGATGATGTGAATAGACTTCAAAGGGTGAAATGATGGGAGGCGACGGAATGAGAGAGATTAAGTTTCGGGCTTGGAACAAAGAAAAGGAAATCATGGTTTATGGGAATGAGGACGACAGTGAAGATTATTGGGATGGTGCTATCTCATCCGATGTAGATATGGTCAACTCCATACTGAGATTTAGTCTTGTTTCCCCTTATATCTGGATGCAATATGCCGGATCGATACACGGGAAAGGCGAGATTTACGAAATGGATATAGTCGAATATGGGACTTTTAAAAATATCGGGGTTATCTGTTATGACACTCATCAAGCTATGTTTAAAATTGTGCCGGTTCAGTTCTATCTTGCAAATGCGGGGCATGGCGGATGGACGGGGCACCCATTAAGAAAAACCGTCCCGATGGAAGTCATCGGAAATATCTATCAAAATCCTGATCTATTGGAGGCGGCGGAATAATCGAAAAATTCAGAGGACACACACTAACAAAGATTCAAGCGGCATTACTTCAACATGTAATTGACACTATGAAAGACTTGCATGAAATCGATGCGGAAAATGACGGATATTCAGCGGATACGGTCGATTTACTTATTCAATATACAGAGGAATTCCTTTTTGACCTGGGCGCGATCGATAAGAAAGTATTTTCGGAGGCGGCGGCCGAATGATCAATTAAACCCCAACATTGGGGGGACCAGTAAAGGAGAATGAGAAATGAAAAAAGCTATTGCCACAATCGTAATTCTGCTGTTTGTCGCGTTGGCGGCAGGTTGTGAGTCATGGGATAGAATGGTGAAGGATTTTAACGCATCCAATAATGGATTGGTCCGGACGGCAACT
>NZ_JASGCA010000046.1:0-1971 GCF_030449715.1 Bacillus sp. LB7
TCCCGCCGTTGTCATCGGTTAATTTATAAAGCTGTCCGGCATTCCATTTCGTTCTCTCGTCCGCAGTTATATGCCGAGTATCATCCCTATTATGCGTATCAAATTCTGCCTTTGTCGCCTGCTTTACATTATCAACTTTATCTAGTCCGACCTGAGATTTTGTGACCTTATGCGGATTGTCCGTTTTTGCTGCGTGTTGGTCCGTGTAGTCCTCCGCATTCTTCTGTGCGGCATCCGCTTTCTGCTGGGCACCGTCCTTCGTTTCGATATTATTGAGCGTCTCGAACTTCTTCTCCAATTTGGCAAGAAGCTGTTCGGCATCCGCCGCCATTTCCTGAATAACGGCTTTAAGCGTCTCGAAATCTTCGATATAGTATTCAGCAATCGGCGCAATGTCCTGATCAACAAGCGCGCTATCGATCACAAACGAAAACTTATGCACACTCATCTTTTGGCCGTTGTCGTAATTGACGTAAAGCTCAGCCTGCACCGTTCCATAATGCTTAACTTGTTCCGGTGTTAAGACATAAAAAATAACGCCCTTCAGCGCGTCTTCGACTTCTGTATTGACATAGACCTGGCTGCCGTCAGTAAACCTCATGAATAGCTTGGCATGGGTTGCCTTACTTATCGGCAAAGGTACACCGTCCTTTGTCAGGTTAAACGACAATTTTGCGGTCCCGATATCTTGCGTACTAAATTGAATATTTGCTGATACACTTCGCTTCACTTGTGCATTGACATCAAAGTGCACAGCCGTATTTTTATAAATCATTGGTTCACCTCCCCTTTTAATTAGCTGCTGCTTTTTGTAATGATTTTTCTAATATAGTCATCTTTTGTTGTCCCGTAATACCCGTTAAAATTGGAATCTCCTTGAACGATGACGCGGCCAGTCCCTTTTGTGTTGGTGACATTCACCTCTGTTGCAGCGTCCTTTACTAAAATCGCAAACGCCTTCTCGACGCCTCGTATCCGGCTATTTTCAATCCGTCCGTCGTATCCATTTTCCACATAAATGCCCCCGCGCCCTCTCGTACTGCTTTGCTCTTTATTGGTATTCATCACATTATTATCTCTCACATCAAAGTGATCGCAGTTTTGAATAAAAATACCGTTGCGGCCAGTAGTGTTAATTTCGTTTCGATCAATAGATAGGTGATATGATTTCGGCACGGTAGAAGTTTTATCTCTGCTTTTTTCGACGTAGATTGCTTCTGTATCAACGCAGGACACATAATTTCGATCAATAAAGGTGTTGAAACAGCCTTCTATCCACATCCCTCTTCTTCCCCCAAAGATTCGGTTATCAGCGATGAAAGCATTTCTTGCAAAGACTAATTTTATGGCTTGCTCATAGTCATATTCACCAATCTCTTTTGCTTTTAATTTAAAGTAGTTCCCAAAAATACGAATGCCATCGCTCCAGGCGACTTCATTGTTATATATTTGCCCAAACGATAAGATTCCGTATGACTTGTAATCATAAAAATCATTTCCCTGAATCAAGACGTTTTGTGCATTTTGGGGGCGATTCATTTGGACTCCTTCAACATTTTTAGAACTTTCAATTCCTCCAGCTGCTTGGGAAATTCGAATACATTCATTATTGCGCTTAAATCGATTGTTTAAAATCTTAACTTCGCCCCATTTAAACGTTCTTACCCCTGCAAAGCCACAGTCTTCAATTGTATTGTCAAAGATTGTGATGTTTTTTTGGAAAATATCATAAACAGCATAGTGATTTCCTATCGCAGAACCCCAGCCGCCCAACAGCTCAGATTTACCAAAATGATTATGGGCGATATAAACGTTTTGATTAGGGGTGCCGTCAAACTCTCCGAATTGATTGACGCCCATTTCAACAAATTCCCCAAGCTGTATGGCTTCTGAGAAAGGGCGTTTTCCGCTCAAGTCTATGAATCCAAAAAAATTGCTCCTTGTGATCTGGAGATTGTTGATCCCATTGGC
>NZ_JASGCA010000047.1:0-1668 GCF_030449715.1 Bacillus sp. LB7
TCGGCATATAACTGCGGACGAGAGAACGAAATGGAATGCCGGACAGCTTTATAAATTAACCGATGACAACGGCGGGAGAACGCTAATTCCTGATGACACTGACTTATTAACCTTACCATCCGGACTTTATTATGGTGTCAGTAACAAAGTTGTGAATTCTCCAGATCCGAAGGCGGTCGAGTGGTTTCATTACGATGTTTCAACTAATAGTGCGCGCAAAACGATTGTGGTAACTGCTACGGCCAATCCTAAAAGGTGGTTCGGAACAATCCACACTGACGGGTCATTTAAAGGATGGCAGAGATTTATAACGGATGCCGATGCGGAAGTTACCTGGGAATCACCTACTTTGTTAAACGGGTGGAAGCAGTATGGAACCCATAAGGTTCAGTTTAGTAAAAATGCCCTTGGAGAGGTTGAAATTATCGGCTCAATAACCGGTGGAACCATTGGTTTTGATGTGCCAGCTTTTACGTTACCTGCTGGATACCGACCTATACAAATGACTCATTTTATAGGTGTAGCCTCAAGTATCGGCGCGGGTTCTGCTCCACAGTTTCATAGAACTCAAATCAATACCGATGGCAAGGTGTATATCCAGAGCTGTTCAAATACAACAAACCCTAATGAATTTATAACATTTGGTTTTAAATTTAAGGCGGCTTAGGAGGGATGACAGTGAAATGGCTTTATAAATATGATGAGAAATTCAATTACATGCCGGGAGAAGAAATCCAAGTTGAAGACGACGCGGAGCTGCCGGAATTTTATTGCGAAGTAAAGCCGCCTGACGGCCTATATTTAGCCAAATTTGATCCTGCGAAAGGGGAATGGTTTGAATCGGCCACCAAAGAATATATTGAAAGCTTGCAGCCTCCAGAGCCGGACCCGGACCCTACCGAGCTGTTGAAAAAACAAAGTGCCTTGCTCTCATTACAAATTGCACGCCTTCAGTCCGAGGTTGAAGCGTTAAAAGGGGGCGGGGCATCATGAAGTATCCTACTCTTGCCGATATAAAACAATTCTATGATTGGGGGTGTTACACAGATGAAGAAATGCGGGAGTACGTAAAAATTAAGTGGATCACCCCGGCCGAATATGAAGACATAACAGGCCGGAGCTATGATAAGCCTGACACTAGTGTGGATTTAGGAATGCCAAGCGCCCAATAAGGGTGTTTTTATTTTGCCTCGAGGGAGGTGAAAACGATGTGAGAACAGGAGGATTTCAGGACATGCATCAAACAAATGAATGGGACGTCTTCAAGCAGGAGATTACCGAATTGAAGGCCGATCACAAAACGCTTGAACAGCGTGTCATCACACTGGAAAGGGCGTCTGATCGACACGATCAACAGATTATGTCCATCAATGACAAGCTCAACAAGATTGAAGAGAACACAACATGGATTAAGCGCAGCATTACGGGCGCCATCATCACAGCGGTTTGTACACTGGTGATCTCCGGGATTGCGGCGCTTTTCATTAATTTTATTCAAAAATAAGGAGGAAGACACAATATGACAACATTCGACAAAGGCACGGTCGTCCGGACGGTGCTTCTTTTTATTGCATTGGTAAACCAGACATTGATCATGTTCGGAAAGGCAGCTTTGCCTATCAGCGAGGACCAGGTGAATACGCTGGCTGATGCTTTGTATTTGGCCGG
>NZ_JASGCA010000048.1:0-1545 GCF_030449715.1 Bacillus sp. LB7
CCGAGCTCAAGCCATTGGTAAAGCTTGCGGCCGACTTCTGGATTGAGTTTAAAAGAAGAGCCTTCAAACATGCGGGTATTATCTTTGGAAGTTTCCGCCATATGATCGATACTGATATTGAAATTGAGCATGAACTCGTATTCCATTTCGTCTTTCTGTACCGGTTTGGTCCCGACTTTGCGCGGTGCCATCTTTCCGTTTTCATCCGGTTCAACCACATACTCCGTTTTTGTTCTCAATGTCGCCAAGATGTGGACATCGTTTTGCGTTAAGGTCTTAATCAATTTGGTTGTTTCAGGCGCAAGCTTGCCCCAATTTTGAAATGAGTTGCCTGACATGCTCCCGTGTTTTTCTACTATCCCGCCTTCCCCTTGCCAGTTGTGGGAAAGCGAATCAATTACGACCACCTCGGCCCCAGCGTTTTTGATAGCCTCCACAGCCATTTGATAACGTTCTGTGGTGTAAGGCGGCGTAAAATCAATATGTTTAAAACTACCGATCCGCACGTCATCAAATTGCAGGTTTGCATACAGTTTGGCGCGGCGGTGCTCAGTATCCACAACACCAATCTTTGACCAGACTTCCTCATCGCTTGCTTCTGGGTATGCTTCCCGCATCATTCCGTAAGCAACAAGCAGGGCGCCGGCAGTCTTTCCGGATCCACTCGGCCCGATAAAGCCGACAATTGCCTTTTCCTTTTCACGCTGTGCGTTTGTGACTTGAAACATCTATCACACCTCCACTTTGAAGCTTGTGGAAGCAGGTTCTATTTCTACCCCCGGAACAGCTTGTCCATTTTCATCAACGACAACCTTTTTGCCGTCCACCTCTTTGATAGACAGAGATTTTTTAAAGTCGCCCCATTTGACATCTTCTTTAATAAATTCAGTGAGCTCGGCCTCTTTAACATGCTTGAGAAGCTGGTCCTTATCTGCTGGCTTAGGCTGCTCTTTAATTGCGCGGCTTTTTGACTTGCCGTAAGGTGTGGAAAGTGTTTTTGCTTTCGGATCCTGCTCGAGCAGCTTTGAGTGATAAACGCTGACCAGGTTTTCAAAAAACGCCAGATTGTCCGCGACAGGTTTTAGCTCCTGGGTTTCCCATTCATCGATGCGCTGCCTTTCCGTTGCCGCCAGGGCCTTGATTTCTTTTTCCTGTGTCTTTAAAGCAGCTATTTTCCGAAACGCCCAATTTAGACTATTCATGTCCGTGATCTCAAACTGTGGACGGCTCTCCTGCTGCAGGCTATTATTTGAAATCTCGTTTAGTTCAAACGCCTGTAAAGGATTCATGTATTTTGCCTCCTAATTGATTTTGTATTAAACACCATTTAAAATGATGTTGTTAGGTATTTAGTTTAATTGTCGCCTCTGCCAAGGCGGCTTTTTTATTTGTCATCATCATCCTGGCCGTCTTCGCCTTCATACTTCAAATATTCCAAAGGATAGCCGTAACGGTTGATCTCTGTGATCATTGGATGTTCGATATTCATTGATACACTCTCCTCACAGTTGAAACATTAATCCCTCTGCTTGCAAATTTGGACGC
>NZ_JASGCA010000005.1:0-288823 GCF_030449715.1 Bacillus sp. LB7
CATGACCTGCATCGTGCAGGCCCCTGACTACGCACATTCGCATGTGCGATTTATTTAATGAATTAACAGGTACGTTTGTCTTGTTTAGTTTTCAAAGATCATTTCCGCTCCTGTCCGAAGGGACTTTATTATTATAACATTTTCAACAAGGTGTGTCAAATGTTTTTTTGTTTTTTCGTCGCTGCTGCTTTCAGTTCAAAAACCGTTCCGCTAACAGCGACGCTTAATAATATATCACCGTTATGAATTAGTGTCAACACTTTTTTTAATAAAATATCCTCGATGGAAAATCTTTTGGCCTTTTGTCTCCATCGGCTTGACTCCGACTAAGTCCTTTTCAGCCAAGAACTCCAGTATGACTCCCAGGTCTGCCGTGAAATACTTGAGATCCGGATGCTTGAGAAGATCGGCAAATTGCCAAACCGCTTTTTCATCCATGACATTGAGAATATGTGCGGCCCCGATTTCGGCCTTTGAATGAATGAGAAAATCGCTTGCGAGGAATAATAACTCCAGCCGTTTTTGCAAGCTTTCATTGCTCTCAATTAATTCCTTATACAATTTATAAACCTGAGGCTCCATGTGGCGGACTTGGTTCCATACCGTAACTTCAGGGTGAAAACCTTTATCGATCACTTCGATTCTGGCCAAATGATGGAGGGCGTGTACGATAGAATTGTAGGCGTCCAAAAATTGACCATCTTCAAAAAACGATTTTCCTTCTATATATCTTCTGATTAATTTTCCGTATTCAAGTCCGATTTTTAGTTTTCTTTCTGAAAACGGAAACGTATTGAGCTGCTCAATCAGCTTGGCGATAAATTCGTTTCGGTCGAAAAGCACCTTTCCATTGAGGACCCAGTCTATGATTCTTCTATTTGTTCCGAGCAAAATCCATTCCTGAAGCTGTTCAACAGAAATAATATGAAGAGAAGCCGTTTTTCCGTCGAACTCATAATGCTTCACGAATACAGGGTCTTCAGCCTTATTAACGATAATCAACAATGCCGCATCAAAATTATCTGTTGCAGATGAGGTTTGATTTCTCCTCTCAATCAACATGACAGCGAGTGTGTCAGGGCGGCTTGCTCTTTCTTGGTAAATCGGACGGAGAAGATTTTCCATCACCATTCCTCCAATACGATGTAAATGCGTTGCTCTAAATGCTTCTCTCTTGTTTCTACCTATTTCTACGAGCCAATAAAAACTCCTTTATTTTGAAAACACATTGAATTATTATAATCAATTTCCCCAAAACTCTCTATAGAAATTTTCCAATTGATTCGTTTTAATTAAAGAATAACACATCTTCGATATGCTATATTAGAGACAGGGGGATGGATATGGCAAAATACTCTAGCAAAATCAACAAAATCAGAACGTTTGCGTTAAGCCTTGTATTTATAGGCTTCATTATTATGTATGTCGGGATCTTTTTTAGGTCCTCGATCCTCTTGATGTCGGTGTTTATGATCTTGGGGGTATTGTCTATCTTGTTGAGCACAGCGGTTTATTTTTGGATCGGCATGCTTTCAACGAAAGCGGTTCAAGTCGTCTGTCCAAACTGTGAAAAACCGACCAAGATTTTAGGCCGGGTCGATATGTGCATGCATTGCAGGGAGCCTCTGACACTGGATAAAAACCTCGAAGGAAAAGAGTTTAACGAATCGTATAATCGAAAGTCTCAGTAAATGCTGCAACAAAAATAAGCTGACCGTTAAAAAAGCGGCCAGCTCTTTTTAATGGCTTTCTTTTTTGTCGCATTCCTGACATAAACCGTATATCTCCAGTCTATGGTGACTGACTTTGAATCCTGTCACATGTGAAGCCAGCTGCTCCACTTCGTCGAGGCCGGGATAATGAAAGTCGACGATTTTCCCGCAGCGTTCGCAAATTGCGTGATAATGCTCGGATGTCACGAAGTCAAACCGGCTGGATGAATCTCCGTACGTTAATTCCTTAACGAGCCCTGATTCCTTAAAAACCCGCAAATTGTTGTAAACCGTTGCTACGCTCATGTTTGGAAATTTCCCTTCCAGAGCTTTATATATATCATCTGCAGTTGGATGAGACATAGAATTCACGAGAAATTCCAGAATGGCATGACGTTGAGGAGTAATTCGAACCCCGGTTTCCTTCAACGCTTCCAACGCTTCTTTCAGGTTATGTTCAGCCATCGTCATGCACCTCTCTTCTAAAAAAAATTCTTACATTATAACGTTTATAATTAGTGTAACTCCTGATCAGAATCTTTGTCAATTCCAATCCCTGCGAAAAAGCTCTTTTTAAGGCGAAAAAGGCCGATATGATCAGCATGTCCGGTCAGACAGACGAATATGAGCGTAAAAAGAGACCAAACTTAAATACAGTCCGGCCTCCCCCAGAGCTTTACGCTTCGGCGATTTCTTTTACTGCTTGAAGCGCTTCTGCGACATGGTCTTTTACCTTTACTTTCCGCCACTCTTTCACAAGGCGGCCTTCTTTATCAATCAGGAATGTCGACCGTTCGACACCCATGTATTCCTTGCCGAAATTCTTCTTCAGCTTCCATACGTCAAAGCTTTCAGCGAGCTTGTGTTCATCATCGACGAGCAGCAGAAACGGCAGATCGTGTTTCTGCTTGAATTTTTCATGTCTTGTCTGGTCGTCAGGGCTGACTCCGATGATGACGGCATCAAGTTCAGCAAAGCTTTCATGTCGGTCTCTGAAATCGCACGCTTCCGTTGTGCATCCCGGCGTCATATCTTTCGGGTAAAAATAGAGCACGACATACTTTCCTTCAAAATCCGACAGCTTTACTTTTTCTCCGTGATCACCCAGCAGTTCAATATCAGGCACCTTTTGTCCAATTTCAACAGTCATTGTTTTGCCTCCTGTTATGTTTAATCGCTTGCTTTCCCCCATTATAAAAAACAGCGCCCGCTTGTTCAAATGTTCGGCGGCTTCTTTTTTGCGCTCTGTCCGCCTCGTGTTACAATATAGAAATAGATAAAAGGTGCAGAAATGAGGAGGATATTATGCAGCATACTCAATCTGAAAAGCTTCATGAAAAAGCTCTTCAACATATAGTCGGAGGCGTCAACAGCCCCTCTAGGTCTTATAAAGCGGTCGGCGGAGGTTCTCCCGTCGCGATGGAGAGGGGAAGCGGCGCTTATTTTTGGGATGTGGACGGCAACAAATACATAGACTATCTTGCCGCCTACGGACCGATTATTACGGGTCACGCTCACCCGCATATCACAAAAGCGATTCAAACAGCTGCTGAGAACGGGGTGCTTTACGGCACGCCGACAAAGCATGAAGTGACATTTGCCAAGATGCTTAAAGAAGCGATTCCTGCCTTGGATAAAGTAAGATTCGTCAATTCGGGAACGGAAGCTGTGATGACGACGATTCGCGTCGCCCGGGCCTATACAGGCAGGACGAAAATCATCAAGTTCGCCGGCTGCTATCACGGCCATTCCGATCTTGTGCTGGTGGCGGCCGGTTCAGGTCCGTCAACGCTCGGCACGCCTGATTCAGCGGGGGTTCCAAAAAGCATCGCAAACGAGGTGATTACCGTTCCTTTCAATGATATCGACAGCTATAAGGAAGCGCTCGATAAATGGGGGAACGATATTGCGGCAGTTCTCGTTGAACCGATTGTCGGAAACTTCGGGATCGTCGAACCGAAGAGCGGATTCCTCGAACAGGTCAATGAACTGACGCATAACGCAGGGGCGCTCGTCATCTATGATGAAGTTATCACCGCTTTCCGCTTTATGTACGGCGGCGCCCAGGATCTGCTTGGCGTCAAACCTGATTTGACGGCGCTTGGCAAAATCATCGGCGGCGGCCTGCCAATCGGCGCATACGGAGGCAAAAAAGAGATTATGGAACAAGTCGCACCGCTTGGACCTGCTTATCAAGCGGGCACGATGGCGGGGAATCCGGCTTCGATCCTCTCAGGTATCGCCTGCCTTGAAGTGCTGAAAGAAAAAGGCACATACGAAAAACTTGACCGCCTCGGCGCTATGCTTGAAGAAGGTATCCTGGGACATGCCGAGACTCATGGCATCAATATCACTGTCAATCGTCTAAAAGGCGCGCTCACCGTATACTTCACGAACGAAAAAGTCGAAAACTATGAGCAAGCTGAAAATACGGACGGAGAAATGTTCGCTGCCTTTTTCAAACTGATGCTTGAGCGCGGTGTTAATCTTGCGCCTTCAAAATATGAAGCATGGTTTATCACCACCGCGCACACGGAAGAGGACATTAAAGCGACGCTTAAAGCCGTGGATGACTCATTTAAACAATTGAAACAACACATGTAAAAAGAGAGCGGGTCCGCTCTCTTTTTTATCAAATGCGGAGCACTTTGTGAACGCGGTGAACAGGCACTTTTCACCAGCTTGTTTTTCTTTTTTGTCAATGATTTGTTTTTTCTTAAAAATGGGTTGAATATTTCGGAAGATCGCTGTATATTACTTTATTGTTTGGCAAATTAACAGAGAGGGAATGTTCAATACAATTCATTTTCTGTAAAGAACGAATTTTATTATAGAAAGGGATGCAAGTACAGCCTAATGAAACTTGGTGCCCGTATTTTCAAAACAGGCATTGCCATTACGCTTGCGCTTTACCTCGCGTCTTGGCTCGGCCTTCCGACTCCTGTCTTCGCGGGAATCGCGGCTATCTTCGCGATACAGCCTTCGATCTATCGTTCATTTTTGACGATTGTCGATCAAGTGCAGGCGAACATAATCGGAGCTGCCACAGCCATTATTTTTGGACTTATTTTTGAACCCAGTCCGATCATCATCGGATTGACGGCGGTAATCGTCATTACGATCAACCTGAAGCTGAAGATCGAGAATACAATTTCGATCGCTCTCGTCACCGTTATTGCCATATTGGAGAGCTCCGGCGACAACTTTTTATGGTTTGCCTTGGTGAGAACCGGAACGGTTATATTGGGCGTATTGTCTGCGTTCCTGGTCAACCTGATTTTTCTGCCGCCTAAATATGAAACGAAGCTCGTCAGCCATGTTGTTGAAAATACAGATGAAGTCATTAAATGGATCAGATTGTTGACGCGGAAGACAACGGAACACTCCATGCTGAAAGAAGACATTGAAAAGCTGAAAGAAAAAATGATGAAGGTCGATCACCTTTACTTGCTTTACAAAGAAGAAAGAAGCTATTTAAAACGTTCCACATATGTAAAACAGCGAAAGCTCGTGCTGTTCAGACAGGCGATCATTGCATCGAACCGAGCGCTTGATGCTCTGAAAAAACTGCACCGGCTTGAAAACGAGTTTTGTCATATGCCTGAAGAATTTCAAGAAACGCTGGTCGAAGAGCTTGATTATCTTCTCCATTGGCACGAGCGAATTTTAATGAGATTCGTCGGCAGGATTAAAACGCAGGATCACGTCGACCTTCACGAAGAAGGAGACGTGTACAAACAGCATTTGACCGAATCATTCCTGAAAAACCAGGACAAATTGAAAGAAGAACTGTTGGACTACAATATGCTGACCATTATGGCGAGCACCGTAGAATACCGAGAACAGCTTGAGCATTTGGAAACCTTGCTCACAAGCTTTCAGACGTACCACAAAAAAGACAGCGAGCTTGAAGTTGAGGAAGAGTAAACCGGTTAACGAATACGTTAACCGGTTTTTTTTATTTTCCTTCCTTCATTTTCGGATCAAGGGTGTCGCGCAGGCCGTCTCCCATCAGATTAAAGCCGAGCACGGTCAGCATGATCGCAAATCCCGGAAAAAATAATGTCCACGGGGCCTGCGCCAAATAAGGCCTGGCATCCGCAAGCATTTTTCCCCACTCGGGGTTCGGCGCCTGCGCCCCCAACCCTAAAAATCCGAGCGCCGCCGCTTCTATAATCGCCGTTCCAATATTCAGTGTCGCTTGAACGATAACCGGGGCCATGCTGTTGGGAAGAATGTGTTTAAACATCATCCTTATATTGGACATCCCGACAGCACGCGCTGATAAGACATATTCCTCCTGCCTGATGCTGAGCACTTTTGAACGAACGAGCCTGCCAAACGTCGGAACGTTGATGATGGCGATGGCAATCAGGGCATTTTCAAGGGAAGGCCCGAGAATCGCCACAATGGCGATCGCCAGCAGAATGCTGGGAAACGCGAGCATGATATCAAACAACCGAGAAATCAACGCATCAGCCCATCTGCCGTAAAAGCCGGCGATCAGCCCTAACAGCGTCCCCGCCAAGGCTGATGCCAGACAGGAGAAAAAGCCGACCCATAAAGACAGCCTCGCGCCGTACAGCACCCTTGAAAAAATATCCCTGCCAAAATCGTCCGTGCCAAAAAGGTGTTCAGCAGACGGAGCGGCGAGCCTGTCTGACAGTGACTGGTCGTTTATTCCGTAGGGTGCGATGAGCGGCGCGAAGATGGCCAGCAGGATAAACAGCGCGACTAAAATCGTGCCGGCGGCAGCCAGTTTATGCTCAAAGAACCGCCGAATATGTTCCGCCAAAGGCGAACGCACCTTCACGTCCTCCCTCTGCTGTTCATTTTGAAGCACAACCACATTTCCCGCCTCCTAATATTTAATTCTCGGATCGATGACGGCGTACAGCAGATCAACAATGAAGTTAATCATGACGAAGATGAAGGCGATCACGAGAATGCCCGATTGGATAACCGGGTAGTCGCGGTAGCTGATCGCATCATAAATGTACCGGCCGATGCCGGGCCAGGCAAAAATCGTCTCCGTTAAAATCGCGCCGCCCAGTAAAAGTCCGGTTTGCAGGCCGATGACGGTCAGCACCGGAATGAATGCATTTTTTAAACCGTGCTTATAGATAACGAAAAACATATGCACGCCTTTTGCTTTTGCCGTGCGGATATAATCGGACTGCAGCACCTCTATCATGCTGGCCCTCGTAATTCTCGCAATGATCGCGGCGGGAATGGTCGCAAGAGCGGTTCCCGGCAAAATTAAATGGCGGATGGTTTCTGCAAACTGATCAAACCTTCCGTGCAAAAGGGTGTCCAGTGTATGAATGTAGGTAAAGGCTTCGACCGGATTTCTGACATTCTCCCTTCCCGTTGTCGGCAGCCAGCCGAGCTCGATCGAAAAGAACCACTGGCCCATCAGACCGAGCCAAAAAATCGGCATCGACACGCCGATTAAAGCAACCAGCATCGCAATATAGTCGAATACCGAATTCTTAAACCACGCGCTGATGATTCCGGCATTCACGCCGACAAACACCGCGATCAGCATCGCGAAAAAAGCAAGCTCGAGAGTGGCGAACAAATACGGCTTTATTTCTTGCGTAATCGCCGCTCCCGTGCGGATTGATGTCCCGAGATCCCCTTTCAGCAAATCCCCGATATATCTGGCGTATTGCACATACCACGGCTGATCAAGGCCGAGCTGGACGGTCAGCTGCTGCACCGCTTCCTTTGTCGCCCTCTGACCGAGAATAACCTGGGCGGGGTTGCCGGGAATAAAGCGGATGATCGAAAAAACGACCAGTGTCATGCCGATGAGAACGGGGATCAGCATAGCCGTCCGTTTAAAACAGTAAGCAAGCAATGGCTGTCACCACCTATTTAAACTCTACGCCGGACAATACTTCACTCCCTGTCGGATGCGGAGCATATCCTTCGATATCTTTTGAACCGGCCAAAATCGGCGTGGAATGGACAAGCGGAACCCAAGGCGATTCTTCATGGAGGAGCTCCTGCGCATCTTGATACAGTTTATTTCTCTTCTTTTGGTCAGGATCTGACTGCGCTTCGATTAAGATGTCATGAAGCTCGTCATTGCTGAAGTACGTATAGTTGTTACCGCCGATATTATCTTTATCAAGCAGCGTATAAATGAAGTTGTCCGGATCTCCATTGTCTCCGGTCCAGCCCATCAAAAACGCATCGGCTTCCCCTTTACTCACTTTATCCAAATACGTCGCCCAGTCGTAAGTGACGATTTCCGCTTTGACGCCGATTTTTTCGAAGCTTGATTGAATCACTTCGGCTATTTTCATACCGTCCGGCATATACGGCCGCGGGACAGGCATTGCCCAAAGCTTCATTTTAAACCCGTCCGGGAATCCGGCTTCTTTTAACAGTTCTTTTGCCTTTTTTAAATCATACGGATATTCCTTTATCTGATCGTTGTACCCTTCAAGCGAAGGAGGGAGCGGGTTTTTGGCAGATTCGGCGAGGCCTCCGTAGAAGGAATCGATAATCGCCTGTTTATCAACAGAATGGTTCAGCGCCTGGCGGACCAGCTTATTGTCAAAAGGCTTTCTTGTCGTCGTCATTCCGAGATACCCGACGTTCATTGAAGGCCTTTCAAATATTTTCAGATTGGCGTCTGCTTTGATGCTTTCGATATCAGACGGATTGACGCCGTCCATTAGGTCGATTTCGCCCGTCTTCAATGCATTTAAGCGGGCTGAGTTTTCAGGAATGGCTCTGAAAATGATCTTCTGCAATTTCGGCTTGCTTTGATCCCAATAGTCTTCATTTTTTTCAAGGACGATCCGGTCGTTCGGCTTCCATTCGACAAATTTGTAAGGGCCCGTGCCGACGGGGTGCTCCCTGAATTTTTCACCGTATTTTTCGATCGCGGCAGGACTTGCAATCCCGAATGAAGTCATGGCAAGGTTCTTTAAAAACGGCGCTTGCGGGCGTTTTAAAATGAACTGAATCTTATGGTCGCCGAGCACTTTTATATCTTTGATGACATGCCCATCATCTTTCTTATAGCCTCCGAACATGCCGTAGTAAGGAAATTTTTCTTCATCCCCGTTCATCCACCGCTCAAAATTGTATTTGACGGCTTCTGCATTAAAATCCGTTCCGTCATGGAATTTCACGCCTTGCCTCAGCTCCAGTGTGTAGGTCAAACCGTCATCTGAAGCGTCCCATTTCACCGCGAGGCCTTCCTTCAGCGTAGTGTCTTGTTCTCCGTAATTCAGCAAGGTTTCAAACATATTGATCGTCACTTTAAATGCTTCGCCTTCTGTCGTTGTGATCGGATCAAGCGATGTTGAATCACCGCCTCTGCCGATGATCAGCGTATCTTTTCCGCCGTTCGTCCCTCCGTCGTTTTTTCCGCTTTCGTTACCGGAGCATCCCATTAAAAAAGCGGAAATAGACAGAATCATTCCCAAACAGATCAGCCAGCTTTTCTTTTTCATCTTACAGCCTCCTTATTGGTAAAATGACATGCGGCATAATGCCCGTCCGCAGTCTCTTCAAGCGGCGGCTCCGCTTCCAGACAAACCGCTGCCCGCTTCATGCATCTGCTGTAAAAAGGGCAGCCCTTTTCACTCATGCGGGGCGCGGCAATATCCGGTGCCGTATGAACCGCTTCGCCTTTGCCGATGACCGGTACTGCCGCTAACAGCGTTTCTGTATACGGGTGTTTCGGTTCTCTAAATAACGATTCGGCGTCCGCCATCTCGACGATCTTTCCGAAATACATCACGGCCACCCTGTCGCTGATATAGCGAACGACTGCGAGATCGTGAGAAATAAACAGAAACGTTAAATTAAATGCCTCCTGCAGATCATTCAGCAGATTTAAGATCTGCGCCTGAACGGATACATCAAGCGCGGAAACAGGTTCATCGGCAATGATCAGTTTTGGCTTTGTGATCAGCGCTTTTGCAATGCCGATCCTTTGCCTCTGACCGCCGCTGAATTGGTGTGCGTAGCGGTCGCCGTATGAAGCATCAAGGCCGACAATTTCAAGCATCGAGCACACGACTTCTCTCCTTTCCGCCTTCGTTCCGAGTTGATGAACGATCAGCGGTTCTTCCAAAATATCCTTTATTTTCATGCGCGGATTTAACGAAGCGTACGGATCTTGAAAAATCATTTGTATATGCCTTCTCATGTTGCGAAGATCTTTTGCATTAAGGCCTGTCATCTCTTGCCCGAGAAATGTCACCTTTCCCGCAGTCGGCTCTGTCAGCCGCAATATCGATTTTCCCAAGGTTGATTTTCCGCAGCCTGATTCACCGACGATCCCTAAGATTTCGCCTTTTTTAACTGACAGAGTAACATCATCGACCGCTTTCACGATTTTCTTACGGGACACGCGGTAATACGTTTTCAGCTCTTGGACGCTCAGCAGTTCGTGATTCATGTGAAAGCACCTTCCTCTTCGTAGAGAAAGCAGCTTACGGCATGATCATCCGCCAGCCTATTCAATCCGGGCGCCTCTTCAATGCAGCGTTCGTGTTTATGGGGGCATCGCGGCGCAAACATACAGCCTTTTTTAATCGATCCCGGCTTCGGCACCTGCCCCTCAATCGAAGACAGCCGCTCAGATTTGCCTGTGAATGCCGGAATAGAGGCGAACAAGCCTTTTGTATAAGGGTGTTTCGGGCTGTCAAAAACAGCGGTGACACCGCCCTCTTCAACGATCCGGCCGGCATACATGATCATTACGCGTTCACATGTATTGTGAACGACGCCAAGGTCGTGGGTAATGAGGAGAATGGCTGTGTTAAATTCGGCATTGAGCTTTTTCAGCAGGGACAAAATCTGGGCCTGGATGGTGACGTCGAGAGCTGTTGTCGGTTCATCGGCGATCAGCAGCTTCGGTTCGCAAATTAATGCCATTGCGATCATGACCCGCTGCCTCATGCCTCCCGACAGTTCGTGGGGATACTGCTTTATCAGCTGGTCCGCCCTCGGCAGGCCGACGGTATCCAGCATTTGAACGGCTTTTCTTCTTGCTTCTTTTTTATGAATATTGGTATGGCTGGAGAGTGCCTCTGTTAGCTGAGCGCCAATTGTGAAAAGGGGGTTGAGGGAGGTCATCGGCTCTTGAAAAACCATTGCGATGTCATTGCCGCGCATCTGTCTCCATTCTTTCTCAGACTGCATGAGAAGATCTTTGTTTTGAAACTTGATCCGGCCCGTTGTCCGGGTGTTTGCGTTCAGCCCCATTAAAGCCAAAGAGGTGACGCTCTTGCCGCAGCCGGACTCTCCGACGACTCCCATGATTTCTCCGGGATGGAGATCGAAAGAAACGCCTTGCACAATCGGGGTTTCAGACTTTTTCTGGTGAAACGAAATCGATAAATCCGATACTTCAAGCAATTTTTCTTTTGTCACTTATACACCTCCGGAGCTTGTATTTTTTAAATTGTATTGAGACGAGATAGGAAATATGTACGAAATTTGCAGGGAAAGAAAAAGCCTGACATCCGTCGGCTTCAAACGAAAGTCAGGCTTTTTGCGGTTTTAGTTTAATTTTTGAATGGTGAATAAATGCTTATAGTGGCCGTCGCGGCTCATTAATTCGTCATGTGTGCCGGCTTCCGCGACACGTCCGTTTTCGATGACGACGATTTTGTCAGCGTGGGTGATCGTCGACAATCTGTGGGCAACGATAAAGGTCGTCCGGTCTTTCGCGAGCTTTTCCATCGCTTCCTGGATATAGTGCTCGCTTTCAAGGTCAAGCGCTGACGTCGCTTCATCCAAAATTAAGAGAGGCGGGTTCTTGAGGAACACCCTGGCGATTGATATCCGCTGTTTTTGGCCTCCGGACAGTTTGACGCCCCTTTCTCCGACCTTTGTATCATAGCCTTGCGGCAGTTCCATAATAAAATCATGGGCATTTGCGGCTTTTGCCGCTTCAATGATGTCTTCCATCGAAGCTTCAGGATTTCCGATCGATATGTTTTCACGTACCGATTCGCTGAATAAAAATGTATCCTGAAGCACCATGCCGATTTGGTTTCTAAGGCTCTGCGCCTGATAATCGCGCACATCGATGCCGTCGATCTCCAGGCTTCCGGCTGAGACATCGTAGAATCTCGGAATGAGGCTGACGAGCGTCGATTTGCCGCCTCCGCTCATTCCGACGAGCGCGACCGTTTCGCCCCGTTCGGCTTTCAAAGAAAGATTCTGCAAAATCATTTCTTCCGATTTTTCGTATTGGAAGGAAACGTTTTTAAATTCAACAATTCCTTTTAACCGCTCAGCTTTTACAGCATTGGGTTTGTCTTTTAATTCATAAGGTTCATCAATAAATTCAAACAGCCTGTCCATCGATGCGATCGACTGCGTCAATGTTGTCGATGAATTGATCAGGCGGCGCAGCGGGTTGTAAAGGCGTTCGATATATCCGAAAAACGCCACCATCGTTCCTACAGTAAGGGACCCGTGAATCACATGGTAACCCGCAACCGTAATGATGATCAGCGGAGCGAGGTCTGTAACCGTATTGACGACAGCAAACGTTTTGGCATTCCAGGCCGTATGGCGGATTGCTTTGCCGAGAAAATTCCCGTTCTCGTGATCAAATTGCTTCTGTTCATAATCCTCGATCGCAAAACTCCTGATGACAGGCATCCCCTGCACCCTTTCATGAAGGTGGCCCTGCACTTCGGCCAGCGCCTGGGAACGTTCTCTCGTCAGCTTTCTAAGCTTGCCATAGAAGAATTTCACAGACAGTCCGTAAAGCGGAAACAGCACGATCGAAATAAGCGTCAGCTTCACGTCCATCGTCAGCATGATAGCGATGGCGATAAAAATCGTCATCACGTCAAGCCATACATTCATCAACCCGATAATGACAAATTCTTTCGTCTGCTCGACATCGTTGATGACCCTTGAAATGATTTCTCCTGCGCGGGTGTTCGCATAATACCTGAGGCTCAGCTTTTGAATGTGTGCAAACAGCTTGTCCCTGATATCATACAGCACCTTGCTTGCCGTCCACTGTGCGAAATACTGCCGATAGTATTCGACAGGCGGCCGAAGCACCAAAAAAATGGCGAACATAACCGCCATTACCATGAATAATGTGGATGTTTTTTCTTCAGCGGTCCCGCTCCCCTGGATGATGTCGTCCACGACGTATTTCAGCAGAAGCGGGATGACCAGCGGAATAGAAAATTTAATAATACCGATTAAAACCGTCAAAACGATTTTCCATTTATACGGCTTCACAAATTCCATGTACCTTCTGATTACCCCCACACGTCTTCCCCCCTCTATATCTTGATGTGTGAGTACACCGCAAAAAACCTGTTGGCCTCAACAGGTTTTTTTAGGATTATTTTGTATAATGCAAATACCGTTCATACCAAATATCAATAAATTCAGATGCAAACGGGCCTTTTCTTTGGTGTATCCAATGCAGCAACGTATTTAAGTGGTACCTTAAAATGCCGTCGATTTCCTTCGGATAATTCATCGCCTTTTTATGATCTGCGTACTCATCTTCATCAAGAATATGATACGTCATATCCGGGAAGACTTTCACGTCTAAATCATAGTCGATGTATTTGATGGCTTCATCGTCCAAAGCAAACGGCGAGCTGATGTTGCAATAGTAATAAATCCCGTCTTCGCGAAGCATGCCGATGACGTTAAACCACTGCTTTGCATGGAAATAACAAATTGCGGGCTCTCGCGTCACCCATGTCCGGCCGTCAGATTCCGTGACCATTGTCCGATCATTGGCGCCGATGATGCACAATTCCGTTGCTTTTAAAATCGTTGTTTCATTCCAAATCCGATGAATCTGTCCATTGTGCTTATAGCTATGAATTTGAATGGTTTCTCCTTCCTTGGGAAAGCCCATGTTTTTCTCCCCTACTTTCTTTGCAAAAGCCTTACAAGTCAGTGTGTCACATCGCCTGTCCGACAGTTCTTTTATTTATTATAACGTTTGAAAATAAAAAATGAAAATAAAACAGCCACTCCCGAACAGGAATGGCTCTTTTCTAAAAAATGATAAAGAGAGGCTCATGCTTCGATTCTTTGATAAGCCTGAATCACCTGCTCCGTCTGCTTTTGGAATAAATCCTGAATTTGAGCAAGATCTTTCCGCTTCTGGGATATATCTTCGCGGATCGATAAAAGCTGGGCTTTCTTTTCAAGGGCAGCCAGTTCTTTTTCAATTTTCTGGCATCTTTCAATCTCCGCTTGCAGATACAGCAGCTTGTCCATAATCTCCATCTGCCCCTGAACCAAGTTTTCAAATTCCGGCATTCGGGATCCTCCATTCTATGCTCTACTCCATTTATTGCCTAACTAACATTTCTCTATACATGCCGGATGTCCTTTGACTGATTCTGGCTAAGATTCGGATGTTTTGTCGGATCAAAAAACGAAAAGAAAAAAGCACCTCATCCGATGGTGAAGTGCTTTTTCCTGTTTCAGTGATTAGCTGTTTTGCTGTTTTTTTTGCTCAGCTTGTTGGTTATTTTGTCTTACTTGCTGCGCGTCAGTTTCGCTGGCAAATTCAGTGCCGAACTGACCACCTTGTGCAGAAGCTTGGTTTTGTTGTCTTACTTTTTGTGCGTTTGTTTTGGATTGTTGGTTAGCCATTGTATATCACCTCCACGACCATTAGATTGTGCAGGAGGATGATATCCTATTCATTGAACGCGAAAAATTTATACGAGCAGTGAACGGCCGCCGTCAATAATGATCGTCTGTCCGCGGATCATGTCCGCTTTCCCTGACGTTAAAAACTCCACCGCATCGACCATGTCGCTAATCTCAACCATGCGGCCGGCAGGCGTATTTTGCCGGGCATCTTCCAGCAGTTCTTCGCGGTTCGGAAAATGCTTCAGGGCGTCTGTATCGATCGCGCCTCCCGAAACCGCATTGACGATGATGTTTTTCGCCGCAAGCTCAACAGCGAGATATCTTGTCAATGATTCAAGCGCAGCTTTTGAAACGCCGACTGTCGTATAGTTTTCCAAATAACGGATCGAACCGAGCGAACTGATGCTGACAATGTGGCCGCCTCCCGTTTTCTCCATCAGCTTCGCCGCTTCCTGCGCGCAGAATAGCAGAGCTTTCGCATTGATGTTCATCGTCCAGTCCCAATGGCTTTCCTCAAGCTCCATGACGGGGCGCAATACGCCTGATGCAGCGTTGTTGACGAACACGTCCAGTCTGCCGAAGGCTTCCTCGATTTGCTGAAACATATCTTTTATTTTCGCCGGCTGCCCGACATTCGCCTTGACGACCAATGCTTTGACACCGAGTTTTTCGATTTCTTCAGCCGTCTCAAGGGCCGCTTTTTTGCTTCTCGCATAGTTGATGACGATATTGTAGCCGTTTTCGGCAAGCCTCAAAGCGGCTGCTTTGCCGACGCCGCGGCTGCTTCCTGTAATAAGGGCACATTTTCTTTGTTCCATCTGTCATTCATCTCCTAGTATAGTGATTGAAAATCTGATAAAAAATAGCTCATAACACGATCAAAAAAGGAGGCATTCGCCTTATGTACGTAGGACGCGATATGAGCGAGCTCGACCACACGCCGAAAAACGAGTGGAAAGATGCGGAGCTTCTCTATTTTCACCGCGCCTTCCAGCAAATCATGCCATTCCTCAATGAAGAAGGGCATGCCGAGTACCTGGAGGTTGTGAAAGAAATCCAAGCAAGAGGCGGACTGCGCCGCCAGGAAGCCGATTATACACACGGCACCACCATCCAGTACGACTAACGGGCAGCATGCACAGTCAAGCTGCCTATTTCATATACATATTCCATATTTTCTGATGCGAAACCGGGAAGGCATATTCAGCGAGCTCTTCTTTCGTGACCTTTTTAAAGTATGAATCATCCGGTTGATCGAGCGTTTTCCCGAAAAAGACAGAAATGTTCCAGACAAGGTGTGTAAACACGTGTTCTACGATTCCTTCAAGCGGACCGATTTCGGCTTCTATTCCGGCTGCTTCTTTCAAAAAAGCCGCAAGCTGCTCGCGCTCGTGCTTCAGCCCTTTCTGCGTTTCTGTGTTCGGGAATTCCCAAAGGTTTGCCAAAAGGCCTGATGCCGGTCTTTTATGGATATAGATGTATCCTTCTTCATCAGTCAGGACAACGGCTGCAAGAGTTTTTACCGAGGGTTTTTTCTTTTTGCTTTTAACCGGAAGCTCTTTTTCACAGCCTTCTGCAAAAGCGGAACAGTGCTCTCGGACGGGACAGAGAAGGCAGGACGGCGATTTCGGCGTACAGATGACAGCGCCAAGCTCCATCAGCCCCTGGTTAAATTCGGACGGTTTTTCTTCGGAAATAAACGCTTCGACAATTTTTTCAAACAGGGTTTTGGTTTTAGGCTTTGCGATATCATCCCATACGGAAAGAATCCGTGACATCACCCGCATGACATTTCCGTCCACCGCGGGGACCGGCTGATTGTAGGCGATGCTCAGCACCGCGCCTCTTGTATAAGGGCCGACACCTTTTAAGCTTCCGAATTCCTCTTTTGAAGGAGGAACCATTCCTCCGTATCGTTCGTGAACTTCCCTGACAGCGCTCTGCAAGTTCCGAACTCTTGAATAGTATCCCAGTCCTTCCCAAGCTTTAAGCACTTTTTCTTCGTCGGCTTCAGCGAGCGCTTCAACGGTCGGGAACTTTTCGATAAAGTTGTTGAAGTAAGGAATCACCGTGTCCACTCTCGTCTGCTGAAGCATCACTTCTGACACCCATACTTTATAAGGGTCGCTGTCTGAGCGCCATGGCAGATCCCGTTTTTCTTGCTCATACCAAGAAATTAAATCTTCTTGAAATTGTTTGATGTTTTTTTGCTCTAATTTCTTTTGCAGATCCATCATGAAACTTCTCCTTGCCTGTGCACGTCACATTTGCATACCGATCTTTTGTTACTTCGGCTTTTTGTTGTAAACTATATGCATATACGATAACATGTTACATTAAAAGTGAAGAAAGCAAAAGCGTTAAATATTTCAGGCAAGGTCCATCGTTCGTTCTGTTTTTGGAAAATAAAAATGATTTTCTAGCACCATTAGGGGAGGTCACCAATGGATACTGGCACACATGTTGTCATGGGCGTTGCACTCGGAGGCATTGCGACGCTTGATCCAGTTGTCGGAATGGACCCATCAATGGCTCAAGCCGTGATGATTGCGACAATCGCCGGATCTCAGGCTCCGGATATCGATACCGTTTTGAAATTGAAAAATAACGCTGTTTATATTAGGCACCACAGGGGATTCACCCATTCCATCCCCGCTGTTCTCGCCTGGTCGCTGATGATTCCGGGCATTCTCATGCTCTTTTATCCAGAAGCCAATCTGCTTCACCTGTGGCTTTGGACCTTTGCCGCGGTCGCGCTTCATGTGTTCGTGGATATTTTTAATGCATACGGAACACAGGCGATCAGACCTTTTTCAAGGAAATGGGTAGCACTCGGCTTGATTAATACATTTGATCCGTTTATTTTCGTCAGCCATCTCATAGCCATCGCCTTTTGGCTGGCAGGCGCGCATCAGGGCTATACATTTTTGGCTCTTTACATCGTCTTGACCGGTTATTATGTGCTGAGGTATTTCATGCAGAGGAACATCAAGCATGAGCTCCGTGAAAAAATCGAAGATATTGAAGAAATCATTATTTCGCCGACGATGAAATTCAGGCAGTGGCGAATCGCCGTCAAAGCAAAATCGGCTTTTTACGTCGGACGAAGCATGGACGGAAACGTCGTCATCGTCGACACCTTCAACAGGGTGCCTGTGCCGGATACGGACGTGATGAAAGCGGCGAAACAGGATAAGAACATTTCGGCGTTTCTTTCGTTCTCACCGGTTTACAAATGGGAGATCGATACGTATAAAGATCACTACGAAGTCCGCTTTATCGATCTGCGATACCGCAGCAAAGGACACTACCCTTTCGTGGCGATCGCGCACATCGACAGGGACACGCTCGAATTAATCACCTCCTATACGGGATGGATTTTCAGCGAGAAAAAACTTCAGAAAAAATTAAAGCTTGGCTCTGTTTAAGAGCCAAGCTTTTAAATTGTTGACAAAATCTTAAAACGGTTTTCAGTTTTAAGATTTTGTCATCCTTTCAGCGTGATTGAAAACCCTTGCAGTCTAGGAAGGCCGAGCATCGGAGCGGAGCGAATGTTGGAATTCGTGAGCACCGACGCGCAGGCCTGACAACGAATGCGAGGGTTTCTCGACACGCTGAAGCTTGGCTCTGTTTAAGAGCCAAGCTTTTTTCTCCTTCTGCCGTACCAGATTCCGATGATGAGGCTGATGACTGTAACGGCCAAGGCAGCTTTGAAGTACGGCGGGTAATAAACGAGCCGGATGTCGTTTTTCCCTTTTTCAATTGAAAATCCGATAAACGCGTAATTTGCCTTATGGACGGTTTGCGGTTTTCCGTTTACAGTGACTTCCCAGCCTTTTTCGTACGGAACCGGCAGGACCATGTAGCGGTCTCCATTTTGATTGTCAAAGCTGATGGACACTTGATTGTTCCGCCAGTCCAAGTCGGCGGACGGCGCTTTTTGGGCGGCCGCTTTTCTCAGCAATTGATAGTCTTCCTGGTGCAGGCTCAAATGGTCCAATTGATATTTCCCTTTTGGCAGCCTGATTGATATTTTATCTGTTTTCGGCACCCTGATTGTTAAATCGTAAACACCTGTTTTGTAAATCGACTCGTTCGACTTTCTTGATGTTACATAATCGTTGACCCGCAAGTTAAAGAATTGGTCTTTTGCAAGGCTTTTCAAATAAAATCCGACATAGTAGTCGCCTTCTTTCGGAAGCCCGCCTTCAGGAATGAGATCGATGCCGCCGTTTTCGGCGGTGACGTCGAGGACGCCGTTATGATAGCTTGCCCCTTCGGTTTTCAGCTTCGTCTGCTTCATCAAATCAGAAACGTCCGGCGGCTGCACTTTTCCTTCATCGCCATTCTCAAGCACGATTCCTTCAAGCATTGCATGCTCGCGCGCCAAAACAGGCGCATCTGCTAAATCTTTTTCCGTAAACGCCGTTCGCGCGGTCCGGATAAACGGCATGGTGTATTTGTTTTTATAGACCGCGTAGTGCTCTGATTCATCCGTTTTGATAAACCCGTACGGAACATTGGCGGCATTCTCTTTTTCCGTCATGTAATACTTGCCGTACAGCAGGCTGTACAAGTTGGCCCGGTCGCCCATCGATGCGTAGCGGCTGACGCTTTCCCTTCCCATATCAATTTGCAGGTCTTCCCAATAAAACAGAAGAAGATCGCGATTGAGAATGCTTGAGTAGGCGCTGAAGCCGTTAAAATCCTGCATCAGCGGAGTATTGTTGCGCACGCCGTTCATCCAGTCGATTCTTGTATACGGGTCACCGTCATCGTCTTTTCGAATGTTGTTCAAGAGGCGGCGCTGTTCTTCGCCATTGTACTCATTGCTGGTCAAATAGCTTTTTGTGACGTTTTTAATGCCGCTGGACTCAGACAGAACATATTTTTGATACGTGTTCGCCACGAGAACGGACGATAATAAAATGCAGGCGTGCAAAAAAAGCTGCGATTTCTTATATTGAAACCCCGCCGCCGTAAAGATGGCGATTGTCAGGAACAGAAGCACAATCATGCTCCAATTTTGCATCAGTGATAAATCCACGTCTTTCCGCCAAATGACCGCGATATAAACCAGAAGGGCGAGCAGGATGGACCATATCATCTCTTTCCGCCTGATGTTTTTCAGTTCGGTCATTCCTGCGGCCGCCGCTCCCCCGATCGTAAAAGCGAGCAGATATTCAAAGCGGTTCTGCGGAGCGGAGAAACCGTTGAACGCGCTTGCCGCAAGCGGGCTGTAATGCAGAAGCACAAGCAGCACACTGATTGAGGCAAACAGCCTGAACGTTTTATTTTTATAGAACGAAAACGCGAACAAGAACAGCATAAAGACAGCCGGCAGCAAAACAATGCGGCTGGAAAACAGAATGTTGTCCGTCAGATCGTATACAGCGACAGCCTGTTCATACGGCGGCCGTAAATTGTTTAAAAATCCGTAAACCGCAGGCACAAAGGAAACCGCGCTGATTCCGAAAGAAATCAAGCATGAAGCGGCGAACATCCTGAATTGTTTCCACCTCGGCGCTTCCTTTTCCGGGTCAAGCCGGATCAGCCAGCGGAAGATGATGTAGATCGCAATGAAAATCAAGTTGATATAAGCAAAATAAAAGTTATTGATCAGCGTTAAAGAACAAGCCGTAATAAACAGTCCTGTCCGCTTTTCCCTGATGACTTTCTCGGCTCCGGCAACAAGCAGCGGCAGCCACAGCATGGCGTCACTGAAAAATTCCCAGAACACCGTGTGCCTGAAATAGATGACCGACGTGCCGTACAAGACCGCACCCGTAAAAGCGGCAAGTTTGTTTTTCACCATACCGTTTAACGCATATGCTCCCGCTAAAATGATCAGGCTGAGCTTGATGACACTGATGAATACGGAGGCCTGGGCCCAAAACAAAGGGTCCGCATCCCCGGCCAAATGCAAAAGCTGCATCAGAAAAACGGCCGCGGATGAAGCGATGAAGACAAAAGAAGTCGTGAAATAATAGCCAAGCTGGCTGTAGATCCCGCCTCCGAGACCGAAAGAATACGAATAAAAAAAGTTCCCTTGTTTGTATTGTTCAAAAAGAAACGACTTAAAAATGATCATTTGTGCAAGTCCGTCGCCGTTCCCCGTCATATAGCGGTCATGCGCCCATTCATACAGAAAAAAAGAATGGGCGGCCAAGGAAACTGCAACGCTTGCGATCACAAATAAAAAAACTGTTTTCTTCATACTCTTCCCCTGTCTTTTTTCAAAATCTTCCCTGTCACTAAAAATGTCAGAGGAACGGTTAAAAACATGGAGACAAGCGGAGCTGCCTCACTGTTCATCTTGAAAAAATTCACAAACGTGTAGACGAACAAAGAAGATACCGTCAAATTAAACAGCTGTGTCAGCGGAAATTGCAAAAACTTTGCCAGCGTCGGCTTGATTTTAAATGTAAAGTAGCAATTCAAGAAAAAAGAAATCACAAGACTGACGAAAAAAGCAGCAATATGTGAAACCATATAATTCAACTGAAGCAAAACATGCAGCAGCAAATACACCGCATAGTAATTCAAAGTATTCACTGCGCCGACGACGGCAAAGCGAATAAATTCAGGATTAACGATTTTCATGAGTTTCTCCATGAGCGATGTTTGCCTCCTGTATTAAGTAATGAGGCCGCTTTTTCGTCTCATAATAAATGCGCCCGATGTATTCGCCGATGATTCCGAGGCTGAGAAGCTGGATGCCGCCGAGAAACAGGACGGCGGAAATAATCGTAAAATAGCCGGGAACGATCACACCGTATTTTAAGATTCTGATGAATGTCGCCGCGATATAAATAAGCGATAGAAAAAGGATAAAAATACCGGCGTAAAAACAAATTCTCAGCGGTCTGTTGTTGAACGACACAACCCCGTCGATACCATAGTTCAGCAAGTGGCGGAACGACCACTTGGATTTTCCGTTTTTCCTTTCGACGTTCTCGTAATAAACAATCTTTTGGTCAAAACCGATCCAGCAAAACAGCCCTTTTGAGAACCTGTTGCCTTCGCTCAGCTTCAACATCGCATTGACGGCTTTTCTGCTTAAAAGACGAAAATCGCCAACGCCGTCCCTTAAATCGACTTCCACCGCATTATTGATAAAGCGGTAATAAAGGGACGACAAGTAGGAGCGCACAGGGTTGTCTCCCTTTCTGTTGCGCTGGGCGACCACTTGATCATAGCCTTCCTCATATCCTTTAATAAAATCGTGCAGGAGGTATGTCGGGTGCTGCAAATCCGCATCCATCACCACAACGGCATCGCCGCGGGCATGCTGAAAACCGGCAAGGATGGCTGCCTCCTTGCCGAAATTCCGTGAAAACGAAATATATTTCACACGCTCGCTTTTTTCGGCTAGTTTTTTAATTTCCTCCAATGTTTGATCAGTGCTTCCATCATTTATGTAATAAATTTCATAATCATAATCAATGGATTGAAATTCGTTCCTTAACGATTCATAAATCAATTTAATATTGCTTGCTTCATTGTATGAAGGAATAATGATTGAAACGAATCCTCTCTTCACTTAAAGGCACCTCTTTTGGACATAATAAAATTGCATCCGGCATCCGTTTGGCAGGATACTTACATCTAGCCGCTTCCCACACAACAAAAGGAAAACTGTGGGCATGCTGTACTATTTTCTACAAGATTATTTTGTCATTATATCAGACATCTATGAACAAGTGGTAAAAAAATGATATTCCTTTAGCATCAAACACGATAGCCTAATGGGTTTCCCATTTTATGACATTTTTCGTGCGGATCATATTTTTCCAAATTCAACCCATTGCTCTTCACCAAAAGCCAATGAAGCCGCAGGGAAAACCTCGTAAGGACCGATTGTTAAACCGGAGGGTCCACAGCCCGCCGCCGCAATCAAATCCGTTCACTTAATATGTCCTTTTCCACCGGGCGGAAACCGGCTCTGTCTTCTCCGACTGATCCATGATGGAAAAACGGGCGTTGCAGAAAGAGCTTTTTGCATGACTTCAGGCCAAGCCTCCCGCGGTTATTCTGCAGGTGGACCGTGAGTCCGTTCCTCTTCGGCTCCTCTCGACAACCCGGGAATCGGCGAATGACACAATGTAACGGTCATGGATCAGGCAAGCTTTAACACCCGGCGGCACCAGTCTTCGCTTCAACGGACAGACGGCCCCCGCTGGCCTCGCCTTCCTTCACTCCCTTCATACGCCATTCGGGCTCCTTTTGATATGCGGCGCTAACACCGGCAATCCGAAACCAATGACAATCGCTTGCACGCCAATCATTCTTTTCGAAAGAAATGCTTAATGAAGCAGCCGGCGGTCTCCGGAGAACAGATCCTTGTAAGAAGGCTTATCATTTTGAAATAAATGCAACTTGCTGCCATAGTGCTCAATCCACTCTTTGACGACACGCTCTGTCAGCTCTTTTCCTCTGTACGGGTGGCCGGCCTTTGCAAATGTCGCCTCGAAATCCCCCCACAGCAGTTCAACCCATGTTCTGGCTTGTGCGTAACTCAGCATATGATTTTTTTCAAGAAGCGCATTTGTCAGCTTTTCAAAGTACTCTTCCACTTGGCTTTTCCCCCTTTCCCTAAGGAAAAAACTTTCTTTTTGAAAACGTCGTCCTTTTCATATACTAACCTTACGTCTTCCGAACCGAAGACGCAAACATTATGGACTTGATTGGAGGAGCCTAAAAGAGATGCGAAATAAATCAAGAGGCTTTCCGAACATGAACAACAATAAATTTGAAGGCGAGCCCCGGGCCAAAGATGATTTTGCTTCAAAGCGCCCTGACGGAAGCACAAATACTCATCCGCAAGAAAGAATGAGGGCTTCCGGCAAACGCTAAACTTTTCTGGGATGGAGTGATTTCTTTTGTGTGCAAATCGCAAACCGTATACAAACGATTTTAACCAGATGAAAACGCAAAACTATCCGCAGCCATGGGCAAACACAAAGCATGCGCGCGCGCAGGTAAACGGAGAAACGCAGCAGACCCAGGACCTCATCATTCTCCAGCGCAACACGCGCATCCGGACAAGATAACATTTGCGAAAAGGGTTTAAGCTTTTGGCTTAGCCCTTTTCTTTTAATAAAGAAATCGGCAGAGCCTCTTCATGATCAGGTGACGAAAGACGGTATCCCCAGGCGAAGACGCCGTTTAAATAGCGGATATGAAAATCATCGCCCCCATCTTCGATTTCGTATACGTTGCCGGCTTTAAAATCTGCCGGATCAAGAAGGTAAGCTTTCGCCATCGCGATTTTTCGTTCGTGAACGGCCAGTTCATTCACAATCCCCATTTGTTCCGCTTTTCTTGCCTTTTCGGTCAGACCCGCGATTTCCTGGTGCAGTTCGTGTGCAGTCATTTCACTGTATCTTTTCTCCATATTCTCATCCCTTTTCATCTAAAAATTGATCAATCATGTCGATTGAAAAGCCTTTTCTGAACAGATGCTGTTTGACCTTCATTTTCGTTTCGTACGATCCGTCATAACCGCACCTCTTCATCGCTTTTTCCCCTTGCTTCTCAAGCGCTTCCCTTTCAGCGCTGTCGTTGTTTTCGTAATCCGTTTCCTGAAGCGCGGCCGAGATGACATCGAAGGAGAATCCCTTTCTGACAAGGTGCTGTTCGATGGCCTGTTTCGTCTCTTTGGAGGACAGCTTTTTTTCTTTTTTGAGCACTTTTTCCGCATGCTTGAGCGCGGCCTCGACCTGGTCGGAAAACGAAAACGAACTGAGCGCTTCCTGAATCAGTTCATCATCGATCCCTTTCAGTTTAAGCTCTCTGAATAAGACATCGGGGCCTTTGCCGCTCGTTTTTCTGTGGGTGCTGACATATGCAGCTGCAAATTCACGGTCGTCCAAATATTTATAACCTTTAAGCATATGCAGGATTTCTGTGATCGCAGAATCTGCGACCCCTTTTTTCTTGAGATGGTCTTTGACTTCCTTTGTCGAGCGCATCCGGTATGACAAATAATCGAGCGCCTTTTTGAACCCTTTTTTTACGTCGTCTCCGTACTGAATCTCAATGATATCAAGCTCATCAAGTTCTTTGCCTTTTCGCAGGTCAAACTTGACGAGCACGTCCAGATCGACGCTGAACGCATACTTTTCATCCAGAAAAATATTGACCCGCTCTTCATTGTTTTTCTGGGCAGAAATCTTTGTAATATATGGCATAAATAACTCCCTTCTTTTGTTTTCTTCTTTTACAATAAGGTTAATGATCATGAAAGGGAGGAATCATGATGAAGATTGCGATTGCCGGCGGGACAGGTTTTATCGGCAGGCATTTGACAAACGCCTTAACCGCCCGGGGACATCACGTCTATATTTTAACAAGAAAACCGGCGGAAACCGAACAAAAAAACACTTCTTACGTTCTCTGGCAAAAAAACGGCGCCCGCCCTGAAACAGAGCTGACCGATATCGATGTTTGGATCAATTTAGCTGGAAAATCGCTTTTCGGCCGTTGGAATGAAAAAACGAAGGCGGAGATCGCGGCAAGCCGCCTCTGCTCCGTGCAGGAGTCGGCCCGCATCATACAAAGTCTTCGGAAGAAGCCGAACACCCTCATTCAGGCGAGCGCAGTCGGCATTTACGGAACGAGTCTTGAACAGACATTCACAGAGGAATCCCCCGTCTCAGCTGAAGATTTTTTAAGCCGAACGACAGCTTCGTGGGAGAAGGCAGCCGAACCAATCGAAGCGCTGGGCATCCGCACCGTCTGGATGCGTTTTGGCATGGTGCTTGGAAAAGACGGAGGGGCTCTCCCAAAAATGGCGCTCCCTTATCAATTGTTTGCAGGAGGACGCATCGGCTCAGGACGGCAATGGGTTCCGTGGATTCATATCGAAGACGCCGTCGGCATGATTTTATCAGCGATTGAGCAGCCGCGGCTGTCCGGCCCTGTCAATGTTACGGCACCGAATCCCGTTCAGATGGAAACATTCGGACAAACCGTCGCAAAAGTAGAAAAGCGCCCTCACTGGCTCCCGGTTCCCGAATTTGTAATAAAAGGCGTCCTCGGAGAAATGAGCATGCTCGTGCTGAAAGGGCAGCGAGTCCTCCCGAAAAAAGCGCTTCAGAACGGCTATCGTTTCATATATCCCGAACTGGAAGATGCCCTGCAACACCTTTTGACATAAAAGGCGTTTTCCAGCGAAAGCCTTGTAGCTTTTCCTTTCCCAGCTGCGTAAAATGTAAGTATCTTTTTAGCAGCATACACGTACAGGGAAGGCAAATGGTGCGCCACCAGGTCTCTGGTTTTAGTGGGTTCGATTCCCACCCCGAATTTTTTAATGGATGTGCAAGATACGCGGACAACGGTTTCCGCAAATTAAAAAATTCCGAGGGTGGATTCACGCGTCCCGTTCTTGCTGGAAAAGCCGCCCTCAAACTAAGGAGGGGCTGCCATGCTGAAGAAACGGGAACTGACCGACTGCTATGCACTTTTTGAGCTGATGATTCATCCGGATGTCTTCCCTTTTGTCAGAAATAAAGCGGAGACGATTGAAGAGTATATGTTTCATGTCAAAAACATGATCGAAGAGGAAGAACAGGGAAAGCTGATATCGCGAACGATACTTGATGAATGGGAAAACCCGGTCGGCTGCATCAGCTTGTATGAAATCGAAGATCAAAAAGGCTTCCTTGGCACATGGCTCGGCAAACCTTATCATGGAAAAGGCTTGAATCAACGGGCGAAAGACGCGTTTTTTTGCGAACTTTTTTATGAAAAGCAAATCGAAGCCGTTTTTATGAAAATCAGAAAAACAAATATGCGCTCCCTCAAAGCGGCGGAAAAGCTCCCATATGCCGTCAAGGCTGATCTTGACTGGGCCGGCAGCGATACATTTCACCTGTATGAAATTCCGAAAGATATGTACACGCTGTACAGCATGAGAACATTCGAAGAGGAAAACCGCCGGTTAAAAGAAGCTTAAAACTTGTATAAATGCCGTTGAAACGGACAGCCTGTGAATAACTGAGGTTTTGAGGAGGCTTGAAAAGATGGCTGACAAGAAAAAACGGGAGCATTTTAAATCCTCTCTGAACAAGACGCAGGAAGTCAGATATTCGCGCGAATTTAAAAGGGCTGAGCGCGCCGCAAGGGAAAAATCGTAATGCATAGCGGGAGCCTGATCAGCGAACAATAAAGCTTGACCGGCCGATTATTGATGAGGAGTGATCATATGGGCAGAAATGCAATCCACAAAAACCGTGACAAAAACAAGCAAAAGCTCCCTCAAGTTCCTGATCAGTATAAAAGAGAAGCTGACGGAGTGTACGAAGAATATTCTGCAGAACTCGCCGATCAGGATGACCGCGAAGCACAAGCCCGCATGCAGGCAGCTGATAAGCGCGCGGAAAAGCGGCAGTCAAAATAATAATCGAGGCCCGGGATTCCCGGGCCTCATTCTTTAAGTTAATTCAGTAAAAAGCTGTGCGGCCGGGGTCCTGTGCTTCGCTTCAGGAATTTCCGCAGGATATCCGAGCTGCAAGAGAGCCGCTACCCGCTCATCGCGCTCCAGTCCCATTAACCTGTGCAATGTTTCATGAGAGAGAACTTCCCCGCTTTTCCATACCATGCCGATGCCTTTTTCCCAAGCGAGAAGCTGAAGATTCTGGATCAAACAGCTGACGGCTGCAAAGTCATCCCGTCTGACCCGTTCATTTTCGTCTTCTTTCATAATTACGAAGAGAAAAGCCGGAACGCTGAGAATATGCTCTCTGAACTTATTGATTTGTTCTTCCTGCATATTCGGCTTGAGCTCTTTAAACGCCGCTTTTAAATTGTCGGCATGCTTCTTTTTCCCGCTTTCCGTCCCGATATAAATGAACCGCCACGGTTCTGTCAGCTTGTGGTTCGGCGCATAAACGGCATCTTCCAAAAGTTCCAGCACCACTTCTTTCGGCACCGGATCCTGTTTAAACTTTCGAATCGTTCTTCTATTTCTGACGCAATCGCGAATACTTTGAATTTCCAGCGTGTCTTTCATGTGGCCGCCCCCTTAAATGAAAATGATTATCATTGTTGATTATAATGTTTACCGCTGGCGTTTGCAATGATCATCACTCGTTAAAAAAGGCGGTGTCTGTTTTACACCTCAAAGCTCTGCTTTTCAGCAAATACAGCGGTTCCTGTCATACGCACTTTCATGATGCCGTTTTGTTCCGCAACTTCGATTTTCACTTTTCCGTCTTTCCCGATTTCCTGGCCCTGTTCGATCAGAAAATCAGTCCGGCTCTCTTCACAGAATTCCTTTCCGTACGTTTTCATATAAGCGCCCATCACTCCTGATGCCGTTCCTGTGACAGGATCTTCACTCGTTCCGGAATAAGGCGATGAAAAATGCCTGCCGTGAAGCTGGCAATCCCGATGGATCGTCTCCAGGCAAAACGGGTGGACAGACGCCCGCGGCATCTCGGTTAAAATGTTGGGGAATTCAGCTTGAACGGGCTTCATCCTGCGGATTGCGGCCAAATCTCTCACCGGCACAAGCAATGTCCATATCCCTGTGCTGCCGTAAACAACGGGCAATGCTTCATGAAAGTCCGCTTCGCTGATCCCCAGCACTTCCGCCAGTTGGCTTCTGCTTCCTGTGAAAGACTGAAAACACGGAGGCGCCTGCTCCAACGTCACAAAAAACCGCTGATTGCCGTCAGAGGCGGTATACACGGAAAGAACGCCCGCTTTTGTTTCGACCTTCAGCTGCGCCCCGGCTTCGATCGCGCCTTTTTCCAGAAGCGCATAAAGAGAAGCAACAGTCGCATGTCCGCATAGATTCATTTCATGGCCCGGCGTAAAGTAGCGGATCCTTATGTCGGCCGACTCGCTCGGCAGCAGGAAAGACGTTTCGTTATAGCCTGCCTGTTCAGCGATCTTCTGCATTTCGCGATCGGTCAATCCGTCTGCTTCAAGCACGATGCCCGCCGGGTTTCCCTGACCCGCTGTCTTTGAAAATGCGTCATATCTTAATACTTCAATTTGCTTCATTGTGATCCCCCATTTGTCGATTCGATCCTTCCCTTCCAATCATTTGCAGTATACCGCCTTTCAGTACTCCTTACAATGGCAATCTAAAAAAGACCGTTTTAAAAAACGGCCTCACTTCGTTCTCCTTCCGATCAGCCTCGTCACAAGAATCATCGTCACCGGGAGAGATCGATTTTTCCGATAGGCTAAATATTTTCCCCGCCAAACCGGTTTATATTTTTCTTTAAAAGACCGCAGTCCGCTGAAACTGTACATGTAGCTGACATTGTTGAAAATCACGGCGGCTAATCGCTCCGTCCAGAACGACTGAAACGATGTCCCTACATTCGATAAAGGGGCCATTCCCATATTGAAGGCCGTGTAGCCCTGTTCTTTTCCCCATTGAAATAAATAGATGAACAGCGCATCCATGATTCCTTTCGGCGCTTTCTTCGAATAGCGCATCAGATCGATGGATATTTCCCCTTCGCGGTACATCGGCATGATATTCATAAACGCAACGATCTCGTCTTCTTCGCTTTTTAAAACGGCAATCGGCGCTTTCTGCAAATAACCTTCATGAAAAAACCCGAGTGAAAAGCCTTTTTCTTTTTTTCGGCCGAGCCATTCATCAGATACCTGCCTCAACTCGTTGAGGAATTCTGCCGAAAACGGAGGCTGTTCGACATGAAATGTATATCCTTCCCGTTCAAAACGGTTGTGAATCGCCCTTAATCCGGCCCGCTTTTTTCCGCTGATTGTAAAGGTGTCAAGGTCGACAATCGCCTCTTCTCCAAGCTTAAAAAAACGGTATCCGAAATCATGATAGAGCCCCATGTCTTCTCGTTCGATCTGATAGAAAATGACAAGATACCCTTTTTGGTCAGCCGTATGAAGAAATTCTTTGATTACGAGCGGAAACGAGCCTTCCAGGCCGGACGGGTCGCCAAGCACAACGAGACGCTGGCCGACTTTGGCGAATTGAATCAGCGCATTCCCGTCGCTTGAATAAAAAAACCGCTTGTCACCTAAAAAGCCCAAATGGCTCAAAGCGTTTCCGCCTTTTTCTTTTAAGAATGCCTCCAGTTTCTCCGAGTCAGGAGCTTCACCGACCTCTTTCGTTTTCCTGTTAAACGTCCAGATGAAAACAACGAAATACAGGGGAACGAAAAATAACGCAAAAAACGTCGCGAAATCGACATGGCGTTCACTGTGAATGAAATAATCTTTTACAAGGATATGGCCGAGCGCCTCCCAAATGTTTGAAGCGATAATATTGTAATTCAGCAAAGTAAAGAGAAAGATAAAAGCTCCCCATGCGATTTGCCCGAATGTGTAGACAGCCCGCTCCCTTGTAAACTGCCCCCTCAACAGGACAAACAGGGCAAACACCACAGGAATCATGAAGACCGCGCTAATATTAAAACCTTTAAAAAGCGTGAACAGAAAGGCAAGCGCTAAAGCGGTCAGCGTCATATAATAAGATCTCTTTGTCCTCCGATAAAGTTCCAGCGGCAAGATCAGCAAAATCAAGCCGAAACTGAGGGACAAGCCGTTAAAAAACACGAGCATGTACTTCGGAATATTCGGTATCAATGTAATTCTGTCAATCGGCAGCGCCACAGATGCGATCACAATCGCTCCGCTGCAAAACGCGATGACTGAAAGCGAACCGTTCAGCAGTCTGAATAACAGCGCTCTGTGTAAAATCAACAGAATATTGGTCGTTTCTATTGCCGGGGCAATAATCGGCTTTTCTTCGAGCTTCTTCATCGTATTCCCAGTCAAATCGGCTGCTGCAAAAATAAGGCCGAACACAAAAGGGATAAACGAATAAGCGATCCTGTAAAGCACAATCGCCGTCAGAGTGATTTCCTGATCAACCCCAAGCTTGCTCATCCCCACCAAAAAAAGCAGGTCGAACGAACCGAATCCGCCGGGAACGAGACTGATCATTCCGGCTACAGATGCAATTGTAAAAACGCCGAGAACGGTTTTCGCGTCTAATTCGACACCCATCGTTACAAGGGAATAATACATGACCGCTGCAGCGGCAAACCACTCGATCACAGATGCACCCAAATAAGACAAGAAGACCGAAAGCCGCATGCCTTTTTCGGCTCCTGCGCTTCTCTTCTTTTTGATCATTAAAATGACGGCCGCACCGGGAGCGATTATCGCCGTACCGGTAACAGCCAGCAGCACCCACGTTTTTTCTGTAAACAGATCCCCGGCAGGCAGAATCCCGGCAAGGACGAGAAGGCTGAGGACAGACAGTCCGAGAAGAATCGAAGACGCAAGCCAAGCAATCCCCCTGATCAGCTTCTTCACATCATCAACATGCTCTTTGTAAAGGATCGTTCTCAATCCTGCACCGGACAATCCGCCGAATCCGAGAACATTGTTAAGCGAGTTGGCGATCCAGGACACCTTGATCGTCTTCCATTTCGAAACCTTCATTCCGAGGGAGCGAACCAGAACAAAATCGTATAATGTCATCGCCAAAATGGCGGCAAGTCCGAGAAAAACAAGGATAAACAGGTCAATCCGATTAATTTGATCGATAATCAAAAATGTTGCTTTAAAAGACAGTCCGGCCAGTTCTTTTTTCGCTTGAAAAAAGACAAACAAAAGAACAGCCGCCGGAATTACAATCCTTAAAATCGCCAGCGCATTTTTTTTCATAAAAACCACTTCTCTCTAATCACAGGATAAATCCATCACATTTTGATAACTCATATATCTTACCTTAATTTACCGGCTAGAAAAAGCAAAAACCAACGATTCTGCTGTTATGTTAGTGTTAACCATCCCCTCTGAAAACAAACGGTAAACAAAAAACGCGCAAAGGCGCGTTTTTTTCAGATTGTTGACAAAATCGCAAAACAGCTATTTGTTTTGGGATTTTGTCATCCCTTCAGCGTAGTTGAAAACCCTTGCAGTCTAGGAAGGCCGAGCATCGGAGCGCAGCGAATGTTGGAATTCGTGAGCACCGACGCGCAGGCCTGACAACGAATGCGAGGGTTTGGCGACACGCTGAAAAAACGCGCAGCGGCGCGTTTTTTTCAGTTCCAACCCATTCTTTTTCGAAGCTCTGTAATATGGGCAATATGATGATGTGAGTGCCACACATAGAGAGCGAGCGCTTGATACAGCTTCATTTTCTCTCCTGTGTCCGGATAAACGTACGCTTTTTCAAAATCCTCCTCTGTTAAAGATTCAAAAAAAGCGGTCCAGCGCAGATGCAGCGTGTTCAAAAGCGCGAGCGACAAATCCGGATCGATCGTTCTGGCATCGGTAAGTCCAGCCCAATTCTGTTCGTCAAACGTGCGGATCAAAGGCGACTCCTCTGTCATCGCCAATTTGCTTCGAATATAGCCGTTCATATGGCTGTCGGCGAGATGGTGAACGACTTGCCGGACAGTCCAGCCTCCGGTTCGGTACGGCGTATCAAGCTGTTCTTCATTTAGTCCCGCCACCGCGCTTCTCAGGAGATGCGGCGCTTGCTTCAGATCCCCGATCCATTTCTCCCGTTCCCTTTCGTCCGCTTCAAGCGGTTTGGAAAAGGCGCCGATCGGATATTTCGACTGATCCATTGTCTGTTCCTCCCTTAGTCGCAATACACTTCCTCATGCTTTCCAAAAAGGTATTCGATCTGTTCATACGTATTCCTTGCTTCCGATAATTCAGGCAGATTCTCCAATGGGAAAAACCCAAGGTTTTGCGTTTCCATCCCCGCTTCCGCCTTGCCTCCGACAATCTGACAGGCGATAAACAGCTTATAGATGTGGAAGGCGGAAGGAGGGTGGTTGTGGCGCATTTTATCCATGACCGCCAAAAGTTTGTGCGCCTTGACTTTCAAACCTGTCTCTTCAAGCGTTTCTTTAACCGCGATTTCTTTCGGCGTAAAGCCGATGTCTGCCCATCCGCCTGGCAGCGCCCATTTACCGTCTGCTTTTTCCTGGACAAGAAGGAGCTTATGATCTTTAAAAATCACGGCTCTTACATCGACTTTAGGCGTTTGATAGCCCGATTCTCCGGCAAAAAGCTCTTTCACTTTTGAGAAATCGGCTTCCGCATAATCGGCGATGATTTCGCAGCTCAGCTCGCGAAGCCGCTCAAAACGTTCACGATCAAAGTCATCTTTTGTATAGGCCAGCCCCGCCTGGGCGATGGCTTGAATTTCCTTTGCCCAATCCAGCCATTTCAGATCCTTTGTCATTCGCTGATCCCCCGATCTGCAGGAGCTATAGACCGGTAGACACGGTCAAGCCATTGCGTTCGTTTTTCTTCAGAGCTGTCTTTTACACCGGCAAACAGCAGGCGCTTTACCCGCCGTACGCCGCAAAACTTCAACATCACATCTTTAACCGTCACCCAGTCGGCATCGCGCCGCCAAAACCGCAAATACCACGACGGAGCGTCAGCCGTGTAGTAAACCGTTGCCGTGCGCGCCTTCAGCAGGCCTTTTGGCAGCTTTCCTTGATATGTATAAGCTTCTCCGGCGGCAAAAACGCGGTCAATAAATCCTTTCATGATCGCCGGCATCCCGCCCCACCAAAGCGGATAAATGAAAATCAGATGGTCGGCGTTTTTGACAATTCTTCGATATTCGGCGGTTTCCGGGTCGCGCTTCATATCAGAACGCCTTTTCTTTTCATCAAATAAAAGAACGGGATCAAACCGGTCTTTGTACAAATCGATGACATCATAAGAATGCTTACCGTCCTCAAGCGCCTTTATGACTTGATTTAAAATGGCCCCGTTGAAACTGTTTGGATTTGGGTGTGCATATATAACGGCAGTCTGCATATCGCTTCCTCCTTTTCGTCCTTTGATGGAATTATATTGTTTATTTTGCAGAATTTAAAGAAAATGAACTTGGAGCACATATGATAGAAAAACCCTTTCCTTTTGTAAAAAAACGGAGACAGGCGGATGTTTCGCCTTGCCAGTCAGGCTTTTTGCCATCGCCTTCACCCCTGTTTCGTTTCCAATTTTTCGAATTCATGTTAGCACAGCTGCCGCCACTGAATCTTTGTTATTGATGTCTGTTTATTCTCATTCTTTGCTATTGTTGTCCTTTGATTGAATAGCATAAAAAAAAGGCGAAACTAAAGTTTCACCTTAGTTTCGCCTTTTCAAGCAGTCAACCTTATATCAATGCCTGAAGCCGGATCTTGAACAAACCATGCGTTTTCTTGATGCTCAACGGCATAACCTGAGCTTTTCAGTTTTTTTACGATTCGGTCCAGTTCCGCCTGACTCGGGAGAAGAACCGTGTAATACGCCATGCCTGCCGCATCACGTGGAGCAAATGGCGCATGTTGTCCGGCCCAGATGTTTAAACCGATATGATGATGGTAGCCTCCGGCAGAGACGAAAAGCGCTGACATGTGCTGATAATCTCCTGTGATATCAAATCCCAGCACAGCGTGGTAAAATTCTTTCGCCTGCTTCAAATCTCTGACGTGAAAATGGACGTGTCCGATTTTTGTTTCAGGGGGAAGACCTTGCCATTCGTGGCCATCGGCTTCTTCAAGAAGACCTTGGACATCAACCGGTTCCGTGCCCATCACGTAGTTCCCCTGTTCATCACGCTTCCATCCCTCGCGCGGGCGGTCCCGGTAGATTTCAATTCCGTTTTGATCAGGATCTGACAAGTAAAGCGCCTCGCTGACAAGGTGATCTCCCTGGCCGAGTTCAATACCGGAGCGGAGCAAATGCTTCACAGCCATGCCGAGCTGCTTTCGATTTGGAAGCAAAATGGCAAAATGATAAAGGCCTGCTGCCGATCTTTCAGGCAGCACAACAGCATTTGGAATCTCTTCAATGATCAGAAGCGGATTTTTCCCGTCAACTGTGAACTCCGCCGTTTTGCCGTCCCGTTTTAATACTTGAAAACCGATCACATCCCTGTAAAAAGAAACCGATCTTTCAAGACGGCTCACCTTCAGCTTGACATATCCGAGCTCAGTGCCCGGGTGAATTTGCTGCGTCATCTGTTTTTCCTTCTTTCCTTGATTTCAGGATCATTTCCCCAAGGGACAGCATGCTGCTTCCACTCAAGGCCAAGTATAAAGACATGGCAAGAAGCGTTACATCAAATTCATAGCCTGTGCCTCCATCCGTTCCCATGAAACCGGCGGAGAGCTTAACAGTGAAAATGGCCCCCAGCATGACAATCGCAAATAAAAGGCCAATCACACGCGTACCGAGCCCGAGAATCATTAAAGCCCCTCCGGCCAATTCGATAATCGCTACGATATAGGCGAGAAAGCCCGGAATTCCGACACTGCTGAAAAATCCTACAGTATTTTCAATCCCGCCTTGAAATTTTGAAAGCCCGTGAAGCAAAAATGTAAGACCGGTAACCAAACGTAAAATAAATGCACCTAATTCGTATTTGTTGTTCATTATTTTCTCCTCTTGTTTATTTTTTATTTAAGAGACCAATGACGTACGCCAACTTTACCCATCTATCAACATATCATCCGCATCAGAAGTCTGCAGTGTCCTCCTTTTTTCGTTCGTTACTTACTTTGTGTAAGTTAGTATATATAAATAACGAACTTACGTCAAGACATTTTATGAGCTTTGCTCATTCATTGATATACCGTTATAATAGACCTAGAGAGGTGAGGAATATGAGCCTATCATCTTTATGTCCGAAATTCGAAAAAGGAATGAAAATGATAAGTCAGCGCTGGAACGGATTTATCATTCACCAGCTTCTTAACGGCCCGCAGCGGTTTTGCCATATAGAATCTTCCCTTCCCATCAGCGGAAGGCTGTTATCCGAAAGATTAAAAGAACTCGAACACGAGGGCATCATCCACCGGCACGTGTATCCGGAAACTCCGGTGCGGATCGAATACTCCCTGACTGAAAAAGGACAGGCGCTCGAATCGGTCCTTAAAGGAATGGAAAAATGGTCGCAGGAATGGATCGATCTGGACGACGCCAATGAACGGGAAAATCATTAAAAAGGCGTGCATCTCAGGTGCATCGCCTTTTTGTTTTGCCGTTTTATTCCGCATATTTTTCAGTTCCCCGCCTTTTTAATGCTTGCCTGAACATCAATTTTTAATCCTCATATATTAAATAGGGAAAGATTACATCCTGAGAGGAGAAAGAAATGCGGAGATGCTTGAAAATATTAGTTCTGATTAAAACGTTTTGGAAGACCATGCCCAAACATGAAGTAAAGTATAAAATGATGAAATCGATGGAGGAGTTTGCCGAAGTCATGTACTGGCATACAGACGGCTATCTTCCGGATATATTGGACAAAATCCAATTTCGCCCTGATTTCATTTTCCACTACGACATTGCCTACGGCTTCTCACTATCCCCAAACATAAGGGGGCTCAAGGATACAAACATCCCCACCGGCGCGTTTGTGATCGATTCTCATTTTAATAAACATATCAGAAGCAGCTATTTCGAAGAAAACAAAATTGATTTAATTTTTTCAGTGACAAAAGAGCATTTTTTAAATGAATATCCCCAGTACGAAGAAAAATTCAGATGGGTCCCGTGGGCAGTTGATCCAGAAATATTCAAGGACTGGAAGTTGAAAAAAACGATAGACTATTTGCTCATGGGGCTCGTGCATGAAGGAAACAAAAGATACCCTCCAAAAGGAAAGTACCATTTTAGGGAAGCTGTACTGCAGACCATGAAGCATGAAGAAGGGTTTGTTCACCACCCCCATCCCGGCAATGTCATAACTGATGAAGAAGAAATCAAGCAGGCTTTTTTGAATGAAAAGTATGCCCAGGAACTGAACAGGGCCAAGATATTTTTCACGTGCGGAAGCACCCTTCGCTACCCGTTGTTAAAATTTTTTGAAGCTCCTGCCTGCAGAACGCTGTTGCTGGCGGAACCAAATCAAGATATTTACGATCTTGGTTTTAAAGATGGCACCCATTTCATTGCTTGTGAAGTTGAAGACTTTTATGACAAAGCAAAATACTATCTTCAAAACGAAAAAGAAAGGCAGCGTATCACAGACAACGGCTACCGTCTCGTTCATTCGCGGCATACCTATCGTGCGCGCGCACAAGAAATAGCAGACGCGATAATAGATTTTTTAGAGCAGCGGAAACGGTGATGAATGGATCCATTTTTCTTATCCGGCGGGATTGTTCCCGCACGCATTTTCTTTCCGGACATATATTTCTATTACTGATGATTTAAAAGATCTCGAGGTGAAAAATATGGGAACGGAAATGCCCGCTGAGTTTTATGATCAATTTATTGACCGACATCTGATTCCGCTTGAAAAAAGCCCTTGGAAAAAGGTGTATGAGGAAGCTGCACGTCTATTGCCGGAGTCCAAAGATGAAACAATTGTTGATATTGGCTGCGGCACAGGGAGATTCGCAAAGCTTTTATATGACAAAGGATACAGAAAATATTTAGGCATCGATTTTTCCAAAGGAATGCTTGAAGAAGCCAAAAGATATAATCCCTCGTTTACTTTCATCGAAGGGAATGTATATGACGAGGCGATCGTCCGGATGCTGCAAAAATACAATGTTTTTGTTTTGCTGGAAGTGTTAGAGCATATCGAGAAAGACAAAGCGTTTTTATCAAGTCTTCCTCAAGGGAGCGATATGGTGATTTCTGTGCCTAACTATGATTCACGCGCCCATGTCCGCCACTTTAAACATATTGACGAAGTCATCGAAAGATACGACGGCATATTGGATTTTCAGGGCAGCGAAAAAGTCGTCATTAAAACATCTGAACAGCTGAAGAATGAAATTTACGTGCTGAACTGCAAAAAAAGATAATAAACGGGAATTGGCATGCAGCGAGCTAATGCGGATAACCTGTGAAGCGTTAGCTTGTCTCTGCATCAAAAGAGCATCCCCCAATCGTACATGCAAGTCTCCGCAACTTGCATTTGTCGTTTCAGGAGATGCTATTTTCCCCGGCACAATTATGATTGATCCAGCAGCTTCTCAACCCTTTCACGAACTTGCGGAACAGAAAGACCGATGATAATTTGCAAGGCTTTTCCGTTTCTGACGACACCGTGAACGCCAAAGGACTTAAACGTACTGTCCGGCTCCACTTTCGATTCGTCATACACGCTGACTCTCAGTCTTGTCGCACAATTCGTCACTTCAGCTATGTTTTCTTTTCCGCCGAGCGCTTTGATGCAAAGAACCGCCTGATCGGTTTCATCCATTTCTTGCGCCGCAGAAACCTCTTTTTCGGACTCTTTTTTCGCCTTGTAATCTTTTTTCGAATAAAATTTGGTCTCCTGCTGCTGGTCTTTTTCACGCCCCGGTGTGGCAATATCCAATTTTACAATCAAGAACCTGAATACGAAGAAGTAAATGGCGGTGAAAGACAAGCCGATCAAAATTTGAAAAACATAAGTGCTGCCATGCTGATGAAACAGAGGGATCCAGTTGAGCGTTAAAATCTCGATTAAACCGCCGCCCATATTTCCGACCACTCCTGCAGCATACATCAAGGTTGCCATCGTCGCGGCCAAGAGACTGTGTACGAAAAACAGCAGCGGCGAAATGAACAAAAACGTAAATTCGATCGGTTCCGTGATCCCCGCAATCACCGCTGTCAGCGTGATCGGAATCAGCAGACCGGCAACGATTTTCTTCTTTTCTTTTTTGGCTGTTACATAGATTGCGAGCGCGATCCCCAGAATTCCGAAAATTTTAGAGTTTCCGTGGAGCGCGAATCCGCCTTGAGGAAAGAGCTCTTTCAACGGCTCAGAGCTTGCCGAAAACTCGCTGAGATGCTGCGCCCAATAGGTGACAATTCCGCCTTCAACTACGGCCGGACCGAAAACAAATGGCGTGTAGATGAAGTGATGCAGGCCTGTAGGGATCAAAATTCTTTCCAAAAATGTGTAAACCCATACACCGAAGGCTCCTGAGGCGACAAGGAAGCTTTGCAGCGACGCAATGCCGCCCTGCACCATCGGCCAAATCCACGCGGTCGCAAGCGCTACCGGAAGCATGATCGCGAATGAAATGATAACGACGAATGAAGAGCCTTGAAATATTCCTAAAAAATCGGGCAGCTTCTTATCAAAGTAGCGGTTGTGGATATACACGACAATCGATGAAATCAGAATCGCCCCGATAATGTTCGTATCAAGGGTTTTGATGCCGGCGATTTCCGCAAGCCCGCTTGTTCCTCCGGCTTCCTGTGTCATATCAACACCGAAAACATCTCCCCATACAGTCAAAATGGCGCTGACAAAATAATTGAAGGTCAGATAGGTAGTAAGCGCTTCCAAACATGCCCGCGCCTGCGCTTTTTTCGCCAGTGCGATCGGAATTCCGACCGCAAACAATAGCGGCATTTGCCTGAAGACAGTCCAGCCGCCTTCCTCAAGGATATACCAGAATTGATACCAAAAGGTGTCCTGACGGGCGAGCGATCCCATCAGCTGCTCATTTTTAAATAATGTGCTGAGGCCCACGACGATCCCGGCAAAGGCAAATAGCAAAACCGGCACAAACATAGCGCTTCCGAATCGCTGTACTTTTTGCATCAATGCGAATCCCCCCTGTTATTCCTGATTTTTCTTTTCTTCAGCATAGTCGACATAGCTGCGAAACAGCGCTTCCCCAACGAGAAAAAAGGGCGCAAAAGCAGTCAGCTCCGTTTTTGGATAAACCGTCACCGTCTGGCTCGGCGCATAGAGATTGTAAGGAGTGAGCTGGGCGAGCAGATTATTTTTCAAATTCGTCAAAGAGATAAAAGGAATGCCTTTTGCCGACAGAGACTGTGCCTGCGGAATCAGCGACGGGGTTTCTCCTGACAGCGAAATGATGATGATCAGATCGGCCGGGCTAAAATCAGGAAACATGATGTCGAAATCGATTTGATCTTTGATCACCGTCAAATAACGGTGCTGAGAAACAAACATTCGCTGCAGTTCATAAGCGCACGTCGTCTGAGCCGTACCTGAACCATAGACAAAAATGCGGTCTGCTTCATCAATGAGCTGACACATCTTGCGCAAATCCGTATTTTTCAAATACTTCATGCTTGCTTCCATATCCCTCATGAGGCTTTCAAAGGAACGGCAATCTTCCCGCTCTTCTTCCCGTTTCTCAGCCTCCCATTTCAGAAACACCCTGAACTCGCTGTACCCGCTGAAATCCAATTTTTGAGAAAGTCTTAAAATCGATGTGCGGGACACGTTGCATTTCTTTGCTAATTCGTTGATGCCCAGCTTGTAGCAAGTGTCTTGATGGTTCAAAATATATTTCAAAACATGAAAGTCATTTTCGTTCAATTTTTTATAATGCTTGTTCATTAATTCTTCCAACTGCATCGTTTTCACCCCATTTATTCTCTGTCTCTATTATATAAAATACGAGAATAAATGGGAGATATGCCTGGGCTGGCCGGTATGGCTCAGGAGCCCAGGCGCTTTCATTCTTAAAGCGACGGCTGAAGATGTTCCGCGGAGAGCTCCGGCCAATATGCTTTGTTCGCTTCAATCAGATCATCGAGAATCAGTTTGGCTGTTCTTGCATTCGGCACGGTCCGCGACAAAATCAGTGCCTGCCAAAGCTTTTGATACGATTTTTCAATCCAGGCTTCAACGACAAGCTTTTCAACAGACACCTGCTGTTCCATCAGCCCTTTTTGGAACTGCGGTATCTTGCCGATTGTGATCGGCTCCGGTCCGTTTTTGCCGACAATGCAAGGCACCTCAACCATCGCCGATGAATCGAAGTTGTGGATCGCTCCGTTATTTTCAACAATTAAAAGCATCCGTTCACCGGTATTAAAAGCAAGGGCGCGCGCAAGGTCGACAATATATGAAGCATGGTCATCAATTTTGATTTTGCTGCCGGCGCTGGATTGGGCTTTTGCGATTTTTTCACACTCGCCGAAAATGAATTTTTCCCGCCCTTCCATTACTTCGTTCGCCCGCGTGAATTCAGGGTTTGATTTTTTCACCATGTCATCGGGATAAAAATAATATTGCAAATACGTATTTGGAAGCGTCTCAGGATCGAGTTCATATACTTCCCGCGCTTTTTTGAACGTGTCGTTCCAGCTGGCCTCAGCCTTTTCATGTTCATGTTCAGGAATATAGCCGAACTTCCCGACGTGCTCCTTGATCGCCTGCATCAGATCATTGCCGTTTTTATCACAAATTGACGTCCACCAGCCAAAATGATTAAGACCGTAATAACGGACGACCATCTCTTTCCGTGATGACAGCCCGAGAATTTGTGCCATCCTGTCTTCGATACCGATCGGCATATCGCAAATGTTCAGCACTTTTGATGTCGGCCGCAGCCTTCTCGTCGCTTCGGCAACGATTGCAGCCGGGTTTGAATAGTTCAGCATCCACGCATCAGGTGAATAAGTTTCCATATAATCAATGAGCTCAAGGACGCCGCCAATCGACCTCATTCCGTACGCAATCCCTCCGGGTCCGCACGTCTCCTGGCCGACGACTCCGTATTTCAGAGGGATCTTTTCATCGAGCTCGCGCATTGCATATTTGCCGACTCTGATATGAGCCATGACAAAATCAACATCGGAAAACGCCTCTTCCGGATCGGTTGTCGCTAAAAATTGAATGTGTGGAGCCCTTTCTCGAACCAACACTTCACAGGCGCCGGCTATCTTGTCTTGCCGCTCCCCATCATTGTCATACAATTTCAGCTGTCGGATCGGGAAATCATCCAAATTGTCCAAGAGCATCAATACAATCCCCGGGGTAAATGTGCTTCCTCCGCCTGCAATGACAATCGAATACGTTTTATCCATTTTTAAAGCCCCCTTATAAGCGTTTACAATTTACTTATATCATGCTGAAGGAGCGGTTCCAACTGGTTCGGCAAAGACAGTTCCTATACTCGCGTTCTGTTTATTTTCCCGAAAAACGGGAACTTTCCCGGCCGTTTCATGTCGTGTAGAATAAAGGCAATTAACTGAATTGGAGTGTGTTGTTGATGCTGATCGCAATCGGTTTATTTTTGCTGGCGGGCTTGGCTGAAATCGGCGGGGCTATCTCGTATGGCTGTGGCTGAGGGAAGCCAAACCGCTGTGGTACGGGATAGCCTGAGGGCTGACTTTAATCATTTACGGCGTAATCCCGGCTTTTCAGGCGTTTCCATCGTTCGGGCGCGTCTATGCCGCATACGGGGGCGTATTTATTATTCTGGCTGTGCTTTGGGGTTGGCTGGTGGACAAAAAAACCCCCGACCTCTATGATTGGGCCGGGGCTGTGATCTGTTTAGCCGGAGTCAGCGTCATGCTTTGGGCGCCGAGAGGTTAAAGGTTATACTTTCGAAGCCGCTTGTAAAATGTGCTTCTTGGAATTCCGGCCACCTTGGCCGCTTCGGACACATTTCCTTTCGTTTTTTGCAAAGCTTCCATCATCGTTTGTTTTTGAACACGTTCTCTGAATGTGAGCCGGTCTTCTTCAGAAGGTGCGCCGCTTTTCCAATGGAGTCCGTCCAGCACCGCGCTGTATTGGGACGGATCGATCAGCCCGCCGTCCGGAAATAAAACCCTGAGCCTTTCAAACGTATTAAAGAGCTCACGGATGTTACCAGGCCAGTGATATTCTTGAAGCCGCTTGAAAAAAACCGGCGGAAACTCGGCCTTCCATCCGTGTTGCTGTTGATAGTGGCGGAACAAATCAGGTATGTCCTCTTTGCGCTCTCTGAGCGGAGGTATTTTTACCGGATAAACATGAAGGCGGTAATACAGATCTTCACGTATCATTCCTTTTTGGAGAAGATCTTTCAGATCACGGTGTGTTGCTGTGATGATTCTGATGTCGAGGGGAACTTCACGGGTTCCGCCGATCGGAGTGACCTTCCGCTCTTCGATGATCCTTAAAAGCGCCACTTGCATCTGATAAGGGATCTCACCGATTTCATCGAGAAAAATCGTACCGCGGTGAGCCTGTTCAAACTTCCCTTTTGAACCGCGGCGCTTTGCTCCTGTAAATGCGCCTTCGGCATATCCGAACAATTCGCTCTCCATCAAGCTTTCAGGAATGGCGCCGCAGTTGACGGCGATAAAAGGCCCGTTTCTCCGGGCGCTTGCCTGATGAATGGCCCGTGCGGCAAGTTCCTTTCCGGAGCCCGTCTCCCCCCATATGTATACATTCGCATCCGTCTGAGCCGCAAGCCTCATGTCGTTAAGCGCCTGCTGAAACGCCCGGCTTGTTCCTGTTTCTCCCGGATAGATGAAACGGGATACGAGTGATGGAGCTGTTTTTTTGCGGGACACTTCAGCCAGTGCCATCGACTTTCCGAGGGGCCTCCTGTCTTTGGCGGAGAAAATCGGCTGCTTGTGCACGCCCGTAAACCCGCGCTCATACAGATCATTGACATCCATTCTCCTCCAGTCGGAAAAACGTTCCCGCACCGGTCTGCTCGCAGCTACGATTTTGTCTTTTTCATTGCAGACGATAAACGGCTGATCCGAATCGATTTTTTCAAGGCAATGGCTGATGAGCTCGGCTTCGTTTTTTTTCGTGTGTACGCTGACCTCGCGCTCGATGGCGTGTGCGGCAGTAGCAGCCATCCCAAGCATAAAGGGATGCCTTCTATCCGTGAGACAGGAAATATCGATCAAACCCATAACAGTGCCGTCTTCATCGCGAATCGGTGCAGCAGAACAACTCCAATGATGGGATGCCACCGAAAAATGCTCGGTCCCGTGAATGGTGACAGCTTCGCCGATTTCAAGTGCGGTTCCGATGGCGTTCGTGCCGACTTCTGTTTCCGTCCAGCGCACCCCCTCAACAAAATTGATTTTTTTCGCCTCTTCAAGCGTCCTCAGGCATCCGGCCAAGCTCAATACGTACCCGTCGGCATCGATCAGGAGCGCCATCATTTCCGACTCTTTTAATTCACGGCTGATATTGTGTAAATAAGGCAGGGCGATATCGAGGAATAACGAGTGTTTCTTTTTTTGAGCGTTGAATAAATCCTTTTTTAAAATTGACTGTCCTTTATCTAAATACGGATTTACATTTCGGCTTTTGCAGCGGTACCATGATTCCATGACTCTTTTGTTCAAGCGGGCCTGGTCAAGGAGCCCCTCCTGAACAAAGCGTTTCCACGTATTTAAATAGCAGGGCGTCGGATTCATTCCATCCTCTCCTAATGCTTTTTCCTCATTATATTATAAAAGCGCTTTCAATATCGATAAAAAAACTCCGCACTTACCTGCTGTGCGAAGTTTTCCATTATTCAGCAGTGAACCGCCTGACCTGTGGCTTGCAGCAAAGCTTCGTGAATCGTTTCCGAAAGAGTCGGATGAGCCGCGATGAAGTGCTCCATTGTGTCTGCCGTCAGCTCAGCGTGCATCATCACGGCTGCCTGGCCGATCAGTTCGGTTGCTCCCGGACCTACGATCGAAACCCCGACAATTTCCTGATACTCCGGCTCTATTATGATCTTGACCTTACCGGCAGCCTCATTTAAAATAAGCGCTTTTCCGTTTGAAGAAAACGGAAATTCACCGATACGAACATCCCCGTAGCGCTCCCTCGCCTTTTTTTCATTTAAGCCGACGCTTGCGATCTCAGGCGAGGTATAGATGCAGCGCGGAATGATTTCACTGTTGACCTGCATGTCTTTGCCTGAAGCATGGGATGCGGCGACGATTCCTTCGTGAAAAGCGGCATGCGCCAGCTGGATCCCGCCTGTGATATCCCCGCACGCATAAATATGCGGAATGTTTGTCTGCATATGCTGGTTGACTTGAATCCCTTTCCTGTCATATTGGACTCCGATATGCTCAAGCATCAGATCAGCCGTTCTCGGTTTTCGGCCGACGGCGACCAGACATCGATCCGCTTGAATATTAAAGCTGTCATCGCCATTTTTCAGAAAGACGCGCTGCCGGGCAGGATCAAGACGCTCCACTTGTACAGATGTGAAAACACGAACGCCGGACTCTTCGAGTCTTGTGTGGAGAAAAGCGGCAATATTCGGATCTTCTTCAGGCAAAATCTGTTCCGCTTGCTCGGCTATAATTACGTTCGCCCCCAGCCTGCTGTAAATACTTGCAAATTCACAACCGATGATTCCTCCGCCGATAATAAAAATCGTTTCAGGGATGGACGGCAATGACATGGCATCTCCGCTGTGGATGATCCAGTTCCCGTCAAAAGACGCAAAAGGCAGTGCGGCAGGTTCCGCTCCTGCCGCTATAATCACATGCCCGGCATTGATGACCTCCTGTTTTCCGTCCTTTTCAACAAGTATGTCGTGTTCCGACAAGAACGATGCTTTTCCTTGCAGCACCTTGATTTTATTTTTATTCATCAAATATTTAATACCCCCGGCAAGCCGCTGAATGATCTCTCTTTTACGGCTTTGGACGGCCTCCCACTGAACCGTCGGGCTTTCGCCTGACAGCCCGATGCCGAATGCGCCTGCGGACTTTACTTTCTCGAACATAGCGGCGCTCTCAAGAAGCGCTTTTGTCGGTATGCACCCTTCATTTAAACATGTCCCTCCAAGGGGGCCATCTTCAATCAGGATGACTTCTCTGCTATTCTTGGCGGCTGTAATCGCGGCCACGTAACCCGCAGGTCCCCCTCCTATAATCGCGAGTGTCACAGTCTATCCACCTTCTCTCTATAAAAGAATCGATGCAGGATCTTCCAAATATTTTTTTACATCTGAAAGGAATGCTGCAGCAGGCGCACCATCAAGCGCGCGGTGATCAAAAGTCAGACTGAGCGGCAGAATGGCGCCCTTTGTCAGTTCTCCGTCTTGATAGACGGGGGCCGAATACATTTGGCCGATTCCGAGTATCCCGGTTTCCGGCGGATTTAAGATCGGCGTAAAGTGCTCGACACCATATGCGCCGAGATTTGTAATCGTAAATGTCGATCCTTCTATTTCGTCGTGCAGAAGCCGGCCTTCCCGCGCTTTTTTGGCGTACCATTTGATTTTTTTGGCCAGATCGATCAGCGGGAGCCGCTCGGCATGGCGGATTACGGGAACGGCCAGGCCTTCGTCCAAAGCGGCCGCCATTCCTAAATGAACATGCTCAAAGGTCGCAAGCCTTCCGTCTTGATAAACGCTGTTCATGGCCGGATGATCCAAAAGCGAAAAAACAGCTGCCCTTGCGGCAAAATCAGTGATCGTCAGCTTTGTATCATACCTGGATTGGGCTGTTTCATTAAGCTGTTTTTGCAGGGCTGTTAATTTCGTGATGTCCGCCTTCATCGTAATCGTCAGCTGGGCGCTGTTTTGCAGGCTTTCCGTCATTCTTGCGGCAATCGTTTTCCTCATCGGGCTTGCCGGGGGACGATCTTCCGCCTGATCCGCCTGCTTGTTCGGCCTGTCGGGAAGCGCCTGCAGCACATCCGCTTTCGTAATTCTCCCCCCGGGCCCTGTGCCTTTCAGCGTTTTGACGTCTATATTTGCGCTTTCCGCGATTTTGCGTGCAGCCGGAGAAATTTTAATCCGTTCTTTCGGGGGATCCGGCTGTTTTGTTTGACTTTCCGGCGTTTGTTCGTTTTCATTCCCGATCTGGCAGATGACCGTTCCCGGCGGCACTCCCTCTCCTTCGGACACTTTGATGTCCAACACGGTTCCGTTTGCCGGAGATTCGATTTCCATTTCGATTTTTTCGGAATTGATGCTGGCAATGCTTTCTCCTTTTTCAACGGCTTCACCGACTTTTTTATTCCAGACGGAAACCGTACCTTCTTTCATCGACATTCCCAATTTCGGCATGACAACCTCGACAGCCATGTTCTCCTCTCCTTTCCAATCTTTACACTGTATGTGCTGAGGTTTCTCCTAGCATCTCAAGCACGGTGTTCACCACTTTTTCCGGTGTCGGCAAATACAGGTCTTCAAGAGGCGGTGAAAATGGCACCGGCGTATGTGGAGCCGTCACCTTTTTAACCGGTGCGTCAAGCGAATCAAATCCTTTATCTGCCGCCAATGATGCGATATCCGCGGCGATACTGCATCTCGGATTGGCTTCATCAACGATCACAAGCCTGTTTGTTTTTTCTACAGATGAAAGGACAGCCTCTTCATCAAGCGGCGAAAGACTCCTCGGATCAAGGACTTCGGCTTCAATTCCCCGCGCTGAGAGCTGTTCCGCCGCTTGAAGCGCCGTATGAACCTGTTTGCCGACTGCGACAATCGTTACATCAGCGCCTTTCCGCTTGATATCGGCTTTTCCGATCGGCAGCGTGTAATATTCTTCCGGCACATCGCCTGTCATGTTGTACAGCGTTTTGTCTTCAAAAAAGATAACCGGGTCCTGATCCTCAATCGCAGCAAGCAATAAGCCTTTCGCATCGTACGGGGTCGACGGCACAATCACTTTCAGGCCGGGAATGCTTGTAAATAGGGCATACAAGCTTTGCGAATGCTGGGCGGCTGCCCTAAAGCCGGCGCCGTGGGTCGTCCGGATCGTAATCGGAACTTCCGCTTTGCCGCCAAACATGTAGCGGAACTTCGCTCCCTGGTTCAGCACCTGGTCCAAACATGTTCCGATAAAATCGTTAAACATCAATTCCGCGATCGGCCTTAAACCTGTTGAAGCCGCCGCCATGGCTGCGCCGATGTACCCCGCTTCACTGATCGGCGTATCAAGGACGCGCTCCCGTCCAAATTCCTGAACAATCCCTTTCGTGACGCCGAGCACACCGCCCCATGCTTCATCATCCTGCAGATGATCGACATTCGCTCCTCCTGCGACATCTTCCCCCATTAAAATGACGTGATCGTCCTTTCTCATCGCAAGTTTGATCGCTTCATTCAATGCGGCTGACATGCTGATTTCCCTCGTCATGTTTCCTTCCCCCTTCATGAATTAATAGGATACATATACATCTGTCAGCAGTTCGTTTTCTTCCGGATAAGCGCTTTTTTCGCTGAATGCAACCGCTTCCTTGACCGCTTCTTCAACTTCTTTTTCAATCCGCGACTGCTCTTCTTCACTCATCAGCCCTTTTGCCAGCAATTCGCTTTTGAACGCGGCAATGGCATCTTTTTCTTCCTGATGCACCGCCTTTTCTTCATTTGTTTTGTAGCGCTGGGCATCTCCTTCAAAATGACCGTAGTTCCGGTATGTCATACACTCAATGAGCGTCGGTCCTTCTCCGTTTTTGGCACGCTCTATCGCCCGGCCCGCAGCCTGGAAAACCGCGGCCGCATCTTTTCCATCCACGCGAATGCCAGGAATCCCATAGGCGGCCGCACGATCTGCGATCGATTCGCAGCTTGACGCATAGGAAAACGGCGTCGCTTCGCCATACCCGTTGTTTTCGGCGACAAATATGACAGGCAGCTTCCAAATGGCGGCAAGATTGATCCCTTCGTGAAACGTCCCTTGGTTGTTGGCGCCGTCACCAAAAAAGCAAACGCTTACATTTTTAGTCTTTTTATACTTTGCAGTGAGGGCAGCTCCGCAGGCCAAGGGAAATCCCCCGCCGACGATTCCATTTGCGCCTAGCATCCCTTTGTCAAAGTCTGCGATATGCATTGATCCGCCTTTTCCTTTGCAAAGTCCTGCAGATTTTCCGTATATCTCGGCCATCATCCCTTTCAAGTCGCACCCTTTTGCAATGCAGTGCCCATGGCCGCGGTGTGTGCTCGTGATGGTGTCTTCATCATTCAGATGAGCGCAGACGCCCGCAGCAACCGCTTCTTCTCCGGCGTAAAGATGGACAAAACCCGGCAGTATTCCTTTAGCAAACAGCTGATGAACCCGATCTTCGAAATGGCGGATTTCCAGCATTTTTTGATACATCCACACCGCCTTTTCCTTTGTCAGTGCCTCTTCCATATGAAAAAACCTCCTGTCTTTTTTTACTCACACGTTATGATGCAAAAATCGTGCCAACTCTCCGACGCAAACATGAAGCTCTTTTCAAGCGGACATCCTTCCAAAATAAGAGACAAAACGAGACAGGTGTCTCAATTTGTCTACTTCATCAGTTGCGGAAATGTCTTTGCCGCAGTTAGAATGAACGGTAGAGACGAAGGAGGTTATTCTCATGAAGAAAGCGTATGTTTTTTTAATCGGCGGATTTGAAGAAATCGAAGCGATAGCAACGATTGATATTTTACGGAGGGCTGAAGTCGAGACCGTCACCGTCTCGCTTGATCCATCCCGCAGCGTGAAAGGCGGGCATGACATTGTCGTCGAGGCAGACGTCATGTTTGAGGATGCTGATTTTCAAAAAGCGGATATGCTGATTCTTCCGGGCGGAAATGTAGGCAGCAAAAAAATGCTGGAACACCAAGCTTTGCACAAGACGCTGACAGAAGCGGCGGATGCAGGAAAATATGTCGCCGCCATCTGCGCCGCAACGATGACGCTCGGAAAAACGGGGCTTGTCAGCGGAAAAAAAGCGACCTGCTATCCCGGAGTTGAAGAATATTTGACAGGAGCGGAGGTCACTGCAAATGAAAATGTCGTCGTGGATGGAAACATCATTACGTCCAGAGGCCCGGCGACCACGATTCCATTTGCCCTCAAGCTTGCCGAATTGCTGAACGGCAAAGAAAAAGCCGATGCAGTTGCCAAGGGAATGCTAGTCTGCTAAGACGGCATTCCTCTTTTTTATCCAATAAAAGAACGGTATTGACATCATAAATCTTAAAAGATATGATATTTAAAAAGTAATTCCGTAAAATCAATAATTGTAATCTCATGCAAAAGAGCTTTAGCATTCGGCTATAATCCCATTATGGTCGCGTGAAAAAGCAACCTTACCATGCATGACATTAACATTTTGATAGGACGGTATATTTCATTTTCCCTACCTGCCGTGTATAAGGAAAAGAAATATACCGTTTTTCAGGAGGATATAACATTGAAAAAACAGAAAGTGACGAAGGGGTCTTTGGAGGCGGAGATCAGCAAAACCTTAACCCAATGGGAAAAAGACTATTTGGGCCGCGGGTCCGTGTCTGTTAAAACAGATATTCTCAGAAACATGGTCATCATTTCCCTGAACGGTATTTTGACACCCGCCGAATACGAACTTTGCAGTACAAAAGAAGGCCTGCTGTCAATTAAAAGAACCCGCTCCGGTTTGGTGGAATCGGGTATAGAACAACTGAGCCGCATAATGAAGGAGCTGACCGGTGAAGAGACGATCAGCTTTCACACGGATATCAGCACCCGCACTGGCGAACGGATCATGGTATTTAAATTGGCAAACGACCTGCAAAAAAAATTGGCATAGCAAAACGGAAGATCTTTAAAGCATGAACATGAGTTAAAGATAAGCCGGTATCATTCAGAAAGATTGGCTAAATGGGCCGATCCTGAATATACCGGCTTTTTTACGTTTTCAGAAAGGAAGGCAAGACATGAAACAGTATGTTCTTTTCCATCATCCCGACGGAGGGATGCCGGATGTTTGATCTGCTAGATTCTTTATTTTGGCTGAAAATATTTTTCGCGTCGCTTGCGCTTTGTTTGTTCAGCGCACTGCTCGTCCTGAATCGAAAGGTTCCATTGGCATATGTACGGATTCACGCTAAGATCATCGCCCTGCCGCCGCTTGCCGCGCTGACAGCATTGATAACGGTGAATCCCGGGCAAGCTGGAGCTCCGTGGCGCTTGGATTCGCTTGCTTGGTTAATCGCCTTTTTTGTCTTGACCATCGGCTTCATCGTCCAGCGCTACTCTGTCCGGTATTTGTTCGGTGACCGCTCCTACCGTAAATTTTTTGTGCTGCTGACGCTTACGACAGGAGGCGCTTCATGCGCCTGGCTGAACGATGATCTTCGCTGGCTCCTCTTATGCTGGGGTATCACGCTTTTCGGCTTGACCGCGCTAATCGGCTTAAACAGAGCGTGGCAAGCGGCCAAAAATGCCGCTTTATATGCGGGCCGGATCTTTGCGCTCAGCTGGCTGGCGATAGCAGCCGCCGCTCTTTGGCTGTCTCTCGCGACAGGTCACTGGCAGCTTTCCTCCGCCATAGCGGAGGAAAGCCTAGCACAGCTCAGCTCATGGGAGAAAACCGGGATCGGCCTCCTTATCATTTTAACGGTGATGATTCCTGCGGCACAGTGGCCGTTTCATCGCTGGCTGCTCGATTCTGCAATCGCCCCGACTCCCGTTTCCGCGGTCATGCACGCCGGACTCGTAAATGTAGGCGGCGTCATGCTGACCCGTTTCGCACCGATGTTCAATGGTGATGGGCTGCAGCTTATTCTGCTTGTTCCCGCCGTTTTTTCCGTCTTGCTCGGAACGGGCATGATGATCGTCCAGACGGACTACAAGCGGCAGCTCGCAGCTTCAACGGTCGCGCAGATGGGTTTTATGCTCGTCCAATGCGCATTAGGGGCCTATATTGCGGCTGTTATTCACCTCATGTTACACGGCCTGTTCAAAGCCGCCCTTTTCCTCCAAGCCGGATCAGCGGTGCGCCGTTATGAATCGTTCACATCTAAACGGGGCAGACCGGCTCTTTTCTGGAACATGATAGGCGGCGTCTTTGCTCTTACTGTCGTCATCGGAATCTGGGTTTCAGCTGCTGACGATGGCTATCAATTGATCAGCGCCCTTGTTTTAGGCTGGGCACTGTTCATTGCTTGGAGACAGCTTGTCACAGCCAATTACGGACGCGTCACACGAATAGCCGGGCTTTTCATTTTAACGGGGGCTTCACTCGCGTTTGCCATCATTCATTCCGGTTTACACGGGCTCCTGAAGGAAGCTGTTGTACAAGGGGCGCAGCCGCCTGCAATGGCGGCCGTTTTAACGGCAGTCGTTTTGTTAGCCGGCAGTGCGGCCGGCGCCTTGATCGTTCGGCAGCGCTTTGCATGGTCCGGCGCACTCTATCTGCGTCTTGTAAAAACGGGTGAGCCGCATTTTGAATCGGTCGAAGAACGGCCGAATTATCTTGACCAATATCTTACTCAAGGAGGTCGTCAATCATGAAAGCAGCACCGACATTGTCTAAACAATTGATCTTCAAATATGAACATCAGACAGCGGACTTTAATATTGATGAATCGGTTCAATCAGCAGCACGGGTCATTGCGCCGCTTTGGCCGATTGAAACTTTTGCCGCGCGCCATCCGTGGATGGGTCTTGAAGAACAGACATTTGAACAGACGGCCCGGCAGCTTAAACAGCAGCTTCATGTTGATATATACCCAAAGTCCTCCATTTTCCGCTCCGCAAAACAACGGGGAGAAATCGATGAGGCCATTCTTGAAAAAAAGCTGACGCATTGGCTCGATTCACATCAGCCCGGCATGCAGAGGGAAACAGCGGAAGCGTTTTGCAAAGCCGCGCTCAAGCTGGACGAAATCCCTGAACAGCTCTTGAGATCCCGGCAAGTCGAAAAGCTTGCCAAACAAGTGGCGCGCGGGACAATCGATGATCAAAAAACACGCTTGATCAAACCGCTCAGCGTTTTTGCCGGACAGAAAACCGCTCACCTTCTTGATCATCATGTGATTAAATGGTGCAAGCTGTTTCTCGATGAATCACAATCGGCATGGCGGCTTCCGCATCGCGAGAAAGGGTTTTACAGCGCTTGGCGGCAGCTGATTGAACATGATCCCGCCCTGGCGCGAGCGGAACGCCAACGACTGAAAGGGTGGCCGGAAGAGCCGCGGGACGCGATGGAAAGAGCACTCCGAGCGCTTGATATTTCTGATGGAGACGTTCAGGCATATCTTGAAGCTCATTTGCTCTCTCTTCCGGGATGGGCCGGGATGATGCTTTGGCGTTCCCAGCAATCGCAGGACGAACAAGGGCTGTTGCTCGAGTATTTGGCCATCCGGCTTTCAATGGAATGGATGCTTATTGAACCTTATTTGCCGCTGTCTAAGCCAAAACCTGAAAAAGAGATGCTGGTCGTTCCTTTGATTGCGGCCTGGCTGCATTGGGGCGGCCTGACGCCTGACGAATGGCTCAAACTTTCAGCAGCAGAGCAAAAAGCGAGATTAACACTCGCCCGCCGCTTTGATGATCTAACGCGCAGGCGCATCTGGCTGGAAGCGTGGGAACACTCATACGCCGCTGAGGTAAGGAATCTCATCACGGCAAACAAACCTGCCGCTGCCGCCAAAAGTGAAGCGGCGCTGGCCCAGCTTGCATTTTGTATTGATGTCCGTTCAGAGCCGTTCCGACGGGCATTGGAAAAGTCAGGCCCTTTTGAAACGTATGGAACAGCGGGCTTTTTCAATCTGGCAATCGAAACGTGCGAGCTTGGCACTAAGCACACTCACAGCTCTCTGCCTGTCATCCTTAAACCTCAGCATCGAGTAAATGAAACGGCCGACGAATCAAGTTTCAAATCGTATCAAGAACATAAAAAAGCAGCATCCTCGCTGAGCTCCGCCTTTAAAACGATGAAACAGAATCTATTGGCGGGTATGCTGCTTCCCGAAGTGAGCGGGCCGTGGCTGAGCGTGCAAATGGCCGCGCGCAGCCTGGTCCCCCGCGCAGCCGGGCAAGCTTTCCGGAATGCGCGGAAAACATGGCTGAAGAAGCCTCAGGCAAAGCTCTCGCTTGATCGCATGGAAACATCTGAAACCGGCATTCCGGTCGGATTTACAGAAGAAGAAAAAGCCGCCTATGCCAGACAGGCATTAAAGATGATGGGGATCACTGACCGGTTCGCTCCGCTGGTTGTCATTTGCGGGCACGGCAGCAGAAGCACGAATAACCCTTATGCATCGGCACTGGACTGCGGCGCCTGCGGAGGCGCATCAGGCGCTTTCAACGCACGCGTCCTAGCCGCTTTATGCAACCTTCCGAGCGTCAGACAGAGACTCCGCTCCGACGGCATTTTTATTCCGGATGATACGGTATTCGCCGCCGCAGAGCATATTACAACATTGGATGAACTGCAATGGCTCTATGTACCTGAGCTTCCGTCTAAAGCTCAACAAGCGTTCGACCGCATCAACTCGGTACTTCCCGATGTGAGCCGTACCGTCGGAGCCGAACGCTTAGAAGAGCTGCCGCAGCTCGGCTACCAAAATCCGCGGAATGAAGTTGAGCGCTTCGCCGAAGATTGGAGCGAAGTCCGCCCCGAATGGGGGCTGGCCCGAAATGCTTCCTTCATCATCGGCACACGCCGGCTTACACGCGGAGCCGATCTTGAAGGAAGGGCTTTTCTGCACAGCTATGACTGGCGGAATGATGAAGACGGCTCCATCCTCAGCGGCATCATTTCAGGGCCTGGAACAGTAGCCCAATGGATCAATCTGCAATATTACGCGTCTACCGTTGCACCGCATTATTATGGAAGCGGAAATAAAGCAACTCAAACCGTCACTTCAGGCCTCGGCGTCATGCAAGGAAATGCAAGCGATCTTTTGGCCGGCCTCCCGTGGCAGTCCGTCATGCGGTCGGATGACGAAATATATCATGCGCCTCTCAGGCTTCTGATCGTGATCGAAGCGCCGGATGATGCTATCGAACGTCTTCTTGACCGCGATCACAGCTTCCGGCAAAAAGCCGAGAACGGATGGATCCACCTGGCATCTATTAACCCGGAGGGAAAATGGAAGAACTGGACAAACACGATAAATAAATGAGGTGAAATGTCATGGAAGAAAACAAAAAAATACTGATGATTATCGGAATGGAGAAACAGCTTGAACAGACCATCTGCCGGGCAGCGAATATTCAGCCTGAAAACGCCCTCGTTTTAAAAAGCGTCTTCCCTGATATTTCACAGCCCTATGGTGATTTGATGAGGGATATCATCACCCTTGTCCACCGGAACAAAACGGAAGAAATCTGGATTGTCCGCGATAAGCACGAGCAAACGGCAGATGAAGATATTTCTGACCTTTTAAATAGAAACAAAGATTTAAGTGATAGAATGCAAACTTTAGAGTACCTTTTCCAAAACTGCAGTCCGGAGTTTACGCAGGGCAGCATCGATGAATGGCTGTCACCGAGCGGAACCGTGGCTGAAGGCGTCCAAAAAAGCGTCGCCGCCATCCGCCGGCACCCGCTAATCCCTTTGCACGTCAAAGTGAAAGGATTTCTAATCGAAAATTCGGTTTTAACGGAAATTGAAGCCTTAAACAAAAACGGAGCCCGATAACAGGGCTCCGTTTTCTTAAACACAGGCATTCTTTACACGACAGCAGACCGTTGATAAAATCTCTGAATATGCATGGTAATGTAGCACAGCTCTTTTTCCGGAAATTCAAAGCCATACTCCCGCTTCACAAATGCCCCGATTTCTTCTGCGCACATAAACGCTTGTCCAAACTTCTTTTTAATGAGGCTGATCATTTCACCATCCATTTCGTAAAATGTCTCTCCCGATTCGATATGCTGAATGGCGAAACGGAGATGGTTGACAAGCCGCTCATACGAAATCGTCTCATCCTTTATTTTAATGTTGAGTTTGTTTTCGATGATCTCGATAATATCTTTGATCATCGTTGTGAGATCGAGCGTTTTTGTCATATCTCCCGCGTTTGTTTTGGCTGTATGAATATGAAGCGCAATATTGGCGACTTCATCCTCCGGAATATCGATCTTCAGCTTTTCTTTAATGAGGGCCTTTGCCCAGCGGCCGATTTGAAATTCTTTCGTGTAGAGGACTTTGACTTCTTGAAGCAGCGGATTTTTAATGACCATTCCCTTGCTTAACCGTTCTATCGCGAATGATAAATGATCTGAAAAAGCGACATGGATTCGCTCATTGATTTTGATCCCGAGCTCTTTTTCCGCATGAGAAATAATATCCTCCGCCACCTGAATATGATCTTCAGGCAACGTTTTTAAGATCTCCTCGAATTGGCGGTATTCTGATGAATCTTTCATTACGAATATTTTTTCAATTTTAGATCTATCGACAATATCATTCTTCTTTTTTTGAAATGCGATTCCGGAACCTAATACGATCTTTTCCTCGCCGCGATCCTTAACGACGAGCGCATTGTTATTTAAGATTTTTTTTACTTTCATAGCTGCCTTCCTTTCATCCTGTTTTAATGAATGAAAACGGAATTATTCTTTTTCATCTTTAAAGCCAAGACACAAAGTCGCAATGAATGCTGAAATCACCGCAATCGCAAAAGCGATTAAATAATGAATGAGATTGGCGGTGCCGAGAGGAAGAATGATTGAAATCATCGGGATGCCGGACAATCCGTAAGAATTTGCCGCAACGTGTGTGAAGACGGCGTATGCACCTCCGATGGCGCCTCCGATCGATGCGCCGATAAACGGCCTGACGAGCTTCAGGTTGACGCCAAACATGACAGGTTCAACGATTCCCAAAAAAGCGGTGAGAGAAGCCGGAATCGCAATCTTTCTGATGCCGGCATTCTTTGTTTTCAAAAATACGGCGAGTCCCGCTCCTCCCTGTGCGACATTGGCCATCGACCATATTGGAAGCAGAAAATTGACCCCGTATGCGGGATCTGCTAGCAGCGACGCTTCAATCACATAAAAACTGTGGTGCAGGCCGCTCAAAACGAGTAAGGAGTAAAGCCCGCCAAATAAAAATCCGGCGCAAGCCCCCGCAAAATGATAGACAAACCCGAGACAGCCGCTTACGAAATGGGCGATGATCAGTGAAAGCGGCCCCATGATAAACAGCGCGGCAAATCCGGAAGCCATGATTGTAATAAACGGTGTGACAAGCAAATCTAAAGAACGGGGGATGATTCTTTTTAAGAATTTTTCGATTTTGCTCATTATGTAGACGGATAAGAGAATCGGAATGACTGTCCCCTGGTATCCGATCAAAGGGACTTCAAGGCCGAATACTTCGACGGATTCCGGCTTTTGGCTGCCGAGCAATGAAGGATCAAGCAAATCGGGATGGGTCAGAATTCCGCCGATAACAGCGCCTAAAAACGGATTCGCTCCAAACTGTTTAGCCGCACTGAACCCGATCAGCACAGGCAAAATGACAAACGCTGAGCTTGAAAAAATGTCGAGCATTTTCATCATCGGGCCGCCATAAGCGCCGAGGCTGAATTCTTTAAGCACACTGATGAGACCCATGAGCAATCCGCTCGCAACGATTGCAGGAATGATCGGCACAAAGATGTCTGACAGCGTTTTGGCAAATCGCGTCAATACGTTCATGTTTGGCCGCGCCTCCCGCCGGGCTTCTTCAAAAGGAGCCGGATCGCTGTATTGGATCATTTCTTTATAAATCTTATTGACCACACCTGTACCGAAAATGATCTGGAACAAACCGTATCTGAAAAAAGTCCCCTGCACAGACTCCATCTTTTCAATAGCAGCTATATCGATTTTTTCTTCATCTCTGACATTGAAGCGCAGCCTTGTCGTACAATGACTGATGCTGATGATATTCTCCGCGCCTCCAATGAGGGGCAAGAGTTCTCTTGCAATCTCTTTTTGCAGCACCCGGATCTACCTCCTCCAATTTTTCTATCCTATCAAATCAACAGAAGACGATCAAAATGAAAAATGTGCCATCACATCTAAAGACCCCGGCGAAAGGAACAAAAAAAGACCTAAAACATGCGAAAGCATCAGCCGATAGGCGCAAAAAAGCACACTAAGGTCTGCGGTTCCTTTAGCACATTTTAGGTCTTGCCTGCCTTACCAGTAACAATCCCGACGATATTCATTTGTTCTTAATATGATTCTATTCGCTACGGGCATGGACATCAATAGTGCAAATCGCCTATATATCCCGCATATAAAAAAAAGAGAAGGCGTTACAGCGCCTTCTCTACATCTTCAATGGCTATCGCGCGGTCCTTTAAAACATGCACAATGTACTTCACATAGCCGGGCCGGTCTTCCCCGTCTAAGCCCATACTGTCAATCTCAATGTTTTCATAATGGTAGCCGCTCAATAACTTTTTCACCGCTTTTGCCTGGTCATAGACCTGTCTCTGGCCGTCACGGCCTGAATTCAAGGTAACTGTAACAGCGATCGGTTCTGTTTGCTTCAGTTTTTTCCAATCTGTATTGACATCATAGCTTCCAGATAGAGAAACTTGGACGTCGATTACGTTTTTCAGCTTTTTTTCAAGCTCTGCCTTGATCTCATTTGAGGCTTCTTTGCTTATTCTGGCTCTCGTCTTTTCCTGTCTGACTTCTTTGATGCCATCGTTTGTGACAGCCGGCTGCAAGCCGCCTTTCACACTGAAAATGTACTCATCATTCCGCTCATCTGACACGCGAAAAAGGTATTCAGCAAACTTGAAATTATAGGAGCTTCCTTTCATATATAAGGTTTCGCCGGCGTGGGCTTCCTGCAAGTATGCCGATAGCTTTTGTTCAGCCAGCGCGCGGCTGACCGGATTTCCGTAAAAGGCGTTATACACATAACAGCCTGTCACAAGAATCAACAATGAGAGACCTGTAATGATGGCTTTCTTTTTCAATTCAATCAACTCTTTCCAAATTCTCGCGTCCCGTCCATTATGAAGGAGAATTCGGACATTAGGCAAGCTCTTTCTGCTTCGTCTCCGTTCCCAAAAAGAAGATGGCCGCGACGGCCGCAACAACGGCGACGCAGAAGATCAAAAAGATCATGGAAATCTCTGTTCCCCGGGCGACGAGATAGCCGACAAGAAGCGGGCCGAGAATGCCGCCGATTCGGCCAAAGCCGGCTGCCATTCCTGCGCCGGTCCCCCTGATTGACGTCGGGTATTGTTCAGGCGTATAAGCGTAAAGCGCGCCCCATGCACCAAGGTTGAAAAACGATAAAAACATGCCTGACGCAAGCAGAAGCGCCAGCGAATCAGCCGAACCGAAGAAGTAGGCGCTGACAGCCGTCCCTAACAAGTAGACGGTAAGCACCATTTTCCGGCCGGCTTTTTCAATCAGCCATGCCGCGGAGAAATAGCCGGGCAGCTGAGCCAGCGTCATAATCAGGACGTACTCAAAGCTCTTGATCATGCTGAATCCTTTCATCACCATGACGCTCGGCAGCCAAAGAAACATGCCGTAGTAGGAAAAGACGACGCAAAACCAGACGATCCACAGCATAGCCGTAGGCCGGGCATAGTTGCGGGACCAGACGCTCTTCACATTTTCCATGACGGTCGGCTTCCTTTCCTGCGCAAGCTTCTCATATTTCGGAGAATCCGGCAGGGCGATCCGCAAATATAAGGCGTAAATAGCCGGTATCGCGGTTATTAATAAAGCAATCTGCCAGCCGTAGGCCGGAATAATAAAATACGAAATGAGCGCTGCGGCCAGCCAGCCGAATGCCCAGAAACTTTCGAGCAGGACGACGACTCTTCCCCTCCGCTCAGGCGCAACCGTTTCGGATACGAGCGTAGATGCGACTGGAAGCTCTCCCCCAAGCCCCATACCGACGAAAAAGCGCAGCACTAAAAATGCCCACAATGTCGTCGTCAAAGCGGACAACCCGCTGCCGATTGAGAAAAACAGCAGCGTAATCATAAAAACGTATTTTCTTCCGACACGGTCAGCCAAAAGGCCAAAGACAAACGCCCCGACTGCCATGCCGATTGAGTTGACGCTGCCGATCCAGCTCATCTCCTGCGGCGTCAACTTCCATTCCGCGTGCAAAGCGGCGATAATAAACGATAATATGCCAACGTCCATGGCATCAAAAAGCCAGCCGAGCCCGGCGATGCCAAGCAGTCTGCGCTCTGAAACAGGACGATTCTTCTTCATACTCACAACACCTCTTTACTCTCTTAGCAGTTTACATGAGTATTAGTTTACACCTGTCTTTACACTTTTGTCACGAAGAAAATGAGACGCCGTCTTTTTCAGTTTAATGAATATGATGCTTGTGAAACTTTTCTTTTTGGTGTTTAAATTTTGGCAGAAACCCGTTTTCCCGCTCTTTTTCATAGCGCTTTTCAATATGAGATTTGATTTCTTTTCCCCTTTCCTGATCAAGAATTCCGTACTCCACATACTTATTGATCAGCTGTTTTTTCTTTTCCATAATGTCCTTTTGCAAAGAAGCCAGTTCATTTTTTTGCTTGTCCGTCAACTCTTGATAAACATGTGTTTCTCCGTAGGCAGAAGACATGACAGCCGTACATGACAGCGGAATGACGAGAAGCAGGCAAACGCACAGTTTGCGCATCATGCAACATCCTTTCTGATCTATGATTTATTCTATTTTTTTCTTTTTTGCGGAGTTTATGCATAAAAAAAGCCGCTTGGTAAAGCGGCTTCCAGATTGTTGACAAAATCCCAAAACGGCTTTTGTTTTGGGGTTTTGTCATCCTTTCAGCGTGACCCGCAACCCTTGCAGTCTAGGAAGGCCGAGCATCGGAAGCTGACTTTCACAGGATGTGATGACGGCGGCGTTCAGGCAGGACGCCTGGGCGGTTAGCCGCCGATCCTTCTCCTATTCGTGAGCACCGACGCGCAGGCCTGACAACGAATGCGAGGGTTTGTCGACACGCTGAAAAGACCATTCCTGATTGGAATGGTCTTTCTTCATCAAATTCAGCTTTTCAGCGGCCCGTAGCCCGCCGCTCTCAGCTTTTCCGCCATCGCTTCATACCCTCTGCTGTTTGGATGCACGCGGTCAATTGACAAATATTCTTTTTCGCGTCCTTTAAAGACAGCATAAGTATCGATCACCTTGATTTGCGGAGCGGATTCGAGCTGCTTTAAATGCCTGTTAAAGCCGGAGATCCATCTGTCCGCTAATTCGATCGACGGAAAAGGGTTGTATAGATTGAGAAGACGGACGAGGTAACGCGTATCTTTATCTCCCTTTATGTCTCCGATTTTCTCAAGCATGCCTGAGTAGTTTTTCTGACAGTGTGAGGAAGCTTCCAAAAAGACGTGTTCATCCTTTTCTTTTTCATATATCTCCAGCGATTGCAAAAGGTCATTGCCGCAGCCCGTTATCGTGATGACGTCCGCTTTTTTGACCTGCTCCATGATGAACGGCTCGTTCAGCATCGCCAGAATATCCGACGTCTCAAGACCCGATTTCGCAAATACAAGCAAAGAAACGTCTTCGTTCAAATCCTCTTCCATTTTCCTTTTATAGCGCTGGACAAACCCCGGCTCAAACAAACCTGCACCGACCCCGACGGTTAGAGAATCGCCGAGAGCCGTATATTGAAGCGTCATATCCTTTCCCCCTCCGGTATGCCGTTTTTTCGCGGCAGCTACCATATATGTACTCCGGAGAGGCTCGAAAGGATACTTTTCTTTTTTCCTAAAAACCTAACTTTCTCGAAATGTCAAGCGCTGCCTTTTTCACTCTTTCGGTCAAGTAAGGAAGACGGTCTTTCTGAAAGCGGGCTTCAAACCCGGCGATGCTGATCCCCGCCACGACTTCGCGCTTATGATTAAAAATCGGCGCGGCGATCGCGGAGGTGTAGTCTTCGAGCTCCGAATGACTGACCGTGCATCCGCTCCGGTACGACTCATTCAAAATGCGGATCAGCTCGGTCTTATCCCGGATCGTACCGGAAGCGATCGGCACCAGCTCTGTCTTCTTGATATAGGCATCCCGCTCCTCTTCAGGCAAAAACGTCAGAATGCTTCTTGCGCAGGCTCCGGCATATAAAGGGGACCGCCTCCCGATCGCTGTATAGAGGCGAACGGTCTGCGTGCCCTCAATTTTTTCGATATACATCGCTTCATTTCCCTGCCTCACGATCAAATGGACGGCTTCATCCACGTCATCGCGGAGTTCTTCCATGATAGGCAGAGCGATTTTTCGAATATCAAGCCTTTCTGAAACAAGGTGGCCGTATTGCAAAAACAGCAGTCCTAAAGCATACATCCCGTTCTCGTCACGGTCGAGAAAACCCATTTCTTCGAGAGAACAAACCATGCGGTAGACAGATGTTTTCGGCATGCCTGTCAACTCAATCATATCGCCCAGTGAAAGCCTTTCTCTCGTCAGGAACAGATTGAGCAGGGTCATAGCTTTGACAACTGTTTTGTTTTTATGTTCCATGCCTTCCCCCTCCTGATACACATCACACCTATCATAACATGTATTCAAGCTTCAACCGGGCGGAAAGTTCGCTGATTTTTGTCTCCCGTTCGATGTACATGCGCTCTGCTTCCTGAAGGCTGACAAGCTGAAACTGCACCTGCTCGCCCGGCATCATCTGCGTCACCTGCGAAAAATCGGCGGATACGATATGGGCGATTCTCGGATATCCGCCCGCTGTCTGTCTGTCTGCGAGAAGAACGATCGGATTGCCGTCAGGCGGCACCTGAATCGTTCCGAACGATACAGCTTCAGAGATCATTTCCAGCGGCTGAGTGAGTTCGAGCGCTTCTCCTTGAAGTCGGTACCCCATCCGGTCGGATTTGGCCGTCACCCGGAATGTGTCCGCGAAAAAGCGTTCTTGCGATGATGAGGTGAAGCAAGCGAACTGATCGCCTTTAATGACACGAATGACCGGGTTCTTTTTTAACGGGAGAAAATATTTGCGGTCGACAGCCCACTTCGGAGCCGCAAAGCCCAAGCCATTGCCATGGTCTGCAAGCTTTTTGCACATCGCTTCCGACAACGGCGCCGGGCTGCCTGGCGATAACACGTCTCCCTTTTGAAGCGCCCTTCCTTGAAAGCCACCGAGCCCTGCTCTGACATATGTGCTTTTGCTTTCCATCACAGGCGGCACATCAATCCCCCCGGCTACCGCCATATATGCACGGCTGCCGCGCTTGCACATGCCGAATGTCAACACGCTGCCTTCTTTGATGTAAACCGGACGCCAAAGCGGGACTTCTTCATCATTTACCATCAGTGAAAAGTCAGCGCCCGTCACCGCTATAAGAGCCGGTTTTTGAAAGCGGAGAGACGGCCCCGGTCCCATTAGCGTCACTTCAAGCGCAGCTTCGTTCTGGCTGTTTCCCGCGAGGAGATTGGCAATCCGTAAAGAATCGGCATCCATGGCCCCGCTGACAAGCACGCCGTATTTTTGAAAACCTGCACGGCCCAAGTCTTGAACCGTCGTCATCAGACCCGGCTTTAACACTTCTATGCTCAAGATTTTCCCTCCTTCAGCGCGTGATACTCCTCTTCTGTCACGCTGACAAATTTCACGATATCCCCTGCTCTCAGAAGGCTCGGAGGCTGTTCATAAGGCTTGAATAATTCAAGCGGCGTATTGCCGATCAGCTGCCAGCCGCCCGGCGTTGAAAGGGGATAGACGCCTGTTTGCATGCCGGCGATTCCCACTGAGCCGGCGGGAATCGAAGTCCGCGGAGAGGACCGCCGCGGCGCGGCTATCTTTTCAGACATTCCGCCTAAGTAAGGGAAGCCCGGCGCAAAGCCGATCATATAAACGAGGTACTCACCCGAGGTGTGAATATCGATGACTTCCTGAGCAGTCAGTCCGTTGATGTCGGCCACTTCCTCCAAATCAGGGCCGAAACGGCCGCCGTAACAAACCGGAATTTCCACCGTACGCTGATTTGTTTCTTCTTCCATTGTGAGCTCTTTGAGATGATGTTCGATGAGGGCTTTTACCTTTTCATACGGAGAATCAACAGCCTTGCCGCTCTCCATCTTGCGGTATACTTCAAATGGGTGATAGAAAACGGTCACACTCGTGAAAGCCGGCACACACTCAATAAAACCGGGAAACGGATCGTTTTCAATCCGCTTTGTCAGCGCGCTGACGACACGATGCGTCTGTTCGCTTATCCCCTCTCCGAGCTGAATGATAACCGCGGAGTCGCCGAGCGGAGACATTGTCACATTCGATAGATTTTTCAATTCTGTTTCACCTTGCCTTTCATCCCCTTAAATCAAAAATCAATACAGATAAACCGCTCTGTATTGATTTTGTGATCCTATAACACGCCAAATTGTTCGTCCCGAACATCGGTAACCAGCATATGGCCGGGCGAATGCGTAATCATCAGCTCCGGCTTTACGTGCATTGCGACAGCCTGAGGGGTGACGCCGCAAGCCCAAAATACCGGAACTTCCCCTTTTTTTATCGTGACCGCATCACCGAAATCGGGTTTTGCGATGTCTGTTATACCGATGGCTTCAGGACTGCCGATATGGACAGGCCCTCCGTGAACGGCGGGAAACCTTGATGTAACCTGAACGGCACGCACCGCCTGCTCTTCCGGAACCGGCCTCATACTGACGACCATCGGCCCTTGAAAACGGCCTGCCGGGACACAAGGAATATTCGTTTGATACATCGGAACATTTCGCTTTTCTTCAATGTGTCTGACAGGGATTCCGTTATTGATTAACGCTTGTTCAAACGTAAAGCTGCAGCCGATTAAAAAACCGACCATGTCGTTTTCCCATAAAGAATGGATATCGGTCACTTCATCCGTCAATTCGCCACGCCTGTATATACGGTATTTCGGAAAATCGGTGCGGATATCGGCGTCCGGCGCCGTGATGGACGGGACCGGAGATCCGGGATCTGTGACATCGAGAATCGGACACGGCTTTTCATTGCGCTGGCAAAACAGCAAAAACTCAAAAGCGAGCTCTTTTTTCAAAATCACCAGGTTTGCCTGGGTAAAACCTCCGGCCATGCCGGCTGTCGGACCCGTTATTTCCCCTTTTCGAATCAGGGCCCTGACTTCGTCAGGGCGCATTTCATTTACATGACGCAACGATATCATCCCCATAACTTAGGAATTTCATTGATTAACGTATAGCCTCCCATGACCGCCATGACAATAACGACCAGAATACCGGGAATTGTAAGCCAGATCGGGTGCCTGTAGTCGCCGACGACATTCTTCTTGTACGCGCCGATCAAAAGGGAGCCGAGTGCGATCGGCAAGATTAAGCCGTTTAATGCGCCGGCAAGAACGAGAAGGTTGACCGGCTTTCCAATTGTTACAAAGCAAATCGTTGATACGATAATAAAGACAATAATAATGCCGCGCGAATTCTTTTCAATTTTCGGAGAAAACGTTTTAAAGAAAGATACGGACGTATAAGCAGCACCGATTACAGATGTAACGGCAGCTCCCCACATGACGAGGCCGAAGATTTTGTAGCCGATATTTCCCGCAGCAAGCTGGAAGACAGAAGCCGGCGGGTTATCCGGATTAATGTGCAGGCCTTTTGAGACGACTCCAAGTACGGCAAGGAAAAGCGCAATTCTCATGACAGATGTGATCAAAATGCCGGAAACAGAGCTTTTCGTTACTTCAGGTATCGCAGCCCTTCCTTTAACACCCGCATCAAGCAAACGGTGTCCACCGGCAAATGTAATGTATCCGCCGACCGTACCGCCGACAAGCGTCACAATCGCAAGAATGTCGATATTATCAGGCATGATCGTCTTTGTTACCGCTTCTCCAACAGGAGGCCCGGTAGTAATCGCAACGTACACCACCAACAAAATCATGACAAAGCCCGCGATCAGCGTAAACCGGTCCATCGCTTTTCCCGCTTCTTTAATGACAAAGATCAAAACCGCAATCACGGCGCTGATGATCGCACCCGTCTGCGGTGTAATGCCGAATAAAACCTGGAGGCCGAGACCGGCGCCTCCGATATTGCCGATGTTGAAAGCAAGCCCGCCCAGAACGACGAGAAAGGCGATGACATAGCCGAGTCCCGGAAAGACGAGGTTGGCGATTTCCTGCCCTCTTTTTTCAGAAACCGCAATGATTCTCCATACATTGGTTTGGACGAAGATATCTAAAATGATGGAAACGAGGATGACAAAGCCGAAGCTTGCAGCCAAGCTCTGTGTAAATACTGTGGTTTGTGTTAAAAATCCCGGCCCGATTGAGGATGTGGCCATTAAAAAAGCGGCGCCCAAAAGCAATGTCCAGTTGCTTGATGACGCTTTTGTTTTCTTATTTTGTTTCAAATGGTATTCCTCCTTTTGTCAACATCATGTAGTAAAAGCTTTTATTTTAATATCTGCTGCCCTGAGTTCACGGCGGATTTTTTTCGCAAACTGAAGCGCGTGTGCACCATCTCCGTGAATGCACACCGTATCTGCTTTAAGGCTGACATCCGTTCCTTGCAAACTGCGGACTTTGCCTTCTTTGACCATGCGGATCACCTGACCGACGGCTTCATCATCATCATGAATCAGCGCATCATTCTGGCGGCGGGAAGTCAGCGTTCCGTCTTCCTGATATGTACGGTCGGCGAACACTTCGTGAGCCGTTTTCAAACCGGCTCTTTCACCGGCAAGCACAAGTTCGCTTCCCGCCAAACCGAATAAAATCAGTTCCGGGTCTGTTTGATAAACTGCACGCGCGATCGCATCCGACAGTTCCCGGCTTTGCGCCGCCATATTATACAGTGCGCCATGGGGTTTCACATGCTGCATGGTCACACCTTCGGCCTTTAAAAATCCTGAAAGCGCACCGATTTGATACACGACAAGATCGTATGCTTCTTCAGGCGTAATCGCCATATTGCGGCGCCCGAATCCCGCTAAATCGGGAAGTCCCGGATGCGCGCCGATTTTCACGCCTTTTTCCGCCGCCATTTTGACGGTTTTCCGCATGACGCCAGGGTCTCCGGCATGAAATCCGCAAGCGATGTTGGCTGATGTAACAAATTCGAGAATCTCCTCATCGAGCCCGATTTTATAAGCGCCGAAGCTTTCTCCAAGATCGCAGTTTAAATCAACTTGATTCATCAAATCCCCCCTATATATTGATGCACATTCGGTCGAATTTTAGTATATCCCTCGTTTTGTTCCGATTTTCGGAACCTTAATTCCGAATAATCAAACTTGAATAGATTATATCAAGGATTTGCCCGCTTGGCATCATATTGTTAGAAAACCTCACATAAAATAAATCATTTTTCCTAAAAAGTTTTAGCTGAAAAACCTGATTTCACAAGGTTTTTTCAACTTGCTTCAGTCCATGAATATTTTTTATTTTGCACAAAAAAAAGAGCCGCAAATCGGCTCTTTTTTCGGCTAGGACAATACCCAATGCCTGATCGCTTTTGCGACTCCGTGTTCGATATTGGAATCCGTGATCCAGTCGGCGGTTTCTTTGACGATTTCCTGGGCGTTCCCCATGGCAACGCCTAAACCCGCTTCTTTGATCATAGCGATATCATTTAAACTGTCTCCGACCGCCATCACATGTTCCATCGTAAAGCCGAGGCGCTCGCATACTTTTGCCAAAGCGGCCGCTTTATTGATCCCGATGGCGTTGACTTCAATATTGGTCGGGCTTGAATTGCTGACTTCCAATTCTTTGTTCTTTTTCAGCTCTTCCAGGACCCGGTTTCTGACGTCGTCATCCGGAATATCAAAGCCGAATTTCAGCCATTCATACGCCTGAATATCCTCAGGAAACTCGCCTCTCCACACTTTATCGACGCTGGCGGCCCAGAAATCGGTGTTGTGCAGATTGCGCAAATCCCACATCATTTGGACATGATCGGGATGAAGCAGCTGGCGCTCGACCAGGTTGAAAGACGAATCCCAGATTTCACTGCCGTTTGCCGTGATCAAAAAAGAAGACAGTTCGAGCGACTCCGCCAACTCCCGGCACGTCATTAGCGTCCGGCCGGTGCTGAGCACGACATAAATCCCTTTTTCCTCGGCTTCTTTAATCGCATTTCTGTTTTCATCAGAAATGGTCTGTTCATCATTTAAAAGTGTTCCATCCATATCCAGAGCTACTAGCTTCACATCGATTCGATCTCTTTGACTGACTGACACGATATTTAAGATACCTCACTTTTTTTAGGCTTTTATCTATTCTAATATAAAAATCGGCCAAGACAAAGAAATCTTAAACGAGCTGTTCCGCCGCCCGTGCGATATGTTCTGCGGTCAAACGGTAATATTTTTTCAAATAATCGATCGTCCCGACTTGTCCGAAGGCTTCATGAACCCCGATTCTCTTGAGCGGCGCGGGATGTTGTTCACTCAGCACTTCCGCGACTGCGCTTCCCAATCCGCCTATGACATTATGGTTTTCTGCCGTGACAATCGCATTTGTTTTTTGTGCGTAACGAATCACGGTTTCTTGATCGATCGGCTTGATGCAATACATATCGATGACCGCTGCATCGATCCCTTTTTCTTTTAGTAGTTCTGCCGCCCGCAAAGCTTCTGCGACCATGATGCCGCTGGCAAACAGCGCCGCATCGCTGCCGTCTTTGAGAACTTTTGCTTTTCCGTCTGCAAATGTTTCATGTTCATCATAAAGTCTGACCGCCTTTTTTCTGATCGTCCTGATATAGTGAATGCCGTACTCCGCCGCAGCCTTTTTGATCAAAAATTGGAGCATTGCCGCATCGCTCGCTTCATAAACAAAGGCATTCGGGAATAGCCGGGCGAGCCCCAAATCTTCAAAAGCCATATGGGTTCCGCCGTTATGTTCAGCCGTAATTCCCGAATCTGAACCGAGAATCTTGATGTTTGTTTTGGCATAGGCACCTGAAACAAACAGCTGATCAAAGCAGCGTCTTGTCGCAAACTGGGCGAACGTGTGAACAAACGGGATTCTTCCGGTTAACGAAAGCCCGGCCGCAATCCCTATCATATTGGCTTCCATGACCCCGCAATTGATCACTCGCTCGGGAATGCGCCGTTTAATTTTGTCCATGGAAATCGAGCTCATCAAATCCGCTTCCAACGCCACGATGTCCGCGTTTTCCTGAGCCAGTTCATAAACGGCCGAGCTGTATGCCTGCCTCATTTCGACAGCATCCAGCTTTACATTTGCTGCCGCCTCATTCATGCCCTCACTTCCTTTTCTTCAAGCGTCATGATGATCTTTTCGATGATGCGGGTTTGTTCATCATTCGCTCTAATGTGGTGGCTGTTCTCCATATTTTCAAAATAAGGGATGCCCTTTCCCTTCACCGTATCAAGGATGACGGCAACCGGCCTTTCCCGCTGGGCTTCTCCTCTTTTGACCGCTTGATAAATCGCATCAGGTTCATGTCCGTTTACCCTTTCGGAATAAAACCCGAAGGCTGAAAATTTGCTGACAAAATCCAGCGGATCGATAATGTCTTTAGTCGGACCGTCCAGCTGTTGTTTATTATCATCCACAAACACATAAAGATTGTGGAGCTTATGGTGTGCCGCGAATTGGATCGCTTCCCAGCATTGACCTTCATTCAGCTCCCCGTCGCCGACAATGACAAAGGTCCGGTTAGTGCGTCCTGAAAGCTTGTGCGACAGGGCGACTCCTGCCGCAGCCGAGATCCCCTGGCCCAGCGACCCGGTCGTCATATCGACTCCCGGGGTTAAATTCCGGTCAGGATGCGACGGAAGAGCCGTGCCGTTTCGGTTTAGCGTATAGAGCACATCTTCTTCAAAATAGCCGGTAAGATGAAGCGCTGCATACAAGGCGGGGCCGCCGTGCCCTTTTGAAAGGATCAAGAAGTCCCGATTTTCCCACGACGGATTGGCGGGATCTATTTTCATCACCTTTCCATACAAAACGGCCAACACATCGGCGATTGACAAGCTGCCTCCATAATGCCCAAAACCGAGGTGATGAAGCTGTTTCAATATCAGCAGCCTGATTTGATCACGAAAACGTTCCATATCGATTTCCCTCACTGACATCATTGCCCACTCCTTTACGCTTCAGCTTTATGATCGGACTTCTCCGCCTTTCCGCGTTTAAAGCCCAGTAAGACCGCACCAGCCAATACCGCTGCGATTCCAATTACAACTCCTCCGGCCCCCAGCAGTTTCAACGCATGGCCAAGCACGATTCCTGTCGCGGCAAAGTCGGTATCGGAAAATGTCGTATTGGCAAAGCCTAAATCACCCATGACCGGCAGCAGAAACACAGGGAAAAACGTAATGATCAGACCGTTGACAAAAGATCCCAAGACCGCTCCCCGTATCCCCCCTGCAGCGTTTCCGAAGACGCCGGCCGAGGCTCCTGTGAAAAAGTGGGGAACCACTCCGGGAAGAACGATGACGGCTCCGGCTGCTCCGAGAATCAACATGCCGGTGATGCCGCCAATGAAGCTGCAAAAAAAGCCGATTAATACGGCGTTTGGCGCGTACGGAAAAATGATCGGACAATCCAGTGCCGGCTTGGAATCCGGCACAAGCTTGTCAGATATGCCTTTAAAAGCCGGAACGATCTCTGCGAGCACGAGTCTGACTCCCGAAAGAATAATAAACACCCCTGCCGCAAATGTGACCGCTTGAATAACGGAGAAGACAAGGTAATGTGTACCGCCGCTCAACTCGCGCTCCACATAGCCCGCCCCTGCAAATAAGGCTATCAAAACGTACAAGATGGTCATGGTGAGCGCAATGCTGACAGAACTGTCCCTTAAAAATCCGAGGCCCTTCGGAAACCGGATTTTTTCAGTCGAGCGCGAGCCCTTGCCTGCTGCTTTGCCGATTAACCCGGACACAGCGTAACCGATTGAAGAAAAGTGGCCGAACGCGACCTTATCATTGCCGGTTATCTTTTTCATAAAAGGCTGAACCATCGCCGGAAACACACTCATTGTCAAGCCGAGCGAAACCGCTCCGACGCCGATCAAAAACGGACCCTTCAAACCCGCCACCGCCAGTATGACGGCGATTAAACAAGCCATATACAATGTGTGATGGCCCGTCAAAAAAATGTATTTTAATCTGGTAAAACGGGCGATTAAGATGTTGGACAGCATCCCGAAAAACATAATCAGCGCTGTCGCCGTCCCGTATTCGTTGAGCGCCATCGCGACAATCGCTTCATTGTTCGGAACGACGCCGTTCACATGAAAGGCCGCTTGAAACATCTTTCCGAACGGCTCAAGCGAACCAACAAGAATACCCGCCCCTGCTGAAATCACGATAAAACCTAAAAACGATTTCGTCGTCCCTTTCACGATTTCATTGGCTGGCTTTTTTTGAAGCAGAAGACCGATAAGAGAAATGGCTGCAATTAATACAGCTGGCTGGCTTAACACATCCATCATCAGCTTTAGCGCTCTTTCACCCATTTGCAGTTCCTCCTTTTCTGTGATTAAAGCACTCCTTTTTCCTGCAATGTTTTAACCAGTTTCGTTTTCAGTTCATCCATGTCTATAATGCTTTCAAGCACGACGATATCCCGCAGGTGGGCTGCTCCTTCCGCAATATCTTTGGCAACGACAAACAAATCCGCTTGATCAGGAGACGCTGAGCTCAAATCCGAATGATCCACCTCGATCTCCATTAACCCCAATTCCTGCAAAATATCTTTAATATTCATTTCCAGCATAAAGCTGCTTCCGAGTCCTGATCCGCAAACTGCCAATATCTTCATGTTATCCCTCCCGTTTTTAATTGGATGAATAGGCTTCGATTAAACGTTTGATATGCTCCAACGACTCGGTTTCCTTTAAGGAGTCCTGATTTTCCTTATTGCTGAGAAGCCGGGTCAGTTGGGAAAGTGCTTTCAGATGTGTCGTATGGTCAACCGCCGCAATGCAAAACAAAAGCCTGACCGGATACTGTTCATCATCCAAAAAATAGACCGGTTCCTTCAGTTTCAGGAGACTCATTCCCACCTTTCGGACGCCCTTTTCAGGTCTTGCATGAGGGACGGCAATCTCGGGGCCGATGATCATATAAGGTCCCATCGTTTTGACATTATCGATCATCGCATCTGTGTATTCCTTCAAGATCACCTCCTTATCAAGCAAAGGCTTTGCCGCTGTTTGAATCGCTTCTTCCCAGCTTTTGATTTGGTCAGCCATTTGAATGGTTTCGTCTGTCAGCAGATCTTTCAGCACTGGTCGTTTCCCCCTTGTTTCCGTCACTTTTTGAATAAATACAATATTTTTCAATGATTCTCTTAGTCCTTTTTCGTCTATGATTTTGGCGTGCTTCTTGAGGATGTGAAGAAATTCGTCTGTCAAAAGCTCCTTTTGCTTCACGCCGAACAGTTCATGATACACTTCATTGACAAGCCTGCTTTTTTCAGCGGGCGTCATCAGCGGTCCGACCATGTAGTATCGCTTTTTAGTTTTAAGCTCAACGGTGGAAAACACGGCATCATAACGGTCAAAGACGTCATACGTGAATTCCTGCAAAGACATCGCCTTCTCAACGACAATCTCTGAAAATAGCGATTCAAGCTGGCGCCTGACCATCAAGGATGAGCTGACGCCGCTCGGGCAAATGACGACAGCCGTCTTTTTCGATGATCCGGATTTTACCGGCTGCTCAAGCATTGCACCAAAGTGAATCGTGATAAAGCCGATTTCTTCTTCTGGAACCGGTTTGTTCAGCAGCGCTTCAAGGTGCCGCATCAGCTTTTGAATGATGGTAAATAGTTCTTTGTGCTCTTTCTTAATTTTGCTGAGCAGGGGATTGTGAATCGGGATGCGGTATTTCATTCTGAAATATGCCGGCTTCAAGTGACGGTAAAGAGATTCCGCCACCTCGCGCCTCCTTGGAAATGTGATGCAAGCTCTTGATTCAAATTCAAACACAAGCTTTTCACACAGCTGATAAAGAGGATCATGCGCCGGCTGTTGTCCGAATGAAAGCCCGAGCAGCTGGATCAAAATGTAGCAAAGTTCGGTTTCATGGACGGGAATCCGAAGTTCATTCACAAGCATTGCGGCTGCGTTTTTCAGCGGACTTTGCTTTAAAAGCTCCCCCTCCTCCTGGTGAAAACGGACAATTTTTCCTTCGGCCACTCTGATCGAATACATCATCAGAAAGTAAACAAATTCATTGAGCCTTTCTTCAACGAGTTGAATCCTGTATTCTTTCGAGACAAGTTCAACCGCTCTTTTCGTTTCTTGTTGTGTGTGACCGCACGAGCCGGAAACTGTTAAAATATAATGAAGGATTTCTTTGCCGTAAGGCTTTTGTAAAAAGTAAGAAAGGTGGTGCATGACCGGAACTCTTTTATCAAACTCGCTTCCTATTAAATGATAGCCGCGCTGTCTTGTATATCTGATCGCCACCAAAAACGGAGTCAACGCTTCATTCGCTTTTTTCACATCATTCATGACCGTATTTTTGCTGACCTGCAATAACTGTGTCAGATGAGCGGATGAAATCGGCTCCCTGCGGACAAACAGGAACATGTACAAGGCTTTGATCCGCTCTTCCTGTGTAAAAATAAACGAGCGGCCGATGTCTGAACAGGCTTCGGAGAACCGCAATTCAAGCAATTTTTCCGGAACGGCCAGCCGGTTCTTTCTTTTATATTCGATTTCAGGCAGCTGCTTGCCGGTCAGCCAATGATTGATTTTGTCCAGGTCATAGCAGATTTGCCGTTTTGATAATTGAAAATGCTCAAGCAGCTGATGCATTGTCGCTTCTCTGACACGCAGCAAATATTGGAGCAATTGAGCCGGACGTTTCTCGTTGATCATTTTTGCGCCCCCCTTATTGTCATCATATAATAAAGCGTTTTCATTTTGTTTACCGATTGGGTACAATTCATGGGACTTCCGATCTTCAAGATTGGTCTTATATCCTTCTTTTTTATCGTACAAGCATGAAAAAACCTCTCAAAAGATGTTGAGAGGTTTTTTTCTATCAATCAGCTGTCATGCCAATATGCTTTCATCAAATCTTCCGACCACTTCGGCTGTATGATTTGCCCTTTCGGAAGAAACTCTTTCATCACCGGTTTGATATCGATTACAGGTGTTCCGTCAATCGCATCCAACCCTTTCACTACAAGCTTGCTCTCCGATTTTTCAAGAAGGGTGACAACAGTCGCGCCGAGCCTGTTCGGCCTGTTTTTTCCGCGCTGGGCGAAAATGCCTGTCTCAGGATAGTTTTGATTGTTTCTCGGGCGCCTCGCCTGATATTGTATTTGATCCTCTTTTACTTGATGAAAGTAAAAGATAATGTCCAAATGGGAAAATGCTTCGATCCCTTTTAAAGCGTCCGGATGGATATCTTCAGCCAATTCAATTTCAGAAATCACATCGCCCCAATGATCATCCTTCGGCACAGTCCGCAAGTTTTTCACAAACGCGACAGGCTTTATTTCTATCAAGTTTATCCCCCGCTTTCACTTCGCTTCCATAAAAATCCCGATCTCCGCTTTCGCTGCCGGTTTTCCGTTTACTGAGGCAGTTCCGTTGCCGAATAAAAACCCCCTTTTAAAGCGGGAAACTTCAAAATAAAGATCAAGTTTGTCTCCCACAAAGACCTTGCCGGTGTATTCAGCTTTTTTCACCGAAGACAGAAAGCCGATCTCAGCCGTGTCTTTAAGCGCAGTAAATGCAGCGGTCTGAGCCAGCGCTTCAATGATAATGGAAAATGGCATTTCCTTTTGGTTTTCCGTGATAAACCAGTCGTTTTCCGTTATGAATTTATAACCTTTCACCCATTTTCCCGGCTCGCTCTCGACAACACGGTCAATGAATAGAAACGGGTATCGATGCGGCAGTACAGAATTGTTCACGCTGATCATCCTTTTTTACATGATTATACCGCAGTTTCATTTTTTTCTCTTTTATTTAACGCGATGACACAGAATGAATCTGCTGATCGCTCAAACATTCCACCATGACAAAAAGCCGGGGTCTAAGCCCCCGGCTTTGCTTCATCAATTCGATTTCAGATTGTCCGGGAAGACGGTTAGATCCACTCCCCATAAATTCGGCAGAATGTAGAACACAGCTCCGACGATTAAAATCAGTGTGAAAATATTAATAACAAAGCCGGTTCGAACCATCTCGCTGATCTTCAATTTGCCCGAGGCGAAAATAATTGCATTCGGCGGCGTGCCGACCGGCAGCATGAAGGCGCAGTTTGCCGCCATTGCAGCAGGCACCATTAATGCGTACGGGTGGACATTCAGCGCTAACGCGAGCGAGGCCAGTACAGGCAGAATCATAGTCGCCGTAGCCGTATTCGACGTAATCTCTGTCAAAAACAGCACCAATGCCGCTGAGATAACGACAATGACCACAAAGTTAAATCCATCCAATACCGTGAGCCTTCCGCCGATCCACTCGGCCAGACCCGTTTCTTTAAAACCGGTCGCGAGCGCCAAGCCTCCTCCGAATAAAAGGAGAATCCCCCACGGCAAGTCCTTCGATACCGACCAGTCCAATACCCTGCCCCCTTTATTAAGCGAAGGGATCAAGAAGAGCAATGAAGCTGCGAATATCGCAATCATTGTATCGTCAATACCGGGTATTATTTCATCCCATAAAAACGTCCTCGTCACCCACATAAACGCGGCAAACCCGAAGACGAGCAGAACCATTGCTTCTTCAAAGCTCATCTTTCCGAGCTTTCTTTTTTCTTCGAGAATCAATTCTTTTCCGCCCGGAAGCTCCTTCATCTTGATCGGATGCGCCACTTTCGTCAAGTACAGCCATACCGCTACAAGCAAAATGACAACGACCGGAACGGCAAATGCCATCCATCCACCGAAAGACACTTCAACTCCGTACAGCTTCTTAATATTGGCCGCCAAAATAATGTTCGGCGGTGTGCCGATCAGCGTACCGAGTCCGCCGATCGTTCCCGCATATCCGATGCTGAAGATCAGCGCTTTTGAAAATTTCGCTTCTTCTCCGGCTAAATCTTTTCTTTCAGATTTCATGACGGCTGATACTTGATGAATAATAGCGGTTCCAATCGGAAGCATCATCATCACCGCAGCCGTATTTGAGACCCACATGGACAAAAACCCTGTGGCCGCCATAAAACCGAGGACGATCCTTGACGTGCTCGTACCCACTACAGAAATGATATTGAGCGCGATCCGTTTATGAAGATTCCAGCGCTCCATCGCAAGTGCAATTAAGAAGCCTCCTAAAAATAAAAAGACGATCGGATCACCGTAGCTTGACGTGACAGCTGCCCCTTCCAGCGCCCCGGTCAGCGGAAGCAGCACGATCGGCAGCAATGATGCAGCCGGAATCGGAACAGCTTCTGTAATCCACCATACCGCAACCCACAACGTGGTCGCCAATACCATTCTTCCTTCATAGCTCAGCCCCTCGGGAAAAAAGAACAAAAGGACGGCGAAAAACAATGCAGGACCAAGCAGCAGCCCGATTTTCTGAGGCGTTTTATAGCTCGGCGGTTTTTCTTCCTTCATGGTTTGCTCAGACTTGATCTTTAAATCGGCATCTTTTCCCGCCCTGACAGGCATGGCGAATAAAAGCAGCCTCTTTGCTTCCCGGTGTGATCTCCAAAGCATATCCCATGCTGATACAACGCTTGATTTCATCAAAAATCCCCCTTCCCCTCTATCGATAAAGCGCTTACAATAGTAAATAAAAAGTAAGCTGCCGACTGTCGACAGTTATAACTTCATTATAACGGACAGCTAATGGCAGTCAACACTTTTTTGTCACAAAATACTCAATATTATGGTAATTTTAGGTTGATGGTATTTCTCTCTTTTTGCTAGACTATTAGTGATTTCCGCAGTGAAAAATAAACGAGGTGAACAGCGTGAAGTTTTCGATCCAACGTGCAGTCTCTTATCATGATCAAGTCCATCATTATTTAAAAGATATGATTATTAAAGGAGGATATCGGCCCGGCGAACGGATCTACGAATCCAAAATCGCCAAGGAGCTGCAAGTGAGCCGCAGCCCCGTCAGGGAGGCGATTCGGACACTTGAACAAGAAGGCCTGTTATTGATAGATGATAAATCAAAAATTACAGTTTATGAACCGACAATTAAAGACCTTGAAGAAATATACCAATGCCGCCAGGCGCTCGAATCCCTGGCCGTTTCATTGGCAACCCGCCTTGCTTCAAATGCAACACTGGAGCACATTTCCGAAACGCTCTCCGAAGCGCGTAAGCACCAAGAAAGCCAAAGTCCGGAGTCTGCCAATGCGCTGCTTCTCCTAAATACGCGATTTCATGATCTCATCATCGAAACGAGCGAAAACGAACGCCTGCAAAAACAGCTGCTTGATTTGCGGTCGCTGACCTTTTTCTACCGGAGCAAAAACCTCGAAAAACCGGTGCGCACCCTTGACATCATCAATCAGCACGAGGAGATTCTGCGTCACATGCAGGACAGAAATGACGCCAAGGCTGCCGAATCAATGTGGAAGCATATAGAGGCAGACCTTTGCTATTTAAAAGAGGTGTTGTTCGGAAGCAGTTCCGCACGCTAAAAAAGCAGGGTTTCCCCTGCTTTTTTCAGCTCTGACAGACAAATTCGGCTGTGCTGTTGATTCCTTTGATGATATCCGAAAGGCGGTCGCGTTCATTCACAACATGAACGTGCTGAAACCCTGCGGCTGCAGCCTTCTTCCCCGCTTCTTCCGTGAGGCAGACCGCCTGCAGGCGGGCAGCCGTTTTTTCCGGATGGAGGCCGATTGTCTCCGCCTCGTTTACGAACAGCTCGACGCATGTTCGATTCGCAAACATCACGATATCAACAGGAAACTCCTCGATCTCCCGTTTAATGATCGATGTAAAGCGGCTGTCGATCATCCTGTCATGTGTAATCAATATCTCACACCCGGAGTGCGGTTGATGTTGCACGCCTTCCCGGCTGCCGATCAGCAAACAGCTGCTCGAAACCGGCATTTCCGCCTGCAGAAAAGCGGAAAATCCCCGTTTTTCAAGAGCTGCTTTTACATGCAGATCTGAAGCGTAGAGCCGGCCGCGCATTTCCCTGACATCGATCTTCAAAGCGGCAAGCCGGCTGAAAAATCTGCGCAGTGACGCACTTGACGTAAACAGCAGGCTGTCAAAAGAAGCAATTCGATCTAAGACTGTATCGTCAGGCACCGTTTCGGCTGATTTCCATTTCGGCCATTCTACAACTTCAGCGCCTTGTTCACGAAGCGTCTCCACCGGGACTCGTTCTTCTTCACAGCTTTTGACCGCCATGATGTTCAGCCCGATCAAAGGCTTTTCTTCAAACCAGCTGTTCTGCCTGAATGATACGATGTCGCCGATGACGATGATCGCGGGATTTTTGATTTGATGCTCGGTTATTTTTTCCCTAATATTCTGCAATGTCCCTTTAACGCTCCGCTGCCGGCCCCATGTGCCCCATTGGATGACTATCGCGGGAACAAGGGGAGACTTGCCGTGTTTCATCAGCTGCTCGCATATATAACCAAGGTTTTTGATCCCCATGTAAAAGACAAGGGTTTGGACGCCTTTGGCCAGCCCTTCCCAATTCATCTCCGGTTTGCCCGATTTATCATGGGCGGTGACAACGGCAAAGGATGAAGCGAAATCGCGGTGGGTCACAGGCAGTCCGGCATAAAGAGGCGCGGCGATTCCCGATGTAATGCCGGGCACCATTTCGTACGGGATGCCGTGTTCGCTGACGGCTGCCGCTTCTTCTCCGACTCTGCCGAACACGCTCGGGTCTCCTCCTTTCAGCCGGACCACTTTGAGGCCTTTCAGCCCCTTTTCAATGAGCAGTGCATTGATTTCACTTTGTTTCATATAATGGCGGTCCGGGAGCTTGCCGCAGTAGACAAATTCACATGATGCTTTTGCATGCTCAAGCAGCCGGGAATTGACGAGCCTGTCATACAATATGACATCCGCCGTCTCGATCAGTGTTCTTCCTTTTAATGTGATCAATCCTGAATCGCCCGGTCCGGCCCCGACAAAATATACTTTCCCATTCCCCATCAACTGTCATCCTTCCATCTGCCGATTCTATGAACGCGTTTGTTTTTTTAAATAAAGAGGGATCACATTGAGCGACCCTGTTGACAAAAATCGCGACACGTTCGATATCGCTTGTTCAGCCGTTTAATAAACGATATACAAATCTTCGCCTTCAACGATCGTTTCGTATGTCTGAACACACCCTGTGTCAGGCTCTTGGACTTTGCCGTCTTCAAGGCTGATCTTCCAGTCGTGCATCGGACAGAAGACGAATTTGCCGCTTACCATTCCTTCGGCAAGCACGCCCCCTTTGTGGGGGCAGCGGTTTTCAATCGCGCGGACATTGCCGTTAGAAAGCTTGAATACCGCGATTTCCTTGTCCTCGATAAGCACTGTCTTCCCAAGCTGATTCGGCAAATCCCCGATCTTCGAAACAAACACCTTTGTTAAGTTCTTGTTCACCATGTGAATTCCTCCTCAAGTTGGTTTCTCATTTTAAGAAGTGACAACATTTTCGAATAGCTGTTTTGTTGTCTTTTCGTCTTCCAAAAAGTCTTTCCACGGGTCTTTATGGACAGACAGCGCTTGATTGATGCGGTCATTCAGCTCTTTGCGTTTTTCTTTATCATTCAATACGGATTGGACGTGGGACAAGCCGACACGTTCAACCCATGCAGATGTCCGCTCTAAATAGTTGGCTGTTTCACGATAGTATTGGAGATACGCGCCTGTAATTTCGATGACTTCTTCAGCCGTTTTGACTTTCATTAACAGATCGCCCGCGCGCAAATGCGTGCCTCCGTTTCCGCCGACGTAAATTTCCCAGCCGCCGTCGATGCCGACGACGCCGATATCTTTAATGCCGGATTCGGCGCAGTTTCTCGGACAAGCGGAAACCGCCATTTTAATTTTGTGAGGCGTGTAGAGCCCTTCAAATTTTTTCTCAAGGTCAATTCCGAGGGCCATTGAGTCTTGCGTGCCGAAGCGGCAGAATTGTTCGCCTACACACGTTTTTACGGTTCTGAGCGTTTTTCCGTAAGCAAATCCTGAAGGCATGTCAAGATCAGCCCATACTTTCGGAAGATCTTCTTTTTTGACGCCGATCAGGTCGATCCGCTGGCCGCCGGTCATTTTCACAAGCGGAATTTCATATTTGTCGACGACATCAGCGATGCGCCGCAAATCATTCGAATTGGTAACCCCGCCGTACATCCGCGGTACGACTGAATATGTGCCGTCTTTTTGAATGTTGGCGTGCATCCGTTCATTGACGAAGCGGGACTCTCTTTCATCTTCATATTCCTTCGGATTGATCATGCCGAGGTAGTAGTTAAGCGCAGGGCGGCATTTGGAACAGCCTTCCGCCGTTTTCCAGCCGAGCACGTTCATGACTTCTTTCGTATGGGTCAGCCCTTTTTCTCTGATTTCGGCCACGATTTCGTCTCTTGAAAGGTCCGTACATCCGCAAATCGCTTCTTTTTGTGCTGAAGCATCGAACTCTGAGCCGAGCGTATGCTGCAGAATCTCAGCGACAAGCGGCTTACATCCTCCGCAAGAGCGTGATGCGCCTGTGCAGGCTTTAATTTCATCCGTCGACGTGCAGCCCTGCTCTTTGATCGCCTGAATGATCATCCCTTTCGAAACGCCGTTGCAGCCGCATACGATCTCATCGTCGCTCATCACAGCGGTCAAGCTCATGCCTTCTTCCTGATTCAAAGGCTGCAAGATTGAAATTTTAGAAGTATCTGAAATATCTGCTCCTTTTTGAATCATGGAAAACAACCTGTTGCCTTCGCTGCTGTCTCCGAACAGTACGGCGCCGATCACCTGATTGCCGCGCAGAACGATTTTCTTGTAGATTCCGTCCTGTTCGTCAAACACTTTGAGCGCTTTTTTGTCTTCTCCTTCATCCTCATTAAAGTCACCGGCGGAAAAGACCTCAACACCGGAAACCTTCAGCTGGGTTGATAAAACAGATCCTTCATACGGAGCCGTTTCAACGCCGCAGATTTTTTTGGCAAGCACTTTTGCCTGTTCATAAAGAGGCGCGACAAGTCCGTAGGCAATGCCTCTATGTTCCGCACATTCTCCGACAGCGTAAATGTTGGGAACTTCGGTTTCCATGTAATCATTGACGACGATTCCTCTGTTTACCGGAAGGCCGCAGTCTTTGCCGAGCTGAACGTTCGGCTTGATTCCGACCGCCATGACGACCAAATCGGCTTCAAGCGTTGAGCCGTCTTTGAATTTTAAGCCTTCGACACGTGTTTCTCCGTAAATTTCTTCTGTCTGCTTTTCAAGCAAGAATTTCATGCCCTGCTTTTCAAGCTCTTTTTGCAAAAGCCGTCCCGCGGTTGCATCAAGCTGACGCTCCATCAAATATGGCGCGAGGTGGATAACGGTAACATCCATGCCAAGGTTAAGAAGTCCGCGCGCTGCTTCCAGTCCCAGCAATCCGCCGCCGATAACGGCTGCTTTTTTGTACGTTTTGGAAGCTTCGAGCATGATATCCGTATCCTTGATATCACGGAATGCTGTGACACCTTCTTTATCCGCTCCGGGCAATGGCAGAATAAAAGGGAGAGAACCTGTCGCCAAAATCAGTTCATCATACGGCTGGACTCTTCCCGCATCCGTGATGACGGTTTTGGACTCCGGATCAACTTTAACGACTTCTTCATCTGTATACAGCTGAATCCCGTTTTCTTCATACCAATCCCAATCATTCAGTGTAATGTCCTTAACATCCGTATCTCCTTGAAGCACTTTGGAAAGAAGAATCCGGTTATAGTTTGGGTGCGGTTCGTTTCCGAAAATCGTGATCTGAAACTCTTCGTTTGAAATTTTAAGAATTTCTTCAACGGCCCTGACCCCGGCCATACCGTTCCCTACAAGGACTAGCTGCTTTTTTTCCACTATGATCCTCCCCTTTTTCAAAACAATTCACTATACGCTCTAAACAAGTATTCTGTTTACATCTTTAAAACTATCACAAATTATAGTTAATTTTGTAAACTTTTTATGACTTTTTATGACAATTCATTCACAAAATTGTCAACCTACGGACGAATTTTCACGGAGCAAACCTTAAATCCCGGCATTCTGCAAGACGGATCGAGCGTTTCCGCTATCAAATCATTCACATTTTGCGAATCTGCCCAATGCATCGGCACAAAAACAGTATCCGGCCTGATGGCTTCCGATAATTTGCTCCTGACAATGATGCTGCCTCTTTTTGACTCCACCCTGACCAGCATCCTGTCGCCAATGTTGTACTTTTCCGCCGTTTTCGGATGGATTTCCATAAATGATTCAAAGTGTCTGGCCTTGAGTGCAGCGCTCCTTCTCGTCTGTACGCCGGTTAAATAGTGAGACATCACCCTTCCGGTCGTCAGATAAAGGGGATACTCTTCAGTCGGTTCATCTTTTTTGATCTTTGGTTCGTTCGGGAAGACGCACATTTTCGCTTTTTTGTCGGGGTGGGCAAAGGATGATTCAAACAGACGCTGTGTCCCGGGGTGCCCCTGTTTGGGACAAGGCCATAAAATGCCGCCTTCCTTTCTCAGACGTTCATAAGTGATCCCCGAATAGTCGGCAATTCCGCCGCGGCTCGCTTTTCTTAATTCATTAAAAACATCCTCTGCCGATCGATATGAGAAATAACGGCCTTTTCCAAGAGCTGCAGCGATATCGCAAATAATTTGCCAGTCATGCCTCGCTTCACCGGGGCACGGCTTTGAGGCTTCCCTTAATGTCACTCTGCCTTCCAGATTGGTCATCGTTCCTTCGTCTTCGAGATAGGATGATGCGGGGAGAATGACGTCCGCGAGTCTTGCCGTTTCAGAAAGAAACAAATCAATGGCGGCAAAAAACTTTAATGTTCCTAAAGCGGATTTGACAAAGCCGGCGTTCGGACTGGATACAACAGGGTTTGAACACATTAAAAACATCCCGGTAATTTCCCCTTCATGAACTTTCTCCATCATTTCATAGGCGGATACACCTTTTCCCGGAAGGTCTTCAGCTTTTATGCCCCAAACATCCGCAATATAGGCGCGGTCGGCTTCGTTTTCAATCGACCGGTACCCGGGCAGCTGATCTGCTTTCTGGCCGTGCTCCCGCGCCCCCTGCCCGTTCCCTTGTCCTGTGACGGCGCCGTAGCCGCAAGCAAATTTGCCGATTTTCCCAGTCGATATTAGAATATTCAGTAAATTTCTGACAGCAGCCGTTCCGTCCGTTTGCTGTTCAACCCCTCTTGCCGTGAATAGCATTCCCGTCTCCTCGCGGGCGAATTTTACTGCAGCTTTTTTGATCTGCTCGATTTGTATCCCGGTTTTGGCTGCAATGTCTTCAAGTGATAAAGACGCCACATGGCGCTTGACCTCTTCAAAACCTTCAGCTCTCTCTCTGAGAAAAGCTCCGTCTGTCAGCTGTTCTTCAATGATGACTTTCAGCATACCGTTTGCGAGCGCGGCGTCTGTCCCAGGCTTGATTTTCAAATGCAGATCGGCGATCTTGGCCGTTGCCGTTTCGCGGGGATCGATGACAATGATGTAGGCCCCGTTTTGCTTTGCTTCTTCAAAATACGGCATGATCGTCGGCTGGCACTCTGCGATATTCGTACCTGCGAGGATGATGACCCTTGCATGGGGGATCTCGGAAAGGGCATTTGTCAGCCCCCGGTCCATTCCAAAGGTTTGATTTGCAGCTGTGGCGGCCGCCGACATGCAAAGCCTGCCGTTGTAGTCAATATGCTTCGTCTTCAAGGCGACGCGGGCGAACTTCCCGAGCAAATACGCTTCTTCATTTGTAATAGACGCGCTGCCATATACGCTCAAAGCATCACGGCCATCTTCATGCTGGATCGCTGTTACTTGCTCTTTGATGTACTGAAGCGCTTCTTCCCATGTCACACGGACGAATTCGCCGTTTTTTTTGATCAGCGGATGGGTGATCCTCTCTGAATGAAACGCGTGCTGGTGGGCGTTCATCCCTTTCATGCACAGCCGTCCTTTTGTCGTCGGATTGTCTTTTCCGACCGCCGTGTATTTTTTTCTTGTCACAATCGTCTGTTCAATGAGCTGCATTTTGCACTGCATGCTGCAAAATGGACATTGGGTGTCATACGTTTTTTCGGATTGCACTTCTTTTTGCTTTGTGCGAAAGTACTTTAGCAATCGTTCTGTCAATTCAAATCAGCCCTTTATCGTTTCTTGCTGAGCCAGCCGCTTCTCTTTTTCAAGCCGTTCGATCAGCTGGCCGCGAAGTCCGTTGTCAAATAAAACTTCCCGGATATGAATGATGCCGGCGCGTTCAATCCAATGCCCGACCTTCTCGAGATAATTTGCTGTTTCGCGGTAATATTGAAGCAGGCCTTTCATGAATTCCCCCGCTTCCTCCGCCGCGTCGGCTACTGAAAGCAGCTCTCCCGGAGAAGCATGCTGTCCTCCTTGGCCGCCCGCATAAATCTCCCAGCCCCCGTTTACTTTGAGAAGTCCGATGTCATGAACTGAAGCGTACACGCAATCGTCCAAACAGCCCGACACCCCGATCGAGACCTTGGCCGGAATGAGGAGGGATTCTGCCGCTTTTTCCAAGTCTGCTGCCAATGTTTGAATCTGCGGTGATCCGCACGTGCACGTTTTAACCGCGGCGATCCGCTGGTGCGGCGGCGGGCAATGCGGCATGCCGAGTTCTTCTTTCACGCGTTCTATATACTCCGGCTTAATACCAGCAAGCTTTAATCTCTGATGGTGTGTCATGTACACCTCTTGAATTTGATATTTTTCAATCACTCCGGCAATGTGCTTCAGCTCTTCGGCATTCGTTCGGCCTCCGTACATTTGCGGAATGATTGTATCCGTCTCCTCTTCGTGCTCCTCATAGATAATGTCCGGACGGATCATTTTTAAATAGTAGCGAATCGCGGGTACGCAAATCCGGCAGCCGCTGCTGTTTTTCCAGCCGAGCGCCGAGATGACTTCGTGAACGGAAGAAAGATTTCTTATCTGTATTTCGTTCACGACTTCATCTTCCGTGAATGAAGTGCAGGCGCACATCGGCTGTTCCGTCGCAGATACGTAATCATCCTGTTCAGCGGTATGGAGCAGCAGTTCTTCAAGCAACGGCCTGCAGCCGCCGCATGATCCGGAAGCATTTGTACAGCCTTTGACCTCCTCAGCCGTCTTTAAACCGTGCGTCTGTATAGCTTCCATGATCGCGCCTTTTGAAACCGCATTGCATTGGCAGATCGTTTCACTAAGCGCCATAGAAGTGACTGCACTGTCTTCTTCCGATTGAAACAACTCTTTTTTGACAACGGTAATATCCCTTTGTTTGATGATGCTTTCCAACAGCCGTTGGCTGCCGCAGGTGTCTCCGTATAAAATCACGCCGGCCATTTTATCCCCTTGAAAGACGGCTTTTTTATAGACTCCTGACGCTTCGTCTAAAAGTTTAATAGCCGTTGTCGAGTCGTCCTCTGTGATTTTCCCTGCCGAAAAGACGTCGATGCCGGAAATTTTTAGAGCTGCGGACGGAACGGAGCCCTGATAACCGGCACATTCGAGCCCGCAAATATGTCTGGCCAGCACTTTCCCCTGTTCATACAATGGCTTGACTAGACCATAGACCGTTCCGTTATGCTCCGCACATTCACCGACGGCGTAGACATTTGGAATATTTGTCTCCATATAGTCGCTGACGATAATCGCCCGGTTTGTTGCAATACCGCTCGCCTTGGCCAATTCGATATTCGGTCTGACACCGGCAGCCATGACGATGAGATCGGCGCTGACCTCCGTCCCGTCTTTAAACCGCACACCCTCGGCGCGGGATCTTCCTAAAATCGCCTCTGTATCTTTATCCAAAAGAAAATGGATCCCTTGACGCTCCAGCTCTTTCTGGAGCATGGCAGATGCCGGCGGATCAAGCTGGTTCTGCATGATGCAGGAAGAGTGGTGAATCACATCAACCTTCATCCCGAGGTTTGCCAATCCTCGCGCCGCCTCAAGGCCCAAAATTCCCGCGCCGATGACGGCCGCTTTTTCAAACCGCTTTGATGCCTTTATCAATGCCCGGCAATCGTCTATTGTTCTAAAACCATATACCCCTTCTTTGTCCGCACCATGAACCGGGAGGATAAACGGGGAAGAGCCCGTCGCAATGATCAGTTTGTCATAAGCGATTTCACGGTTTTGATCTGTCGCCACCGTCTGTTTCTCCGTATCTATTGCGACAGCCGTTTCCCCTGTATAAAGTGTAATCCCGTTATCTTCATACCAGCTCCGGCTTTTTGTCATCACATCGTTCCAATCCGTTTCCCCCTGAAGGACAGAAGACAGCAGAATCCGATTATAGCTGAGGTGTGGTTCGCTGCCGATGATGACGATCTCAAACCGGCTCCCGCCGTGTTGTAAAATTTCTTCCGCCGTGCGAACTCCGGCCATGCCGTTTCCTATTAAAACCAGCCTTTGTTTCCCCATTTTCTCCCCTCCCCTCTGCAGCTTTGCTCTGGATTATTATTTCACATTGCATCGCTAAAGCGTTCAAACCTGTTACATTTCCTGACAAAAAATTTTAGAAACAGGACGGTTTGACCAGTACTCATTGATGACGCTTTAACGGCTTTTGCTGCCGATGTTAAAGTTCAACATTTTATCACATTTTTTATCAGGTTCCGCTTGTTTCTTTTTCTGCAATCTACTAGGCTTATATGTAAAGAACATAAGGAATGGAGGAGGAGAATGCTACCGATTAAAAGAAGACAGCAGATATTGGTGTGGGTCAAAGAAGAAGAATCTCTGCGCATTTCGGACATTTCGAAAAGGCTGAACGTCTCTGAAATGACCATATACCGCGACATTAAACCGCTTGTTGAAAACGGACAGATCATCAAGACGGCCGGCGGAATTACCCTAAACAAGCCGAAGCAGCAGCTTGGGCAGCTTTGCGTCGTTTGCGGAAAAGGGACAGGCTCGAGGCTTTCCGTGCAAATTGTAAAAAACGACAGCCAGATTGAACAATTTTGCTGTGCCCATTGCGCAATGCTCCGCTATGAGAAAGTAAAAGATGACGTGTCACAGATCATCTGCAGGGATTTTTTGCTGGATACGACGATCAGCGCCAAAGCCGCCGTCTTTTTGCTGGATACGGACCTTCATTTGAACTGCTGCGAGCCGCAGGCGATCCCTTTCGCTTCTGAAGCAGATGCGCGGAAATTTAAAAAAGGCTTTGGCGGACAGCTGTTATCGTTTGACGATGCCGCGCTTCTCGTCCAAAAAACGATGAAGAACAGCTGCTGCAGCCTGAAGACGTGAAATTTTGTTAAGAGATTGGATGAATGTGATGAAGAGAGCAACACTCTGGACAGTTCTTGCTGTTCTTTGTATCATTTTGCTGCCAAAAGCCGCTTTTGCTCACGCATATATCGTAAAATCAACTCCAGCTGAAAATCAGGAGCTGAAAAAAGCGCCTGCAGAAATCAAGATTGAATTCAATGAAGCGATTCAGAACGGGTTTCATTCGATAACGGTCAGAAATTCGTCAGGTGAGCGCGTCGATACCGGCAAAACGGAAATCGACCCCCAAAACGCCAAGATTATGACCGTCAAGCTGAAACCAAAGTTAAAGGATGATATCTACTCGGCCGAATGGAGAGCCGTATCCGCAGATGGGCATCCCGTATCAGGCACGATCCCTTTCAGCATCGGAAACATTCAAGGCGGGCTGCCGAAAGATCAGCAAAATCAAGCATCAGGCCTGCCGGCAGCCGATACCGTCATGGAACGCGTCCTTTTGTATACCGGTTTCTCCCTGTTCATGGGGGCCGCTCTCTTTCAGCTCGTATGGCACCGCCCTGAAAACGGCTGGCCGGGTGACAAACGGCGCCGGCTGAAGCGGATCAAGAATGCGGCGCTCATATTGACAGGGGCCGCCATCATCATTCAGCTGCCCCTGCAAACAAAAGCAAACGCGGGCGTTTCCTGGAGCGGGGCTTTCCAGCCTTCGCTTTTGCAAGAAACGCTTCTGAATACGACGGGCGGAATGCTGTGGCTGATCAACATCGCCATCATCGCCGTGCTTGTATTTTGTTCGAACAGAAAAGGTCTGAAGAGCGCGATCTTGAGTCTGTTCCTTTTTGCCGGGCTTTTGTTCGTCAAATCGCTCGACGGCCATGCCGCTTCGACGAGCGCCGGCTATATGACGATCGCGATGAACTTCATCCATCTGAATGCCGCTTCCATTTGGACGGGCGGACTCGCGATGTTTGTGCTGTTTTTCGGAAAAGACTGGCTGAAGCCTGACAAAAGTTTGATATGGGAAACCATTCGGCGCTTCTCGCCATGGGCGCTCGTTTCAGCAGGGCTTCTCATATTTTCGGGCCTTTTCAACAGCTTTTTCATTGTTCATACACTGGATAACCTGTTCGGGACGGCTTACGGGAAAGCGCTCCTTGTGAAATCGGCGCTCGTTCTTCTCATGATCGGACTTGGAGCATTTCACTATTTCCGTTTTAGAAAAGCGAAACAGCAGGGCGGCCGTTCGCTGAAAGCTGAGTGGGCAGTCGGGCTTTTCATTCTGCTGACCACGGCGGTTTTCACCAATCTTCCAAGTCCGCCCGCGCCGCTGCCGCAACCTTTCAGTGAGACGAAGCAGCTGCCGGAAGGAAACACGCTGTCGCTCCGAATCAGCCCGAACATGCCGGGCTCAAATGCGTTTGAAGTCACAGTCAGAAACAGAAAAGGAGACGTCGTCAAAGATATTCAAAAAATCGAATTAACCGTTGAGAAAACCGGGCTTTTCGGGGATGACAAGGAGAGCACGTTCAGCCTCAGCAAAAATAAAGACGGCGTTTTCCAAACGAAAAATTTAAATTTAAGCGAAGACGGCATCTGGAAGATCCGCGTTCACGGATTAACGGCGTCATTTGAGGAAATCAGAACGGTTTTCAATGCAAAAATTAATAAAAAGGAGTTTTGATTATGTTTAAAAAAACATTATGGCTGGGTGCAATCCTAGCATCATTATTGCTTTTCTCTGTTCCAGTCAGCGCACATGTCACGGTAAAACCGGCTGAATCAGCAGCAGGCTCATGGGAAACATACACCGTCAAAGTACCGGTTGAAAAAGACAACGCCACAACCAAGGTCGTTCTCAGCATGCCGGACGGTGTTGAATTTCAGCAGTATGAACCGGTGCCGGGCTGGAAAACGAGCACTAAAACCGGCAAAAACGAAAAAGTGACAAGGGTGACGTGGGAAGCCGAAAACGGCGGCATTCAGCCTGGTGAATTCCAGCAGTTTACCTTCACCGCCAAAAACCCTGACAAAGAACAAAAGGCCGCCTGGAACGCTTACCAATATTATAAAGACGGCACGATTGTCGAGTGGACCGGCGATGAAAACGCCGATACCCCGCATGCGATCACAAGCATTGTCGACGCTGCAAAGCTTGGTCACGAAACGGTTGACGCACACGGCGCTTCAACGAAAGAAAACACTGCCGCAGAAAATGAAGACGGTCAAGCAGGACAAGGGATTCAAACCGCTTCCCTGATCCTGTCGATCCTCGCCGTGCTTCTTGGGGGTGCTGCGCTGCTCTTGACAGTGCGCAAAAAGAAATCGTAAAAATGAAAGGCAGTCGGGAATATCCCGACTGCCTTTTTGTGCCCATTTCAGTCCGAATCCCGCACGATCTGATAATACATGCCCGTTTTTTGATCGACCACCGGCTCTAAATAAAGCCCGTCATCAGTCTCAAATGTTCCATTCAGGCGAGCGGCATCCCCTGTATATAACGTGTACTTGCTTTCCTTAGGCGTTGTGAACGGTGAAGACACTTCCACACTCTCCGTTTCCGGGTGATCAGATTTTACAATGACATAATTCAAGTCGCGGTACCATTGATATTTGCCGTTTTCCCGTTTGATGTGAGCGAGGCAAATTCCCTCCCCCTCCGAATCGCCGAATCGAAAGACGACGACTTGTTCGCCGTTTAAATCGATTTTGTCTATAATATCGTCTTTTGTGATGTTCTCGTAACGAATACCGTCCTCAATCGCTTCCTGTTCGCTGTTCACCCATTTGGTTTGTTCATCATTTTCTTGGGCGCTCGCACAACCCGCAAGCAAGATCGCCAAAAATAATAAAACTGTTCGCTTTTTCATCCGCTTCCTCCGACTTTAATTGTTTTAGGCCATTATATGAATTCGGCCAGCGTTTAAAATATCCTCTTTGCAGGAAAATTTCCGATACAGTGATTCAAAAATTGGCAAACTTATCTTACAATAGAAAAAGTTCTGAATGATTGAGTGGGGAGAGATCGGAGTATGAAAGTATCGGTTCTGTTTGTCTTGCTTGCGGCCATTTTATGGGGAACGACGGGAACAACTCAGGCATTCGCGCCTGAAGAGGCTGCGCCTCTTGTGTTCGGCGCTGTCAGAATGGCGGTCGGCGGCATCACCCTGCTCTTGTTTGCGGCTTTGCGCGGTCAATTAAAACGAAGCGGCTGGCCCATTAAAACGCTGATCATCGCAGCATTGAGCATGGCATTTTATCAGCCTTTCTTTTTTTCAGCCGTCAGCCTGTCAGGGATCGCCGTCGGAACGGTCGTCGCTATCGGCAGCGCTCCGATTATCGCCGGCTGCCTCGAATGGCTCGTGTTCAAAAAGGTGCCGCAGGCGAAATGGTGGATCGCAACAGCTGCTGCGATAGCAGGCGTATCTTTTTTATTCATCCCGTCCGCCTCAGCGGGGGGGAGCTTTCTCGGCATACTGCTCGCACTCGGCGCCGGTCTTTCCTTTGCCGTCTACACGCTGACAAGCAAAAAGCTCCTGCAACAGCAGAAGCCGGAGGCTGTCACAGGCACCGTGTTCTTTTTAAGCGCTGTATTGCTTGCCCCGTTATTGTTTCTGTACGATCTGAGCTGGATTTTATCGGTTCAGGGAATGGCTGTCAGCCTCTATATCGGCGTCATTGCAACAGGGGCCGCGTACCTGTTATTTACGACAGGATTGGCAAAAGTGCCCGCCTCAACGGCGGTGACCCTGTCGCTGGCTGAACCGCTCACAGCGTCGCTTTTGGGAACCGTGCTTGTCAGAGAATCGCTGCCTCTTGTTTCCTGGGCCGGGATCGCACTGCTTCTTCTAGGCATTTTTTATATTTCCTATCAGCCCAAAAAGGATAAAATAAACGCTGAACAGGTGAAAGCGTAAAAAAACCCGCCCGTGGTATGCGGGCGGGTTTTCATGTTGACTTATGATTCATCCAAACCGATGGACAAATATTTCGTTTCCAAATACGGCTCGATGCCTTCCTGTCCGCCTTCGCGTCCGATGCCGCTTTCCTTCATGCCGCCGAAAGGCGCCTGAACGGTTGACGGTCCGCCGTCATTCCAGCCGAGTATGCCGTAATCAAGGGTTTCGGACAAATAGATGCCGCGGCGGTAGTTTTCCGTAAAGAAGTATGCCGCTAAACCGTAAGGCGTATCATTGGCGAGCTTGACTGCTTCGTCCAGCGTTTTAAAAGTCGTAATCGGCGCAACGGGACCGAATGTTTCCTCATGCATGATCGTCATTGAAGGATCAACATCTGTCAGCACTGTCGGGTGGACAAAGTAGCATGATTTCTCATCATCGCTTTCGTATTCGGCGCCGATGAGAACTTTTGCCCCTTTATTCACCGCGTCATTGATTTGGTCGACGATTTTTTGGAAACCGTTTTTATTGATGACCGGTCCGATTGATACACCTTCTTCAAGTCCGTTCCCGACTTTCAGCTTGGCAACTTCGGCGCGGAGTTTTTCTGCAAATTCATCCTTAACCGATTCATGAACGATCAGACGGTTTGCACAGACGCACGTTTGTCCGGCATTCCTGTATTTCGACAGCATCGTCTGTTTAACGGCGAGGTCGATGTTGGCATCTTCATCAACGATCAGCGGGGCATGGCCGCCGAGCTCCATTGACACATGCTTCACCGTCTCGGCGCTGTTTTTCATTAAATGTTTGCCGACAGGCGTAGATCCGGTGAACGTAATTTTTCGGATCAGCGGATGGCTTGTAAAAATAGAACCGATCTCTTGACCGTCGCCGATCACACACTGAAGGACGTCTTTCGGAATGCCCGCTTCGTGGCCGAGGCGGACGAGCTCAAGCGCCGTTAAAGGCGTGTCAGGCGCCGGCTTGATGATAAAGGTACAGCCCGCCGCCAAAGCCGGCGCCGCTTTTCGCGTGATCATCGCCGCCGGAAAGTTCCACGGGGTAATCGCCGCAACAGGACCGACTCCCTGGCGCGTGACGATGATGCGCTTGTTCGTCACAGATGCGGGAACCGTTCTTCCATAGATGCGTTTCGCTTCCTCCGCATACCATTCGATATAGCCGGCGCTATATATGACTTCACCTTGTGCCTCAGCATAAGGCTTGCCGTTTTCAAGCGTAATCAATTTTGCCAGCTCGTCCTTCTGCTCCACAATCAAATCGAACCATTTTTTCAGCAAGCCCGCTCGTTCTGTAGCCGATGTTTTCGACCATTTTTGAAATGCTTCATGCGAGCGTACGACTGCCTCTTCGACTTCTTTTGCGGATTGCTGGGGAACCGATTTGATTTTTTCTCCAGTCGCAGGATTATATACTTCTAGCATGCTGGTCATGTTGAATCTCCTCCCCTTTACGTTTTGAACTGCTGTTGAATAAAAGAAAACCGATCAATGTCCATCCCGCCAAGATCAGCCATTCATACGGCCATGTGAGCGCGGCCGGCATGCCTGGCAAATAAAAGGCGAGAAAGATAACACTTAAGAGAATAGCAGATATACCAGTCGTTTTCCACTTATTGATTTTATACGGTCTGTTTAAATCCGGCTCTGTCTTTCTCAGCTTCATGAATGCAATCGACACGATCAAATATCCGACTATAATACCTGTTCCCCCTGCATTGACGATCCAAACAAGGGCAGGGCGCCCGAGCAGCGGCGCAAAAAACGCCAGCGCTCCCAGAAACAAAATCGCGTTCGTCGGTGTTTTATACTTCGGATGGATGAAACCGAACCATTTCGGCACCATGCCTTTTTCCGACATGGCAAACAGAATGCGGCTCGCGCCGATGATAAATGCATTCCAGCTCGTAATGATGCCGGCGACTCCGCCGAGGACAAGCACCGTGCCGAACAGCTGGTTCCCGAGCAGATTGACCATGGCATCCGCGGTCGCCAAAGAAGTCGTTGCAAGCTCGCTTTCTGACAGCCCCATCGTCACCCCGAATACAATCAGCAAATAAAACAAGACCGCACTGACAATCGAAATAATCAAAATTTTGCCGATGATTTTTTTCGGGGCATTAATTTCAGCCGCAACCTGAGGGATGACGTCAAATCCGACAAACAGAAACGGAATCATGACGAGGACGGACATCATCCCGGAAAATCCGTCTTTAAAAAGGGGCTGCATATGTTCAACATTACCGTTTACCAAGGCGCCGCCCAAAAGGAGAAAGCCCGTGGCGATAATCGCGATTGTAAAAACCGACTGAAAAATCGCGGCCGGCTTGACGCCGAAGTAATTGAGCGCGGTCAGGACGACCGCACCCCCTGAACCGATCAACACCCAAGTGACATACACGTCCCAGCCGCTAAGTGACCAGAGAAACCCCTGATGTTCGACAGGCAGGACGTAATCAATGACGGTCGGCAATGCGACCGCCTCAAATGTAATTACCGAAACATAGCCGAAAAGCACACCCCAAGCCGCGACAAAAGCCGTTTTTCGGCCGAACGCCCTGTAGACGAATATCAAGCCGCCTCCCGTTTCAGGGATGGCAGAAGACAGCTCCGCGTACGTTAACCCGATTAAGATGACGAGAATGCCGCCGATGATAAACGCGACGGTGCTGCCCATAAAGCCGGCTGTCGAAATCCAGTCGCCGGAAAGGACGACCCAGCCCCAGCCGAGCATCGCCCCGATCGCTAAAAATAGCACATCCGTCTGCGACATCGTTTTTTTCATTTGCTGTTTTCCCATCTATATCCGCCCCTTCTTTTAGAAGATGTCAAACTAGAGCTGTTCCAGCGCTTCTTCGATGATGCCGAGTCCTTCCTCAAGCAATTGATCAGTAATGACGAGCGGAGACAGAAAACGGATAATGTTGCCATTGATTCCTGCCGTCAACAAGAGCAGGCCGTGTTCATTGGCGTACTTAGCAATCTTGGCTGCAGCTGCTTTGTCCGGCTCCCGCGTCTTTTCGTCCCGGACAATTTCAAGCGCCGCCATCGCGCCAAGTCTGCGGACTTCCCCAATCTGCGGATATTTCATCTTCCATTCAAGCGCCCGCTCTTCGATGGCTTTACCGATTTCTTCAGAGCGCTTGTTGAGCTGTTCCGATTCGATAATATCGAGCACTGCCAAAGCGGCTGCGCATCCAAGCGGACTTCCGGCATATGTGCCCCCGATTTCCCCCGGGTCCGCCGCATCAAGCATTTCCGCCCGGCCTATGACACCGCTGAGCGGAACGCCGGCAGCCAGCGATTTTGACACCGTCACAAGATCAGGAACGACATCAAAATGCTCAATCGCAAAATATTTGCCCGTTCTGGCAAAGCCTGTTTGGATCTCATCGGCGACAAAAACGATACCGTGTTTTTGACAGAAGGCTGCGACATGCTGCACAAACCGTTTTGAAGGAATAATAAATCCTCCTTCTCCCTGTACAGGCTCCATGACAACGCACGCAACCGTCTCCGGAGCAACAGACGAGACGAAGAAATCGTCAAACGCCTGAATCACCATGTCATCGTAGCTTTCATCAGTCATCCCTTCAGGCTTTCTATAGTAGTAAGGAAACGGCGCCTGATATACTTCAGGTGCAAAAGGACCGAATCCGAATTTGTATGGTTTCACCTTGCTCGTCATGCTCATCGTCATGTTTGTGCGCCCGTGGAATCCGCGGGTAAAAGAAACGACGGCTTGACGCTTCGTATATTTTCTGGATATTTTTACGGCGTTTTCGACAGCTTCCGCCCCCGAGTTCAGGAAAATCGCTTTTTTCTCATGGGCGCCCGGCGCAAGCCGGCATAGCTTTTCCGCCAATTCGATATAGGCCTGATACATCATCACGTTAAAACCCGGATGAATGAGCTGTTCGGCCTGCTGCTTGACAGCTTCTACAACTTTCGGATGTGAATGCCCGACATTTAATGTACCGATCGCCCCGGCAAAATCGATAAAACGGCGCCCGTCAATATCGTATAAAACGGCACCTTCCCCTTTAGCGGCCAGATGACGGTTTCCGTTGGAGACACCCCTTGCCACGAATTGATCCCGTTTGGCCTGCCAATCTTCCGTTGTGAATGCTTTTGTTTTTAGACTCATAAAAAATCTCTCCCCCACTCTTATTTCTTATAATTCTGAATATTTTTTGGTATGATGAAAAGTACCAATCATTAATTTTCGATGGTACCAGAGGGAGGCGCTATGATTACGATACCGATTGACCGCTCCAAGGATGCGGATTATATTTATCACCAAATCTATCAGCGAATTAAAGAAGAAATTTTCAGCCGCAATCTTTTACCGGGAAAAAAACTCCCTTCCAAGCGCGAGCTCGCCGAAGCATTGAACGTCAGCATCAATTCGGTCAACGCCGCCTACCAGCAGCTTCTGGCAGAAGGTTATCTTTATTCACGTGAAAGAAAAGGCTTTTTTGTAGAGCAGATCGAAACGTTCCACGCCAGCCGCCATCCCGGCCCCCTTCAATTGGAAAAAGAACTGGTTGAAAAGCCGGAATGCAAAGACGGCTGGATATCGTTTTCCCATATGAGCGTCGATACGACGCATTTTCCGTTTAAAACATGGCTTCGCTGTGAACAGAAAGCGGTTTCTTCTCATATAAACGAACTCGGAGAAATGACGCATCCGCAAGGTATCTACGAAGTGCGCCAAACGATCGCACGCTTTATCGCTTTAACGAGAGGCGTCAAGTGTCACCCCGAACAAATCGTGATCAGCGCAGGCACGCAGTCCTTAATTAACACGCTTCAAGATCTTCTCCCCGCCTCAGCCGTCTATGCGATGGAGGAGCCGGGATACAGCCGCATTTATCGACTGCTGAAAAATGAAGGGAAAGAAGTGGCCACGATTCAGCTCGACCATAAAGGAATGCGGATCAGCGAGATTCACCGTCTGAATCCGGACGTTTTATTTGTCACGCCTTCACACCAGTTTCCAACAGGAATCATTATGCCGGTATCGAGGAGGATTCAGCTTTTAAACTGGGTTTCCGACGGGGAAAACCGCTATATTGTGGAAGACGATTATGACAGCGAATTTAAATACGGGAGCGATACAATCCCCGCCCTGCAAAGCCTTGACCGTTCTGAAAAAGTCATCTATATCGGCACGTTTTCAAAATCGCTTCTTCCGGGCCTGAGAATCAGCTATATGGTACTGCCGCAAAATCTGCTGAAGCGATACAGAAAAAGGCACCATTTCTCGATTCAATCGAGCAGCGTTTTAACGCAGCTCGCCCTGCAGGAATTGATCGAATCGGGGGAATACCAAAAGCACATCAAGAAAATGAACCAGATTTACGAAGAAAAGCGGACAAGGCTGATCGGAAGCCTTGTCAAAACCTTTAACGGCCGGGTCAAAATTAAAGGCGAAAGCGCAGGCCTTCACTTTGTAGCCGATTTTGAAACAGATAGAAGTGAAGAAGAGGTTTTATCAAGAGCAAAAAAAAGACGGGTCGAGGTTTACGGCATGAACCGGTTTACGTTAAAGAAAGAGCAGACAAAACATGAAGGAACGGTATCGCTCGTGCTTGGATTTGCCAAAATCGCTGCCGATCAGATCGACAAAGGGACTGCCAAGCTTTATGAAGCGGTATGCGGTGATGAGAAGCTTTAAAAAATACCGGCAGGTTCGCTCCTGCCGGTATCTGCTTGGCTTTAGAAAGCCGACGTCTGCCCGTTTACCACCGTTCCTTTTCTACCTGGAGAATCGCCTCGATCAGTCCCGGAAACTGCTCCTCCAATTCCCGTTTGCAGAGGGAATAATAATGATGCTTCCCTTCGATGCGGACTTTGAGCAGCCCCGCTTCTCTCAGCACCTTGAAATGGTGGGACAGCGTAGACTTTGCGATATTGAGATTTGTGCATGTACCGCACGTTTTCTCGGCTGTGTCAGCCAGCGCTTTGACAATCTCAAGCCTGTATGGATCACTCAAGGCCTGGAGAACGGATATTAACTTCATTTCATTTGTTTTCATGGGTTAAATGTATCATAATCCTAACTTCAAGACAATTCGTCAAGGAGGCAAATGAGTTGCCGGCAATGCAAAGACATGTTACGATGCAATTGTTCGATGATTTTCGAACAATAAATTCACTGTGTATACAACGAATACGCAAAGGAATTCTAAATGACATGACGGAGGTTTGAACCGATGATCGTATTGCAAGCCTATATGAAAGTAAAACCAGAAAAACGCGACGCCTTTCTCGAAAGCGTACAACCGCTGCTTAAACATTCAAGAGCTGAAGCCGGCAATGCCCAATACCAGCTGTTTGAAGATACCGAACATGCCAATACATTTGTCATGCTTGAGCAATGGAAAGATCAAAACGCAATTGACGCCCATAATCAGACAGAGCATTTTCAAGCTTTTGTTCAAGCCGCGGGCGACCTTTTATCAGAACCTCTAAATGTGGTTAAAACGCAGACACTTGATTAAAGAAAGGATGATGTTTACATGAATGAAGTATTGAAAACATTGACAGACCATAGATCGATTCGCAGCTATACAGATGAGCCCGTGAACCCTGAACAGCTGGACAAGATCATTCAAGCCGTTCAAGCCGCTCCGACTTCAATCAACGGCCAGCAGGTCACCGTGATTACGGTTCAGGATGAGGAACGGAAAAAGGAAATCGCCGAATTGGCCGGCGGACAGGTCTGGATCGAGCAGGCCCCCGTATTCCTTTTGTTCTGCGCGGACTTCAACCGTGCGAAAATCGCTCTTGAGAAAAACGGCGAAACGCTTGCGATCACAGACGGAATGGAATCTGTGCTTGTCGGAGCTGTCGATGCAGGCATCGCCCTCGGTACGGCCACAGCGGCCGCTGAATCGATGGGGCTTGGCACTGTGCCGATCGGCGCTGTCCGCGGCCGTGCAGAAGAGCTGATCGAACTGCTCAATATTCCTGAATACGTCTTCCCTGTCGCAGGACTCGTCGTCGGCCATCCGGCGGACCGCTCCGCGAAAAAGCCGCGTCTCCCTGAACAAGCGGTAAGGCACAGCGAAACCTATCAACCTGACTTAAAACCGCTGATCGACGCTTACGATGAAGAAATATCCGAATATATGACAAAACGGACAAATGGACAGGAAACAAGAAACTGGTCTCAGGGCATATCTGCTTATTACAGTAAAGTGTATTATCCTCACATCCGTGAAATGCTTGAGAAACAAGGATTTAAACTCGAATAGATACTTATGGCTATCGGCGATCGATAGCCTTTTTTCATGCGTTCCATTCTACATTTCGATGAACATCGAAGGTCTTTACCTTTACACGATGTAAAAAGGAGTGGAACACATGAAACCATTTGCAAAATATAAATTTCTGGACCTCCATTATCAGTCAGGCCCATTCGTTCTGCCGAATGCCTGGGATGCGGCCTGCGCCAATGCGTTTCAAAACTGCGGTATTAAAGCAGTCGGTACAACCAGCGCCGGAGTTGCCATGTCCCTCGGCTATCCCGACGGCGAACATCTCCCTTTTGAAACATTGCTTTCCATACTGAAAACCATCACGGGTGCGGTCGATATTCCCGTCAGCGCAGATCTTGAAGCGGGTTACGGCCAATCACCGGAAACAGTTGCTGAAAACGTGAAAAAGGCCGCAGCGGCCGGCGTTGTTGGTATTAATATTGAAGACGGAACGAAAGACCCCTGCCGGCCGCTTTGTGATGCAACATTAATGGAAGAAAAAATTGCGGCTGTCAAAAAACTGAACTTGATCAATGCCCGTACGGATGTGTACTGGCTCAATGCAGACACTCCCGGCTTCAAACAGCCGTCCGGCGGGCAAATCAGTACAGACAAGCAGGCGCGGACTGCATTTTTATCCCCGGAGCGGGTGATACAGGCACCATTGCCGGGCTGAGAAAAGGTATATCCGGGCCGCTCAGTCGTGCTGGCCTGATCACACACCCCCTCTTTACAGACTCTTTCCGAACTGGGGATCGAAAGAATCAGCTGCGGATCCGCCCCGTTCAGAGCCGCACTGTCGCTGGTGAAAAAGATCGGTGAAGATATCATCGGCCGCGGCTCCTTCAGTCATATGACGGACGGCGTGCTTTCATACGGCGAAGCTGCTGATTGGATCAGCCTTCATCGTGACCCAAAACAAAATCGTTGACCGAAACAGTTCTGTCTGTTAATATTTCATTTATGAAAACTCATGGGTTTTTTCGTAACCCATGAGTTTTATCATTGCGAAAGAAGGAGCCGGAATGAACGAAAAAAGAGCAGCAGTCTTAAGGGCCGCCAAAAAGCTGTTTGCCCAAAAAGGCTATCATAACGTTGCAATGCAAGCGATCGCTGAAGAATGCAGAATGTCAAAAGCATCTATTTATAAACTGTTTCAATCTAAAGAAGATCTTCTGCTGGCATTGATCAAATTCAGAAAGCATGAAATGCTGAACAAAAGCGCCATCATCAATACGGAAACCTCGCTGACGCCAAAAGAAAGACTCGCTAAAAAAATCGCTTTGGAGATTACGGAATTCAGGGAAAACCGCCAATTTATCAATTTCCTCTCCAATGAGGGATCATCTCCGGATACCGCGGTATTTAAAAAGCATCTGAAAGAAACAAAATCGCTGATCATCAGCTGGCATAAAGATTCTATCATTCAAGCGTACGGCGAAGAGGTGGAGCCGTTTATATGGGATATCGTCATCATTTTCCACGGTTTGATGAGAGAATTCCTGTTTTTAGTCGGCACTGGAAAAGCTCAGCCTGACGTTACAACGATTCCGCCATTCATTATGTCGGTTTTGGATCTCTTCATAGAGAAAAAGCTGAACGAAGATCAGAAAAGTTCATTAAATGAAGACATTATTGCCTCCTATACGAATGTCTCATCATGCTGGGCACCGCCCAAAAAAGAGGAATTGCTTGAAGACCTTTTGCAAAAACTGAAAAACAAGATTTCCTCACTGCCACAAGACGACTTTTCCGTGACAGAACTGCTGTCTGCCGCAGATTTGCTGAGCGAGGAGCTTTTCGGCAAAGAGCCGCGCACGTATTTAATTAAGGCTCTCCTTGATTACCTTGGAAAAATCGAGGCGCTCCAATGCGATGTTTCACAAATACAAACAATTAGTATCAAAGAATAAGAGGGATTGATATGAATACAGAAACTGAACAACAGACATACAACAGAAATATCATCGTAGGTTTGCTCATTGCAGGGGCGTTTATCGCGATCTTGAACCAAACGCTCCTGGTTACGGCACTGCCGCATATTATGGCAGACTTGAACATAGACGCTACAAAAGCTCAATGGCTGACAACGGCGTTCATGCTGACAAACGGGATTCTCATTCCGATTACCGCCTTTTTGATCGAAAAATTTTCGAGCCGCGCGCTCGTCATCGCTGCGATGAGCATCTTTGTGGCGGGAACGGTCGTCGGCGCGGTTGCGCCTAACTTCCCGGTTCTCCTGGCGGCGCGAATCATCCAGGCCGCGGGCGCAGGAATTATGATGCCGCTCATGCAGACGATCTTTTTAACGATTTTCCCGGTTGAAAAACGCGGGGCTGCAATGGGTATGGTCGGTTTGGTCATCGCATTTGCACCGGCCATCGGACCGACATTGTCAGGCTGGATCGTCGACAGCTTTACATGGAGATACTTATTTTATATTATTCTGCCAATTGCCCTGATCGATCTTGTGCTTGTCATCTTACTGATGAAAAACGTCACAAAATTGAGAGAAACATCAGTGGACATCATATCTATTATCCTGTCCAGCCTGGGTTTCGGCGGTTTATTGTACGGCTTCAGCAACGCCGGATCAGAAGGCTGGGGAAGCAATACCGTTTTGATTTCCTTTGCAGTCGGTGCGGTCGCTCTGTTCTTCTTTATCTCTAGACAATTAACAATCAAAAGGCCGATACTCGAGTTTCGCGTGTTCCAATCGTGGACTTTTACGATAACAACGCTCCTCGGTATGATCGTTTTTGCATTAATGATCGGTACTGAAACCATTTTGCCGCTGTATACGCAAAACGTCAGAGACGTGACAGCTTTCGATTCCGGGCTGATGCTTCTGCCGGGCGCGATAGCAATGGGGATCATGTCGCCGATCATCGGCCGGATTTTTGACAAGATCGGCGGAAAAGGTCTTGCGATTATCGGGTTTGCCGTCTTGCTGCTGACGTCGATCCCGTTTGCGGATTTGCAAATAGATACTTCGCTGACATTTATTATCGTCATTTATACGCTGCGGATGATGGGAACTTCCATGATTATGATGCCTCTCACAACCGCTGGCATCAATGCACTTCCGGCGCATCTCATCCCGCACGGAACAGCGATGAACAATACGATGCGCCAGATCGGCGGTTCAATCGGCACGGCCGTTTTGATTTCCGTCATGAGCAATTCAGCCAAAAACGCTGCCGCATCTAACCCGTTAAATGCGCTCATTCACGGCATGAATTCCGCCTTTATCGTGGCCGCTGTCTTGGCGCTGATCGGATTTATCCTTTCGTTTACATTGAAAAAGAAGCCGCAGGCCGACAAACAAGGCCAGCCGGCGCGCTGATCATGACACGCCAGTTCAATCGAACCGGCGTGTTTTTTGATGGTTTGATATCTAACTGAGTTTTGGCCCCTTGCGGCTGCATCTCCTTTCATATGATTTGAATATCAATCGGCTTCTTCCCCTTGAACAGACAAAAAGGCTGCCGAATATACATCGGCAGCCTCGCTCTTTTATTTTAATCCATTTTCGACTTCTGTCACCATTTCAGATACGGACTCAAGGCCTCCGCCTGACAGGTACCAGTAGCCTGGATCAAGATATGTGATATGGCTGTTTTTATAAGCTTTTGTTGATTTTACAATTTCATTTTCAATAACTTCTTTTGCTGTTCCTTTTTCGCCGATGGCAGCGCTTCGGTCGATGACAAACAGGTAATCAGGGTTCTTTTCAGAAATATATTCGGAAGAGACGCTTTGACCGTGAAGGGAAGCCTCGATGTTTTTGTCGACAGGTTCAACGCCGAGCACATCGTGGATCAAACCGAATCTTGAGCCGCTTCCATATGCGCTGATTTGTTTATCGCTCGTTAGGACGACCAATCCTTTGCCGCCTTTTTCTTTCGCAAGCTTGTTGGCTTTCTCTACTTTATCATCGATTTTTGCAAGAGCTTCTTTGACGGCATCTTCTTTATCAAAGATTTTCCCGATCTTTTCGGTGTTCTCTTTAAAGCTTTCCATGTAGTTCTTCTGGTCAAGCTGGATGTCGATCGTCGGTGCGATCTTTTTAAACTCGTCATACTGTTCAGACTGTCTGCCTTCGATGATGATCAAATCGGGATCAAGCTCTGCAATTTTTTCAAAATCAGGCTCTTTAAGTCCGCCGACGCTTTCATATTTACTGTCTTTATATTTTTTCAAATAAGACGGAAGGGTTTGTTTCGGAAGGCCGACAACGCGGTCGCTTAAACCCAGCTTATCAAGCGTGTCAAGCATTCCGAAGTTGAAGACAACGACTTTTTTCGGATTTTTCGGTACATCTGTTGTATCGCTGTTATGTTTAATTGTGACGGTTTCTTTTTTAGAGGAAGATTTTGCATCTGTATCAGTAGCTTTGTTTCCGCAAGCGGCTACGACAAGAACGGTTATCAATGCCATAATCAATAAAGATAGTTTTTTCAATTCAAGTCACCTCATCATTTAAAATATACACAGATTTTTTGGTCTCCGATTTGTTGGATCGGAATGTCCATCTCATAGATGTCTTTCAGCACCGGCGTTTGGATAATGTCTTCGGCCGGCCCCTCTTTTACAATGCGCCCGTTTTTCAGGGCTGCGATTCTGTCTGAATAAACCGAGGCAAAATTAATGTCATGAATGACAATGACGATCGTTTTACCGCGATTTTCGACAAGGTCTTTCAAGAGCTTCATAATCTCTACTGAATGTTTCATATCGAGATTATTCAATGGTTCATCAAGCAATATATAGTCGGTATCCTGAGCGATAACCATTGCGATAAAAGCGCGCTGGCACTGGCCGCCGCTCAACTGATCGAGGTGTTTATGCTCAATCTCTCTCAGCTTCATATAATCAATCGCTTCGTCGACATATGCCCAGTCCTCTTTCGAGAGCCTTCCCTGTGAATAAGGAAACCTGCCGAAGCTGACGAGCTCCCTGACAGTCAGCCTGATGTTGATCTGGTTGGACTGCTTTAAAATGCTGATTTTTTTTGCTAAATCATTGCTTTTGTAAGCGCTGATTTCCTTGCCGTCAATCAGTACATTTCCGGCGTCCATGCCGATCAGCCTGCTGATGATGGACAAAAGCGTGCTTTTCCCCGCTCCGTTCGGTCCGATGAAGGACGTGATCATTCCTTTTTGTATCGTTAAAGTCGTGGGATGAACAACGGTCTGCTCTCCGAATTGTTTCATGATATCTCGTACTTCTATCATCATTTACGCTCCTTCAGCAACAGGTAAATAAAATAAATCCCGCCGATAAAATCAATGATCACAACAAGCGTCACCGTTAAACCAAACAGTTTTTCAACGATGAACTGGCCCCCGACAAGCGCAATGATGCTGAACAAAACCGCTCCGGGAATCAGGACGCTGTGCTTATACGTTTTAAATACCTCCCGCGCCACATTGACGACGAGCAGCCCCAAAAATGTGATCGGCCCCACAAGTGCAGTAGACACGGAGACGAGAACGGCGACGACAATCAGCATTTTCTTCACCGTCCGGTCGTGATCGATTCCGAGGTTGACGGCTTGATCCCTGCCGAGCGAGATGACATCAAAGTACGGATTATACCGCCAAGCGTAAACGAGAATCGCCAGAATGACGAGCGAAGCAATCATTAAAATATCCGTGTTCAAATTGTTGAAGCTGGCAAACATCTTGTTTTGAACAACTTGGAACTCGTTCGGATCGATCAGCATCTGCATGAAGGATGACAGGCTTCTGAACAATGTGCCGCATACGATTCCAACTAGCAGCAGCAAGAAGATGTGCCTTCCCCCGCGGCGAAACATCAGAAAAAACAGCACAAATGAAAAACAGACCATCAAACCGGTTGACAATAAAAAATTGCCGTTTTTACCGAGATCGGCAAGTTTGGCTGCACCGAAAAAGTAAATAATCCCGGTTTGCAGCAGAACATAGAGAGAATCGAGTCCGAGGATGCTCGGCGTCAAAATTCTGTTGTTTGTGATCGTTTGGAAAATCATCGACGAATACGCAATCGCTGTCCCGACAACGATGATCGCAAAAACTTTGGCAAACCTCCGCGGAAGCGCATATTCCCATACAGACGGCAAACCGTAGAACAGAAACAAGCCGATGCAGGCTGCCGCTATCACGATGAGTATAAGCATTTTTTGTTTATGACGCATAGGCTTTTCTCCTTAAAAGCAAGTAAAGAAAAACGCCGCTCCCGATGATGCCGACCATCAAACCAACTGAAATTTCGTACGGGTAAATGACGAGACGTCCCGCTATATCGCAAAACAAGACGAAAACGGCTCCGAGAACCGCCGTGTGAGGCAGGCTGTTTTTCAAATGATCTCCCCTGTAGATGGACACGATGTTCGGGATGATCAATCCCAAAAAGGGAAGCGTGCCGACCGTCAGGATGACGACGGACGAAATAATAGATACGATGATCAGTCCGATATTGACCACCCGCTTATAATTCAATCCAAGATTGATAGAAAAAGACTCCCCCATCCCGGCCAACGTAAATTTATTGGCGAACAGATAGGCAATGATAACGAGCGGTATACTCAGAAATAAGAGCTCATACCTCCCCTTCATGACAAGCGAAAAATTCCCTTCAAACCATGCATTGACGTTTTGAATGATATTGTACTGATAAGCCAGGAAAGTAGAGATGGCGCTGACAACACTTCCGAGCATCATACCAACGAGAGGGATGAAGATCGCATCTTTGAACTTGATTCTATCCAAAATTTTGACGAACAAAAAGCTGCCAAACAGTGCAAAAACAAAGGCAAACAGTATTTTTACCACAATTCCTGCAGACGAAAAAAGCACGATCGCAATGATCACGCCGAGCCTCGCCCAATCCATCGTTCCAGCTGTCGTCGGTGAAACAAATTTATTGCGCGTCAGCTGCTGCATGATCAGCCCGCAGATGCTCAAGCTCATTCCCGCAAGCACGATGCTGATCAAGCGCGGGATTCTGCTTATGTAAAGCGTTTGGATTTCGTCCTCGTTCAAGCGGAACAGGTCAAGAGGCGAAAGCTCCTTAACGCCGATGAATATCGAGCTGAACGAAAGAATGATGAGCATTAGCAATAAGTATCGTAATTTCATGCTGCAGTAGCCTCCTTGCACAACAAAGCAAACCCCTCCGCCATCGTTAATGATTATCATTATCAATAAGGGCCTTCATATATCTTACCATTTTTTCTGACATAGTCAATAAGATGAATAGATACAAAGGTTAAAACCATGCGATTTCCCCATTTTCAGTCCTCCTCAAAAATACATTTGTTCACACCTGAAAGAAAAACCTTGATTCTTCTTGTAAAAAGCGCAATAATTAAATTTAAATTTATTTCGAAAATTTAAACTTTAGGAGATGTAACAAATGAAAGTCGTTAAATTTGGGGGCAGCTCGCTCGCGTCAGGGGCTCAGCTAGAGAAAGTATTTCAAATTGTCACTTCTGATCCGGAAAGGAAGGCCGTCGTTGTATCAGCACCCGGAAAACGGCACCCCGAGGATACGAAAGTAACGGACCTGTTAATTGAATGCGCCGAACAGTACTTATTATTAAAAAAAGCGCCCGGCCTGGTTGAGGCGATTGTCGGACGGTATGCCGATATCGCGCTAGAGCTCGGACTTGACGATGGCGTGATCGACCGGATCCGGGCCGACCTGCTTCAGCTGCTCGAAGGTGATAAAACAAATCCGGAACGGTTTATCGATGCGGTCAAAGCAAGCGGCGAAGATAACAATGCCAAATTGGTAGCGGCTTACTTCAGGCACCGGGGAGTTGAAGCGCATTATGTCAGCCCAAAAGACGCCGGGCTGTTTGTGACGAACGAACCGGGCAACGCACAAGTCCTGCCCGAATCGTATGACAATCTGTTTCAACTGAGACAGCAAAAGGGCATCATCATCTTTCCCGGCTTCTTCGGATTCAGCCGGGAAGGCGAAGTCATGACGTTTTCGCGAAGCGGCTCTGACATTACGGGTTCCATTTTAGCAAATGGATTGAAAGCCGAGTTGTATGAAAACTTCACTGACGTTGACGCCGTTTATTCTGTCAACCCGGCGATCGTATCCAACCCGAAAGAAATCCGCGAGCTGACATACCGGGAAATGAGGGAGCTGTCGTATGCCGGCTTTTCCGTCTTTCATGATGAAGCTTTGATCCCTGCTTTCCGGGCGCGCATACCGGTTCAGATCAAAAATACAAACAATCCGGACGCCGAGGGGACAAGAGTTGTCGCCACACGCGACAACACGAACGGACCTGTCGTCGGGATCGCCAGCGACAGCGGATTTTGCAGCATTTACATCAGCAAATATTTAATGAACCGCGAAATCGGCTTCGGACGCCGCGTTCTGCAAATCCTTGAAGATGACGGGCTGACGTATGAACACATTCCGTCCGGCATTGATGATATTACGATCATTTTAAGGCAGGATCAAATGGATCAAGCAGCGGAAAAGCGGATGATCAAACGGATCAAGGAAGAACTCGATGCCGATGAAGTGACGATTGAACACAATATCGCCCTGATTATGGTCGTCGGCGAAGCCATGCGCCATAACGTCGGAACGACGGCAAGAGCGTCAAAAGCATTGTCTGATGCCCGCGTTAATATCGAAATGATCAACCAGGGCTCCTCGGAAGTCAGCATGATGTTCGGCGTTAAAGAAGCTCAGGAAAAACAAGCGGTCCGCGCGTTATACCAGGAATTTTTCGCAAAAGTTCTCGTTTAAAAAACCCCTTTTTTTATGGGGTTTTTTTGTTGTCAGAAAATATCCCCTTCCCTAAAATTGCCTGCCTTACATTCATTCACAAAACCGTTTTGAAAGCCGATATGTAAAGTAAATAAGTTGATGGGAGAACACCATATGAATCTGTTGAGAAATATAAAAATCAGAAGCAAACTATTTGTCATCATTATCATTTCAGCGCTGGCTTTGTCGATTGTCGGCATCCAGGGGATAGACGGGCTGAGCAAGCTTTCCAAAGGTTCAGAGGTCATCTATCAAGATCAATTGGTTCCCAACCAGTTGTTTGCAAAATTAAAAGCGAACAACCTTGATATTGATACGTACAAATTCGAGCTGATGGTAACGAAAGACAACGAACGAAATGAAACATTGCAAAAACACATTAAGGAAAAAAACGAAGAAAACAGCACCTTAATGGAAAAAATCGATCAGCTGAAATTAATGGAAAACGTCTCTAAAAAATATGAGAATTTCAAAACCCAATACAAGAAATTGCAAGATATCAGCAGCGAGATGCTCAGCTTGGCGGTGAAGAACGAAAATGATAAAGCATATGATGTCTATCTAAAAGAGATGGAGCCTCAAAGAGAAACGGTCAACCAGCTCATTGAAGAAATTCAAACCTTAAATGCTGATAACGCCAAAACGATCTATCAGCGGGATTCTAAAGAAGCCGGTTCAATCATCACGCTTCTCATCATTGTCATTGCTGCAGCGCTTGTTTTATCCATCTCGATCGGACTCTTAATGACAAGGCTGATCACAAAGCCGATCAAAGACATTCAGGCGCTGTTCGCAGAAACCGAGCAAGGCGATTTCACTGTCAAAGGAACATATCAATCGAAAGATGAATTGGGATTGCTGACATCATCATTTAACAAAATGGTAGCAGGCGTCCGTTCGATCATTGAAACGGTCGGCGAAACGTCGCACCAAGTTGCTTCTTCATCACAAGAGCTGAGCGCCAGCGCGGATGAAAGCACAAAGGCGAGCGAGTACATCTCATCGACGATCCAGGAGCTTGCAGTAGGCACCGATCAGCAGGTGGAAAGCGTCGAAAACAGCAGAACCGTTATTACGGGAATGACCGAGTTTGCCGGAAGAATTTCTTCAAATGCCGAAAAAGCGGCCGCCACCGCTGACCAGACGGCGATGATGTCGCTTGAAGGCACGAAAGCCATTAATAAAGTGAGCACTCAAATGAAGTCTATTAATGAAACGGTCGTCTCTCTCTCAGAAGCATTTAAACATTTAACAGAGCGTTCCAATGAGATCGGAAATATTACCGAAGTGATTACGAGCATCGCTGAACAAACGAACCTGCTTGCTTTAAACGCGGCCATTGAAGCGGCCCGGGCGGGAGAACAAGGAAAAGGCTTTGCCGTCGTTGCGGATGAAGTCAGGAAATTAGCCGAGCAATCGGCCCGCTCAGCAGAACAGATTACAAGATTGATTACAATCATTCAAAACGATACGAAGCAGACGATGAACTCGGTCATTTCGGCAACCGGCGAAGTCAAAGAAGGACTTGTCGTCGTTCATGAAGCAGGAGGGGCTTTCCAAAAAATCGAAAACTCGATTACGGAGGTCGTCACACAGATCAATGACGTGACAAACTTGGTGAAAAACCTGACAGCCGGCGCAAGCGAAATCGAAACCGCCATTTCCGGCGTCAAAGAAGTTGCCGAAACAGCAGCGGGAAGCACGCAAACAGTTAGTGCGGCAACCCAGGAACAGCTTGCTTCAATGGAAGAAATCGCCGCCGCATCACAGATCCTCGCGCAAAACGCCGAAGAGCTGCAGCACCTGATCCAGAAATTCAAAATTAAAGATTAACAAGAACCCGCCAGACAGCGTCTGGCGGGTTTCTATTCATCATCATCTCTCGCTGTCAGCGGCAGACGGATGATAAATTTTGTTCCTTTGTTTTTCTCGCTTTCAATTTCTACCGTACCGTTGTGTAAGGAGACGAGCTGTCTGACGATCGACAGCCCCAGCCCGTATTCTCCGTAAGGAGTGTTCGTCCGTGATAAATCTGCTTTATAAAAACGGTCCCAAATGTTTTCAATATCCTTTTCATCAATGCCGATTCCGGTATCCTCTATTTCGATCACCGTCTCCTTATAGTCTTCCCGGCCTCTCAGCCAAACGGTTCCGTTCGTTGTGAATTGAATGCTGTTCTTCGTAATATTGACGAGTATCTGGATGAGCCGGTCGTAATCAGCATTGACCATCACATGATCCTCCACATCGAGGATCAGCTGATTATGTTTCTCCTCCGCTTGAAGCCCCAGCTGCTCTTTAATGATTTCAAACACTTCGATCAGCGGATAATGCAGCTTTTGCAGTGTAATCTGATTGGAGCGGATTTTTTCATAATCAAGGTTTTCGTTGACGAGGCGAATCAGCCTTTTTGTCTCCTCCGTAATCAGCTTCATACATTTATCCTGCTGTTCTTCGGGTATCGTCTGGCTGTTCATCCCTTCCACTAAACCGCTGATCGTCGTCAGCGGCGTCTTCAGCTCATGTGAGACGTCAGTGATAAACTGCCTTCTCCGCTTTTCAAGCCGGTCGATTTCTTCGCTTGAGCTTTTTAACTTGCGGGCCATAATGTTAAAATCGTCGCCCAAATCACCGATTTCATCCTTATTGCGGTTTTCGATGTGGATGTCATAATCTCCGGCGGCGACTTTTTTCGTTGCGTCGCGGAGCTTCTGAATGCGGGCGACATGGAATTTGGACGTCAGCCAGCTTAAAAGAATAGCGACTAAGATAACACCCGCCGCCGTAAAGAGCATAAAGCGGTTCATGTCGCTGATCATTTCCTCGGTCCCGCTGATCGGAGCGGTCAGCAGAATGCCTCCCTGAAATTCATTGTTGACGATATTGGGCAGCGCCACAACCGAGACTTCCTCATTAAAACGGTTAAAGTCGGTTTTGACGACAACGGCCTTTCCATCTTTCAGCTCTTTCCATTCTTCATCACTGAGCAGCAGTTTTCGCGGCCGCAAATCGGCCGGCGTCATCAAGACCTCTTTCTTTTCATTAAAAAGAAAGAAGCTGATCTTCCTGCTTCGCAAAATTTCTTCAAACGGCTTCATAATGGCCGGCGCGCCTTTTGGCCGCATCTCCATTTCGCCCATGATGCGGTAGCCGTAAGAAGACAGCTCATCGACTTTGCTCTCGTAAGCAAAGTCTTTGACAAAGTGGGAAAACAGCGCCCCGGTAATGAGAAAAGCCATGATTAATATACTGATGTGACTGGCCAGCAGCTGATAGAGATACTTAATCTTCATCGAACTTGTACCCTACTCCCCATACGGTATAAAGAAACGGCCGCGAGTCGCTGCCAAGCTTTTTTCTCAGCCTTTTAATATGAACATCAACGGTCCGCTCGTCTCCGTAGAATTGATATCCCCAAACCTGCTCAAGCAGCTGCTCCCTTGAGAAAACCTGTTTTGGACTTTGCACCAGGTAATACAATAAATCGAACTCCTTAGGCGTCAAATTTTGAATTTGAACGCCGTCCAAAAACACTTCTCTCGTTTTTTTATTGATTTTAAAATGTTCCGTTTCAAGCGTGTCGCTGTCAGCAGAATCCTGCCGGCCGGCGCTTTGATACCTCCGGCTCACCGCTTTGATTCTCGCCACAAGCGCCAAAGGGCTGAACGGCTTTGTCACATAATCATCAGCCCCAAGCTCAAAACCGAGCACCTGATCTGATTCCGTATCCTTTGCCGTCAGCATAATAATCGGAACCGTGCTCTCTTCTCTGACCTTTTTGCAGATCGTGACTCCGTCCATCGACGGCAGCATGATATCGATGATCAGCAAATCCCAATCATCCGATTTAAAACGGTTATATCCTTCAAGTCCGTCATGGACGAACTCTGTTTCAAATCCTTCTTTTGCAAAAAACATTTCTGTCATTGTACATACGCTTAAATTATCCTCGATCATTAATATTTTCATCGTCAATATGCCTCCGCTAGACAAACGTTAGATTCATTTTACACAGGGCTCAGCCATTTCTCAATTCCATTCTGAACATTTAAAGGACTGGCAACAGTTTGGTCATAATTTATTCATAAGTAGCGGCTAAGATGAAATCAAGCATAAGGCAAAAGTCCTGCTGCCGTTTGACTTCGCAGCCATAATAAATGTAATAGATACGGAGGAATCACGCGTTATGAATTTTTTCAAACGAGCCTTTTGGAGCATGAAAGCGAAAAAAGGAAAAACACTTTTACAATTGTTTGTTTTCACGATGATTTGCGTGCTCGTGCTGACAGGAATTACGATCCAGTCGGCGGCAGTGAAATCGAGCGAACTGGCAAGGGAACAGCTTGGAGGCAGCGTCACGCTCAAAGTTGACAGGGAAAAAATGATGAAAGAACAGCAGGAATCAGGAGAACGGAAAAGATTTGAATCGACCCCCGTTTCTGTCAAATCAGCCGAGAAGCTTGCGAGCCTTGATTATGTCAAAAGCTATAACTACATCTCCTCAACGTCTGCTTTAGCGGACAATTTCGATCCGATCGAAAGCGGTGACGAGAATTCAACGGACTCAAACAGCGAGCAGCCGGCCGGACCGGGCGGCAATGAACAGGGCGGCCGGCAAATGATGCAGGCAGATGTATCAATCGAAGGTGTGACTAGCACAGCCCTTGTCGACGAATTTTCCGACGGGACGTCCAAGATCACGGAAGGCCGCGCTTTAACAAAGGATGATGTGAATAAAAAAGTCGCCGTGATTGAAGAAACGCTTGCCGAAGAAAACGATCTGAAGGTCGGCGATACGATCAAAGTCAAAGCGAGCAGCGATGAAGCTACAACGATCAAATTAAAAATCGTCGGAATCTATCAAACGACTTCATCCGGTGATAATCAAGCGCAAAACTTCGCCTTTTTAAACCCTTATAACAAAATCTACACACCATATACGGCGGCATCGGCCTTAAAAGGCGACGATTATCAAAACGCGATTGATGAAGCGGTCTACAATATAGACGACGCCTCAAACATCGACGCTTTCATTGCGGCTGCCAAGAAAACAGGCATTGATTTGGATACATTCACATTGGATGCCAATGATCAGTTGTACCAGCAGATGGTCGGCCCGATTGAAAATGTCGCATCCTTCTCGAAAAATGTCGTCTATCTCGTCACAATCGCCGGAGCGGTGATCCTCGGACTGATCGTCATGATGTCAATCAGAGAAAGAAAATACGAAATGGGCGTTCTGATGGCGATCGGCGAAAAACGCTGGAAACTCGTCGGACAGTTTTTGACCGAAATCTTAATGATCGCAGTGCTTGCCATCGGCATCTCAGCATTAACCGGCAGCCTGATTGCCGGGCAAATCGGGAACCAGCTCTTGAGCCAGCAAATCGAACAAACGTCAACTAGCCAGTCCGCAGGCGGAATGATAGGGCCAAGCGGCGGAGGCTTCTTCGGGCAAAGGACGGCTCAAGTCTCAGCCATTGATCAGCTCGACATCCAAGTATCCTTCGGGGACTTGATGGCACTCGGCGGCATCGGCCTTTTAATCGCGCTGTTCGCGACGCTCCTTCCGTCAATATCTGTTTTAAGGCTCCATCCGAAAACGATTTTAACAAAACAAGAATAGAAAGAAGTGAAGATCATGGGCACTATTTTAGAATTTCAGAATGTCGGCTATTGGTATAAAAATCAGGATCAGCCTCTTTTTGAAGAGATCAGCATTCAATTCAGCCAAGGGCTCTTGTATACGATTGTCGGGACTTCCGGTTCCGGCAAAACGACCTTTTTATCGCTGGCAGGCGGACTTGATGTACCAAAAGTGGGAGACATCCTGTATAAAGGAGAAAACATTTCAAAAATCGGGCTGACCAGCTTCCGCAATCAATATGTATCGATCGTCTTTCAGTCCTATAACCTGCTGCCGTATATGACGGCTCTCCAAAATATCACATCGGCCATGGAAATTACCGGATCTCAGGTCAAAAACAAAGAACAATACGCTTTGGAGATGCTCGAAAAAGTCGGCATCGGCGAAAAGCAGGCCAGACAGAAAGTACTGACATTAAGCGGCGGGCAGCAGCAGCGTGTCTCCATCATCAGAGCGTTCTGCTGTGACACGGACTTAATCGTCGCCGATGAACCGACCGGCAACTTGGATGAGAATACATCAAAGGACATCGTCCGGCTCTTCCAAAACCTTGCCCACCAAGAAAACAAATGCGTCATCATGGTCACCCATGACGAACAGATCGCAAAGGTATCCGATGTCAACATCCGGCTTTCAAGGGGCGGCTTTACCGTCAAAAACCGCAGATCAGCAGGATAAGAGGAACGGCATGAGCCGTTCCCCTTCTTTTATTATGAAGCAAAAGCTTCTGCAGCAGCCGCCAAATAATACGAGAGGCCGGTTTGCTGATTTTCAAGCATCCCGCGATGAAAATCATCTTCGATAAAGAAGCGTGTCTGCGTCTGAAAATCACCGGGCGTGATCCCCAAAAACTTGAGGTGCCGTTTAATGGCGGTCTTTACTTGTTCATGGTCGTGTTTGACTCCATCTCTGAGCGCTTCGGCCATTCCATCCATAAAACGGGCCGCCTCTTCAGCTTTTTCATTCATTTCTTCCGCGATGACCGGTTCTCCTTTCAGCAAGTCGACGTCATATGCCTCCTTCAAATAGCGGTTCTGTTCGGCGAGTGCATCCTCCCATTCGCTGCTGCTTGAAAACCCTTTAAACATGCTTGATTGATCCATTGCTTCTCCTTTCCCGGCCTGCTGAATCGAGAGAGCGATTGTAGAAATCAGCTGTTTTATCCTGTCCAAACGGGCAGTAAAAAGACGTTTCTGTTCAGATAAAATCGTCAGTCGATCAGCTTCGCCGTCCAGTATTTGTTTAATTTCCTTGAGCGGAAATTCGAGCTCCCGATAAAACAAGATATGCTGCAGCCGTTCCAGCTCTTTTACCCCGTACAGGCGGTAGCCGGCATCCGTCACCTCCGCGGGGCATAAAAGGCCGATTTTATGGTAGTGATATAGCGTTTTGATCGTGATATTCGCCAACCCGGCCACTTCTTTTACCGTATAAAGCATCAAACTTCACCTCGTCTGTCATGTTAAAGGGTGCCCTAAGGGCGGGGTCAATCCATTACACGGCCTTTTTTTTATTTTTTTTCATTTTCACATAAGCGACTAGGCAAATAAAAGCGGGGAGGATCACCTGCATCGGCAAATGGACATATAAAGGAACAAACTCGATTCCTTCTTTGACATGCTCCGAAATGTTACTGGCAATGGAGACAGATAAAATCAAAATGACAATGCCGATGACATGAACAATTTTGGAAGGGTTTTTAAGCTTGAATAAGACGGTCACGCCTTCGGTTACGGCATACATGAAAATGCTCATCTTAAAAAAACCGCCAATCACCAACACGAGCATGAAAAATACATCAAGCCTGTCCAGAAATTCGGCTACTTGAATCGTCTGGATCGTACTCAGCAATGGGAAGCGCGACCTCATATTGAGGTCGACGCCAAGCACGCTGATGTTCAATGCCACATTAAAAGCCAGGATGATGCCACTGATGGCGATTCCCAACAGCCCCGCTTTTTTCGCCTGTTTCTTTTCTTTTAAATACGGCAGGATCAATGTAAAGACGATAATTTCGCCAAACGGAAAATACAGTGTTTGCGTGAACACGGCATGGAGCATCGGACCGGGGCCGTTTCCGAGAATGGGCAAAAGCTCTTTCGGTTTAATCAAGCCTGACGAAACAATTAAGATGAGGCCCGTGACAGCAAGCCAAAACATGATGCCAAACAGCAGCTCGCCTGAACGGGCCAGGACCTCGATTCCTTTCCTCACGGTAAAAATACAAACTGCAATCAACAAGCCATTCGCGAAGATAATCGGCGTGTTCGGATAAGCCGATGTCAGCAGCATTTCGCCAAAATCGCGCAAAACCCTTGCCGCAATATAACAATAATAAACAATGTAGATAAACGTCAGGCACCATCCAACCGGTTTTCCAAAAATATTCATCAGCGTTTCATATGGAGAGGCATCAGGATTCACTTGGTAGAAAAAATGGTGCATCATAAACAAAGCCAGTCCCCCGGCTGTTCCGAACAAGATCGCGATCCAGGCGTCCTGTTCTGCAGATTGTCCCGGAAAAATCAGCAGCGAGCTGCTGAGTTCAAACAAAACAATCAGCACGAACAGCTGTGAAGCACTGATTTTTGCTTTCTCCATTTAAAGCCCTCCTCTCTCTTTCATTCAAGAACGCCCTTCATGATGATTCAAAATGTTCGGGTTGTTCCTTAAGCCTGTTCTCCGTACATATGCGTTAACCGTAATGTCGACATCTGTATCAGGAAAATACCGGTTGCTCCACTCGCCCTCCACCTTTTTCCACACTTTCGGGTGGTTGCGATACACAATATCACCGAATTGCAGAACATCCGTCTTGTTTCGCTTAGCGACATCAATCGTATGCTGCAATTCATTTTTCAGTTCCTTTGCCAGCTTCCTTTCGATGTCGCTCAGCACTTTTGGATCATCGAGGTGAATCGGCACAGTGGTTTCGCCGATGTCCCCTTCCATGTCGACTTCAACCGAAATTGCCGGCTTGCCGTTTTTAAGATGAGATCTGATTTTTGTTTTTTGGCGGATGACGTCAAATGTGACGGCATCTTTCTCGTGATTCAATGTAATGGTCAAATACGTTCTGCTGATTTTATTGCGCAGCCATAAAACGCCTCGCGCGGTTTTGCCTTCAAGCCAGTTGACGAGCTTGCCTTCTTTAATGACTGCCAGCCCGTCCGCTTCGACTATTGCCTCAGGAGATGTAGACTGCACGTTTTCCATCTTTTTACCCTTCTCCTTGTTTCCGGTTACTTTAAAAGAAGAAATAACCGGGTGCTTTGACTTCGATGTCAAGCACTTGACGACATCCTGCACGCTCGTTTTCATATGTTCTCCCAAATGCTCTTCAGTAAATTGCAACGTTTTGTTTACTTTATTTGACGGGATCTTATCGATCGGCGTCAGCGTCTGGATGAATGTTTTCGCTTTTTGGCCGCGGGAAATAATAATCGTCGCCGTTGAACGAAAATCGGTGTCCCGGTCAAGAACATCAAGAATTTTGATCAAGCCTTCTTCCTTGGCGAGTTTTTCATCAACAACCACGAGGTTCGTGTGGGAGTAATAAGTTTCCCTCGACATTTTCGCCGACGCGTGCCTGCTCATTTCCGTCAGATTATTGCCCGTCACAGAATAGCTTGAAACCGGCGGCCTGTCTCCTCCCTGTCCGCCTTGAAGGCCGCCTGTCACATTGATCGGATTGACGATCTGATAGCTTAATTCGTAATCTGTATTTTTACCTTTATCAATACCGATGGCGGTGATCAGCAGCAAATCTGTCAGCTCTCTTTTATCCCAGCATCCTTGAAGAAGAACAATGGCGGCCAGCAGGAGCACAATCTTAAGGCTTCGTTTCATTTGGATCACCATCTTCTTGTTTTGTCTTCATATCGCCTGATTCCGGCGGATTGGGTTTCTGGTATTCTCCTTGACGCACCTTATTGTCATTGCCGATCAGTTCAGGCCGCTTCTCATGTGTCCACCAAGGCAAACGAACGATGGAGTCGCCCCAGTTTTTCAGAATAAACGGCGCAAAAGGAGTCATATATGGAACACCGAACGAACGGAGGCTGCATAAATGGACAAACATGATGATCAGTCCAAGAATAATGCCGTAAAAACCCGTCGTCGCCGCGGCTAATATGAAGAAAAACCGAACCAGCCGGGCAGATATCGCCATGGCGAAGGAAGGTGTGGCAAAACTTGAAATCGCTGTGATCGCTACGACGATGACCATCGCCGGCGACACAATCCCCGCCTGAACAGCCGCCTGTCCAATGACGATGGCTCCCACAATCGAAACGGCAGAACCTATCGCTTTCGGAAGCCGGATGCCCGCCTCTCGCAAAATTTCAAACGAAATTTCCATGATCAGCGCTTCCACCACAGCCGGGAACGGCACGATTTCACGCTGCGCGGCAATTACGATCAAAAGCTCTGTCGGGATCATTTCCTTGTGAAACGTCGTCGCACCGACGTAGACGGCAGGCGCAATAAGCGAAATAAAAAAGATCAACACGCGTAAAAAGCGGATGAACGTCGCAATGTCAAAGCGTGAATAGTAATCCTCAACTGATTGAAAGAATTGAATAAAAACGGCAGGGACAAGCAGGACAAACGGTGTACCGTCAACAAAGATGGCGATTCTTCCTTCAAGCAGATTCCCTGCGACCATGTCCGGCCTTTCGGTATGATATATCGTTGGAAAGGTCGTAAACACAGCGTCTTCAATAAACTGTTCAATATACCCCGATTCAAGGATGCTGTCGATCTCAATGCCAGCCATCCTTTTTTTGACTTCTTTCACCGTTTTCGGGTCGCACACCCCGTTGATATACATGATTGCCACATCGGTTTTTGTGACGCTTCCCATCGTCATTTTTTCAACCCAAAGATTCGGGTTTTTAATGATTCGGCGCACCAAAGAAATATTCGTGTCGACAGATTCGATAAATCCCTCACGTGAACCGCGGAATGCCTGCTGATTTTCAGGCTCCTTGATCGAACGCTTTTCCCCGCCTTTCGTGGTCGTAATAACCGCTGTTTCCGTTCCCTCGGCCAAAATGATCGTATCCCCTGCCATCAACGATTCAAGCATCTTGTCCAATCGCTTTTCTTTTTCGACACCGCCCAGCGCAACGGCATCACCTGCAATCGTCTCAAGAACATCCCGTCCGTATTCCTTTTTCGCTAATTCTTCAGAGCTCATGATCGATTCCAGCAAAAAGTCATGGATGGCTTTCTCATCTGTAATGCCGCCGACATAAACGACGGCCAATTCGATTTTCTCGTCAGCGCCCGTTTTTAATTTGCGGATGACGACATCTGCGCTGTTTCCGGTCGTTTCTTTAATCACGCTCAGGTTTTCGGCAAGCAAAGGACGCACAAACCCGGATACATTTACCGTTTCCGGGTTTTTATCTCCACTCATAAGAGATTCTTGTTTGTTATCTTTTTGATGACGACCTTTAAAAAAGAATGGCATGGCTGTCAGAATCCCCTTTTCGTTTTTCATATTTTTCCTTGCAAAAGCACATTTATACTATTCCCGGGGGAATAGTGCTTTATGAAAAGAGAAAAAATAACGGGGAACGGAGAGTGGTGAAAAGTTGAAACTGATCGGAATCGGGCTTTTATTATTTGTTTCCTTAGAGACTTTTGCTGTCATGCTTGATGTATTTCAAGGCATGACCTTGCAAAGAGCCGTAATAAACTCCCTGACGTTTGCCATCTTAGAGGTAGGCGAGTGGATCATGATCCTTTTATTTTTGTTTATCATTTTTCTCGAAGCCTCGGCGAACTTCCGCAAGAAGAAAAAAAGGACATAAAAGGCTCCCCATCAAAAGGGAGCTTAAACTTCAATATTTCCATTAACCGTATCTGTCTCGTGGGAATGGATCATACCTTTTACAACCCTATTGCCGATGATCAGCGTTTGCCTGGACGTATTGGTTTGAATTGCCGTCACTCTTGCAGCGGTATTGCTGCGGAGCGTGTTGTCGAGGATCGCCGAGTTCGACGATTGGTCGAGATAAATGAGGATAGCCGGCAAGGACGGCCTGCCGAGCGTGATCGTATTGCCAATAATCTCGTGTGTTCCGCGGGTGAGATACAGCGTGACAATCAGCGGTGAATCTTCGATGTCGTTTCCGATAATTTTTGTATGCTCATTTGTCGAGCAGTATATTGGAAAGTTTCTGAAGCGGGTGAAGGTGTTTTTCCGAATGACTGCAGAAGCCGTATTTGTGACGGATACGGCATATGACTCCGGCACCGTTTGAAAGCCGGCCGGCGAAATAAAGTTTCCTTCTATCACAGCATTTCCTTGCGATATCCAGATGCCTCTGGAGAATTGCTTGATGACGTTATCCTTTATTTGGACGTCATTGCCTGTGCTCCTGACCGCAAGTACGACATTTGCGATCTGATTGCCTGAAAACGTTACATTGTCTGATTGCGTGATGCTGAGAGCGGTGCCGGACCTTTGCTCAGGCACGTCGTTTTCGATATTATTCCCTTCAATGAAGATTTGCGACGTTTGATAAGCAAGAATTCCGGCATTTACAAAATCACGGATTTGATTTCCCGTGGCAAAAACGCTTTTTCCGCGGATATCGATGCCTGTCGTAAAACCCGAAATCAAATTCCCCTTTATAACGGCATCGCTTCTTGCTTCCAAAGCCCCTACACCGAGGCCGTTAATTCCGATGCTCTGTCCGGTGGATTCGGGGTTTTTCTTGATGATATTGTTTGCAATCGTCGTACTCGTCCCGTATCCGTATGAAATGGTACCGTCTGCGATATTGCCTTCGATGATGACAGAAGTGCCGTTGAAATTGGAAATGGCATTGTTGACATTGCCCTTTAACACGTTGTTTCGGATGATGACATTAACGGGTTCTTCATAGACGATGTTTCCTTCACTGTAGCCTTCTATATCAATCCCAAAACGGGGAGCCGTGCCGTTGCCTGTCCCCGCATCTGCAATTTCGCATCCTTCAACAAGAACATTGTCGCACCCTGTGATCGACAAATTATTTCTTCTGGAGCGCCTGATTTCACAATTGGTTACCTTAATACGCTTTGACGGCTTATAGCCGTCTCCTCCGTTGCTGATAATGATTCCGTCTCCTGTAAAATCGGCTATTCTCACATGTTCAATAACGACATTTGACGCCCCTTCGATACAAATTCCGAATCCCCATTCATGGGTCGGTCTCGGCGCCGGTGTATATGTGTGTTCATCCCTTTCCCCAATGATGCTGCCTCCGGATATTTTCACATTGGATGTTCCGCCTATATAAAAAGCAGCGTATCCCCATGAGCTGTTCGGTTTTACCTTGATGACGGTCTCCGCGTCCATCAAAATTTCAATATTGCCCGGAACATTGATGCCGGCTCCGCGAAACGGAGCACGCGGGTCGCTGTTTTTCGTCCCGTCAATCAGGTACGTGCCGTTCGGTATCCATACCGTGTTGTATCCCATCGACTTTGTCCATGCCAAACATTCGTTGATTGCATTTGTGGAGTCTGTTTTGCCATCGCCGACAGCACCGAACTTTGTCGCGTCAACCACTGTCATTCTCATTTCCTCAGGTTGCTGCTGCACGCTGTTTTCAGCCTCCTTTTGTAAAACGGTTCCTGATATATATATGCCAATCTAGTAAAATCCGCTTGTACATGAGATAGATAAAATTTTATTAAAAAATCTTTTCATCCGAATTTTTTTCCAAAACTTTTTACTATCCGCTTGTAAAGCGCTTCACAACTTGTTGCATCATCAATCAAAAATTCAAATCGATTGAAGGTGTATTGACACGAACATTATATAAGAATATGATTTTTATAATAGACATAGAAAGAGAAGGAGTATTGCGAATGTCAAACCATCAAAAAGAAACTTTTCAAAACATTCCGCAAAAGGGGTTTTTTGGACATCCCCGCGGACTCTTCACTTTATTCTTCACTGAATTTTGGGAGCGTTTTTCATACTACGGTATGAGAGCCATCCTTATCTACTATTTGTATACAGAGGTGACAAAAGGCGGCCTCGGGTTTGATCAAACCACAGCGAACTCGATTATGGCCGTATACGGTTCCCTCGTCTATATGTCCGGCATCATCGGAGGCTGGATAGCGGACAGGCTCCTCGGAACGGCAAACACCGTGTTTTACGGCGGCGTGCTCATTATGTTCGGACACATTCTTTTGTCATTCCCGGGAAGCGTCCCCGCGTTTTTCATCAGCATGTTCTTGATCATCATTGGGACAGGCCTTTTAAAACCAAACGTATCAAGCGTTGTCGGCGAGTTATACAGCCCTGAAGACACCCGTCGCGATTCAGGTTTCAGCATCTTCTATATGGGGATCAACCTTGGCGGATTTCTTGCGCCGATTATCGTCGGTACAGTCGGCCAGACATACAACTACCATCTCGGCTTCAGCCTTGCTGCTATCGGCATGCTGTTCGGGCTGCTGACCTATTTGGCGACACGGAAGAAAAACCTCGGACCTGCCGGAAGAACGGTACCGAATCCACTGACACCCGCTGAAAGAAAAATGGTGTTCGGACGGATTGGAATCGGTGTTTTGGTGATCGCTGCCATCTTTGGCTATTCCGCCTTTATGGGCTGGATGACAATCAAGCTGTTTACGATGATCGTCAGCTGTCTCGGTATTTTGATCCCGCTGATTTATTTCATCGTTATGTTTAAAAGCTCCAAAACGACGAGTGATGAACGTTCCCGTCTCACAGCTTACATTCCGCTGTTTGTCGCATCGATGATGTTTTGGGCGATTCAGGAACAAGGCGCCAATATTTTAGCCACCTATGCAGATAAACGCACTCATTTAGAATTTTTAGGTGTCCAATTGCACTCATCTTGGTTCCAGTCGCTGAATCCGTTGTTCATCGTTGTGCTTGCACCGGTTTTCGCATGGATTTGGATGAGGCTCGGCAACCGCCAGCCGTCAACGCCGACGAAGTTTTCACTCGGCTTGATTTTAGCCGGACTGTCATTTGTCGTCATGATTTTCCCTGCTTATATCAACGGCACTGAATCACTTGCCAATCCAATGTGGCTTGTGCTCAGCTTTCTGATCGTCGTTCTCGGGGAATTGTGCTTGTCTCCAGTCGGATTATCCGCAACGTCAAAGCTGGCTCCTGCGGCATTCTCAGCGCAGACGATGAGTCTATGGTTCCTGTCAAACGCTTCTGCACAGGCCATCAACGCACAGATCGTCAGATTTTACAGCGCTGATACAGAGATCGCCTACTTCGGCGTCATCGGCGGTGTATCCATCCTGCTCGGAATCATTTTGATGTTGCTGTCACCGAAAATTCAGAAATTTATGAAGGGTGTCAATTAAAAAGCAACAGGCTGATACTCCTTTTCTGAAGGATTTGCTTCTTGTCCGGCGAATAACTGAATAACCAATCGGTGCAGGATGGGAGGATAAAATATGGAGATCAAAAAGACGGCAAAGCCCGGATTTGTTGGTATTGGCTTTTCACAAACGGTTTCATTCGAAGAAGCCCGGGCAAAAAGCTCCACGGCATCATTCAGCAGCTGAAAGACCGGCGCGGAGAAATAGTCGGTGTTCAAGAAGACAGCGGCATGTGGGCCATATCGGATCATCACGGCGAAGGGGAATTCACTTATTATATACTAATGGAGACGGAGAGCCTCCCCGAAACCCTTCCGGAAGGAATGATCAGCTATCAGGCGCCCGCTCTGACATATGCTCATACAAGGCATCCGCAGCATGAGCGGCCTGAAGTGACTTATCAAAAAAGTCTATCAATGGATCAAAGATCAAGGTCTTCGTTTAAATTGTGACGCTTTTACACAATTGGAATTTTACCCGATGGATCAGGATTTAAACGAACTTGCGTTTCATATATACATTCCGATTCAATGAGAGATAGCGATGTTAAAGGCAGCCCCCGGAAAAAATTCCGGGGGTTTTCTTTGCGGTTACACACTCTAGAGTATCGGCGGTCTTTTTTTAACAAAAGTTTACATCCCCTCAAATGATAATTTTCATTGGTTTGCTAGGATAAGTGTTATCAAAAGGAGGTTTTAATATATGAACTTTTACAAAACGCTCGCTTTATCAACACTTGCAGCATCTTTATGGTCTCCCTCATGGAGCAGTCTCCCCCATAACGAAGCTGCGGCTCACAAAGAATTCACGGTGACTGCCGATGCGGAGACAGAGCCGGTCGACACCCCTGACGACGCGGCAGATGACCCGGCGATTTGGGTTCATCCGAAGCAGCCTGAAAAAAGCAGGCTGATCACAACAAACAAAAAATCGGGCTTAATCGTCTATGATTTGAAGGGAAAACAGCTTGCTGCCTATCCATTTGGCAAATTAAACAATGTCGATCTGCGCTACAATTTTCCGCTCGATGGCAAAAAAATTGATATTGCCGGGGCCTCAAACCGGTCAGACGGCAAAAACACGGTTGAAATTTACGCCTTTGACGGCGAAAAAAGCAAGCTGAAGAACATCGTCAATCCTCAAAAACCTATTCAAACCGATATCCAGGAGGTATATGGCTTCACCCTGTATCACAGCCAGAAAACCGGCAAGTTCTACGCCATGGTGACCGGAAAGAACGGAGAATTCGAGCAATATGAACTGTTTGACAACGGAAAAGGACAAGTCGAAGGCAAAAAGGTCCGCTCATTCAAAATGGGCTCTCAAACAGAAGGGCTTGCGGCAGATGATGAATACGGCAAAATGTACATCGCCGAAGAAGATGTTGCGATTTGGTCTTTCAGCGCCGAGCCGGACGGCGGAGATAAAGGAAAAATCGTCGATCGTGCCGACGGACCGCATCTAACCGCTGATATTGAAGGGCTGACGATTTACTACGGAGAAGACGGAGAAGGGTATTTGATCGCATCCAGTCAGGGCGATAACCGCTATGCCATCTATGACCGGCGCGGGAAAAATGACTATGTCACCGCTTTTTCAATTGATAATGGCAAAGAAATCGACGGGACAAGCGATACCGATGGAATCGACGTCATCGGCTTCGGCCTCGGCAAAACATATCCATACGGCATCTTTGTCGCCCAAGACGGAGAAAATACGGAAAACGGACAACCGGTCAATCAGAACTTCAAAATTGTCTCCTGGGAAAAAATCGCCGACGCGCTGGATGACAAACCTGATATAGATGATCAAGTCAATCCCCGAAAACTGAAAAACCGAGCCAAATAACGACCGATCCGCGGGTATTTCCCGCGGATTTTTCACATCCCTTCATGTTAAGATAACAATTAATGGAGGGATGGTATTGCGTCTAAATCTTTATGCTGTAGTGTTTATCATGTTGGCGGTTTTATCAAATGTGGTGCTTCTCTTTATTTTCGATCAAGGTGTGTTGGCGTATATTTCAGCTGTCATCTTCCTGCTCGCTGCTGCAAGTTGCACGAAGCGCCGGCCTGAAGAATGAGGCTTCCTAGGCTTTGCGGCTTCTCCGCAAAATGCTCGTTCCGTATGGAGGCAGTTTGAGAGCGCCTTTTTTCCGGGTTCCTTTTAAGACGTCCGTATATGTTTCTTCCGGAAGCGAGACCGTGCGGTTTTCCGCTGTAAAATTCATCACGAAAATATAATCGTGGCGGCCGTCTGTGCGGAGCTGGGCGGTGACGCCTTTCGGAAGCTCTGTATCGAGCACTTTGGCAATCCCGCACTCTTCAATGAGCCTCGATATAAACGCCTCTTGGAACGCCGCCTCATTCCTTGAAGCGATATAGTAGGCCTTCCCGTCTCCGAACAAATTGACCGTCAGCGCCGGCCGGCCCGCGTAAAAATCTTCCCCGTACAGAGCGAGCGCTTCGGCTCCTTCTAAATGAATCAGATCGCAAAGCTCGCTGGTTTCATAGCTCCCGCTTAATCCGAGCCGGTTTTCTGCATCCAGCACGATGGTGTTTTTCTGCCCGTCATGAAGCGCATCGATCTCCTCAGACCAAATGCCGAGCGTTTTTCTTAAGCCTCCAGGAAACCCTCCCAGGAACACAAGATCATCCTCATTGACAATACCCGACCAATAAGTGGCGACAAATGTACCCCCGTTTTGAACGAACTGTTCAATCCTTTCGGCGCTGCCTTCTTTCAGCATGTAGAGCATCGGGGCAACCAAAAGCTTATAGCGGGAGAAATCGGCCTCCATATGAATTACATCAACCGGTACACCTTCACGCCAAAACGGTTCATAAAACGATTTGGCGGTCCGTTCATAATGCATGCCGATATTGCGCGGACCTTGGGCGTCTTCCAAAGCCCAGCGATTCTCCCAGTCAAATATAATCGCGGCCTCGGGTTCGACTGTCGTTCCTGCGACATCCTCAAGTTTTTCGAGCTTTTCCCCAAGCTTTTTCACTTCCTGGAAAACGCGCGTATGCTCTGATCCCGCATGATCCACGACGGCCCCGTGAAACTTTTCGCTTGAGCCGCGGCTTTTCCGCCATTGAAAATACTGAACAGTGTCCGATCCGTGAGCGACTGCCTGTAATGATGACAATTCATGCATACCAGGGCGCTTCAGCTTGCTGACATCCTGCCAGTTCGTCATGCTCGGCGTACTTTCCATCAGCATGAACGGCCGGCCGCCTTTAAGAGACCGATTGATGTCATGAACAAAAGCAATATCGGCTCCAAGCCGGCTGTCTTCCTGCCGGCTGTTGTGCCATGCCGGATAAGAATCCCACGAGATGACATCAAGCAAATCGGCAAACTTCCAATAATTCAATCCGGCGTATGTTCCCATAAAATTCGTCGTCACGGGCAGTTCGGGGTTAAAAGAACGGACATGGGCAATTTCATGGCGGCAAAAATCAACCGTCTGATCTGTGACAAACCGCTTCCAGTCCAAATTCAGACCGTGAACGGCATCCTCGCCGTGCGGAGCCGGCGACTCGATCTCGTCCCAATCTGTATAGGTGTGGCTCCAAAACGATGTCCACCATGCATGATTAAGGCGGCCCAGCGTTTTGTATTTCGCGAGCAGCCACTCTCTGAACTTATCTTGGCAAAGTTCACAATGACACTCTCCGCCGTATTCATTGGAGATATGCCAGCCGATGACAGCCGGGTGATGCGCATAGCGCTCCGCAAGCTTTCCGTTTATGATCGCCGTTTTCCTGCGGTAGACAGGCGACGTATAGCAATGATTGTGCCGCTTTCCGTGAAGGTTTCTGATCCTGTTGCGCTCCGTTCTCAGCACCTCGGGATACTTTTTGGACATCCAAGCCGGTCTGGCGCCGCTCGGTGTAGCCAAGAACGCATAAATTCCGTTTTCCTTGAAAGTATCAAGAACCTGATCGAGCCAATCAAATGTAAATCTTCCTTCTTCAGGCTCGAGCGAAACCCAGGAGAAAATGCCGACAGACATCACATTGCAGCGGGACAGCTTCATCAGGCTGATATCTTCTTTTAAAACGTCCGGATATTTAAGCCATTGATCAGGGTTGTAATCGGCTCCATGCAACAGTCGGGGAACTTTCCGGCTGATCGGGGGATACGGTTTGACCATCGTAAAGTTTCATCCTCTCTTCCTCGTTTTCATATGACGCGGAGACAGACATTAAACGCTTTCAAAAATAGGTTGTTAGATTATATACTCTGTTTTCTTCCCTCTTCCCTGCCTAGTGGATGAATTTTCCTGTATGATTGAATTTATCTTTCTTTATTTGTAAAATATAATCTATCATTAACATTTTTAACTTTATTTCCATACACTTGACTAAATCAACGATTTTATTATAATTGATTAAAGCAACGATTTATAGGGAGAGAGGTTTTGAGATGACAGAAATCAATCATTCTATCACATTAAAATTCAGAAAGTTCAATCGATTCTACACAAATGTGCTCGGTTTTCTGAATGAACATATTTATGACAGCCCTTTTTCATTGACGGAAACCCGGATATTATTCGAAATTCACAATACGGCCGATTGTACAGCCAAACTGATTCAAGATACGCTCGGCCTGGACCGGGGCTATGTCAGCCGGATCCTGAAGCGGTTCGAAAAGGAAAATATGGTCTATAAAAAGAGAAGCGAGGAGGACAGCCGCAACCACTATATCTATTTAACAAGCTTCGGCGAATCCATTTATAAGAAGCTGGAGACAAAAGCCAATCAGCAAATCGAATACATGCTGAAGCATATCGGCGGCCCCCATCAGGAAAAGCTGACGGAGGCGATGAATACAATTGAATGCATATTGTCGGAACACCTGCCGCCCGAGAAATCGGACGTTTCCATAAGAGATTACTATATATCGGACGATATCAAACTGATGATCGAAAAACAGCGTGCGTTTTACGCGGAGACACACGGCTGGGACGATTCATTTTTGGATTACCTTCACGAAACATTTGATTCCGATATCGAAAACATCTGGATCGCGGAGAGCGCCGGAAGGTTTGCTGGATGCGTCGGGCTCGTCAAACATCCCGGCAAAACCGGACAGCTCAGATGGTTTCTGGTCGACGCCGCTTTTCGGCATCAGGGAGTCGGCACGCGCCTTTTGAAGCAGCTGATCGATTATTGCAAAGACAATCAATTTGAGCGGATTTTTCTATGGACGGTAAGTACGATGGCTGAAGCGCGGCCTTTGTATGAAAAATTCGGATTCAGACTGACGGAAGTGAAAGACGAGACTTTATTATGGGGACAGCGGCTCCGGGAAGAACGCTGGGATGCCGAGTTAGGCTGACGAAATGGAGGATCTATGAAACGGAAAATACACTACGCCTGGATTATCGTTTTTGTGACGTTTTTGACGCTTTTGGCCGTTCAAGGGGTGCGCCTTTCTTTCGGGGCCTTTATTCAGCCTTGGGAAGAAGAATTTTCAATGGACAGGGGCACGATTTCGCTTATTTCCATGCTGAGCTTTATTGTCTACGGCGTATCCCAGCCAGTGATCGGCAGGCTTGTCGACCGGTTCGGGCCGCGGATCATTTTATCTCTCAGCACGCTTCTGGTTGGCTTGAGCATCTTTTTTACATATCTCGTGACTTCTCCGTGGCAGCTGTTTATTTTGTACGGCATCATCGTTTCTCTCGGCGTCGGCGGTGCTTCGAATGTCGCGTCGACCGTAATCGTGACCAACTGGTTCAATGAGAAGCGGGGGCTTGCATTCGGCATTATGGAAGCGGGATTCGGCGCGGGGCAGATGCTGCTTGTCCCTGGATCGCTCATGTTGATCCACTGGTTTAACTGGAAAGTGACCGTCATCGTTCTCGGATTGTTTTTAGCTGTTATCGTATTTCCGATCGTCATCTTGTTATTGCGGAATCATCCTTCGGAAAAGAATGTACAGCCGATCGGCGGCACTCAGGGCGGCGAGATAAAAGAAGAGCCGGATGCCCAGCCGAAAAAGATTCCATACAAAGCCGTTTTTCTCAAAAGGACGTTTTGGTTCCTCGTCTTGCCGTTTTTCATTTGCGGATTTACAACGACAGGGTTAATGGATACCCACCTTATCCCTTTTTCGCATGACCACGGGTTTTCGACCGAAGTAACAAGCGCCGCTGTCAGCCTGCTGGCCGGGTTTAACATCATCGGCATTTTGATTTCCGGAGTCGTCGCTGACCGCTGGAGCAGCCGGAAAATTTTGTGCTTTTTATATGCCGTAAGGGCGCTGTCGCTTGTCATTCTGTTGTCGAGCCACAACTCGATGCTCCTGCTTTGCTTCGCGGTTTTGTTCGGTTTGGTCGACTTTGCGACCGTCGCCCCGACGCAAATGCTCGCAACCCAGTATTTCAGGCAGTACTCCGTCGGGTTCATTCTCGGCTGGCTGTTCCTCAGCCATCAGATCGGTTCGGCGCTCGGCGCTTATTTGCCCGGCGTCTGGTACAGCCAAACAGGCAACTATAACATGTCTTTCTACCTTTCAATCGTTATTTTGGCGGCAGCAAGCATTTTGAACATCCTCCTGCCGGAACCTAAAAAAATAAACCCAACACTGAATCAGGAAGGGCGTTCAGTCCAGCAATAATGGAAAAACCTGTTTTTGTTGTTCAAAAACAGGTTTTTCTTTATAAATTAAGAAGTTTTATTTTTATTGTAAATATCAAATGCAACGGCAATCAGAAGGACGAGGCCTTTAATTGCTTGCTGCCAGTCGATGCCCAGACCGAGCAGCGACATGCCGTTGTTCATGACCCCCATGACAAGCCCGCCGATGGTGGCCCCGCCGATCGTGCCGATTCCGCCGTAAGCTGAAGCACCGCCGATGAAACAGGCCGCAATGGCGTCAAGTTCAAACAGGTTTCCTGCTTTCGGAGTGGCCGCGTTTAGACGGGCGGCAAAAATCAAGCCGGAAAGAGCGGCTAAGACGCCCATATTGACGAAGACCATAAAGGTAAGCCGTTTTGTTTTGATTCCTGAAAGCTCGGCCGCTTTTTCATTGCCGCCGATTGCGTAGATTCTCCGCCCGATGACGGTTTTTTTCATAACGAATGTGTACCCGGCGATTAAGACGAACAATGTGATCAAAATGAGAGGTATGCCTTCGTACGTCGCGAGAATGTAGGTAAAAAGGTTGATAATGGCGATGATAAAAAACACCTTAATTGCAAACAGACCTTTTCCCTGCAAGTCAAATTGGTATTTCTTCTGCATGTTTCTCTGCTGAAGCTGATACACGAGATAAAGAATCGACACTCCCGCTCCGGCGACAATCGTCGTCATATGGAGCGCGCCTCCGTTCAGCCAGTCCGGGATAAAGCCGGACGCCATTTTTTGAAAGGACACAGGAAATGGAGCGATCGATTTCCCTTCAAGCACGATCATCGTGAGTCCTCTGAACAATAACATACCCGCCAGCGTCACGATGAAGGCCGGAATCTTGACATAAGCGATCCAAAATCCCTGCCAGGCGCCGATTGCCGCTCCCAGAAGCAACGACAGGACGACCGCCGCAAACAGCGGCATATCGTTTTCGATGATCATCATCGCGGAGACGGCGCCGACAAAAGCGGCGACTGAACCGACTGATAGATCAATGTGTCCCGTGATGATGACGAGCATCATCCCAATCGCTAAAATGAGAATGTAGCTGTTTTGCAAAATCAGGTTCGTAATGTTCAGCGGTCTCAGCAAAATTCCGTCCGTCAGTATTTGAAACAGCAGCATAATAAACACGAGCGCAATGACCATGCTGTATTTCCGGATGTTCTGCTTATACATGTCGCGAAACAGCTGAAAGTAACCGGGCTGAGCGCGGTCTTTATCCGTTTGCACCGGTGTCTGCATACGCCTCTCCCCCTCTCTTCATGCGGATGGTCATATATTTCATCAGCTTCTCCTGATCAGCTTCTTCTTTGGAAAATTCGGCGGTGATTTCCCCTTCACACATCGTATAGATTCTGTCGCACATCCCCAGCAGCTCGGGAAGCTCCGAAGAGATCATAATAACCGCTTTACCTGCTTCGGCAAGCTGATTGATGACGCCGTAGATTTCGTATTTGGCGCCGACATCGATGCCGCGCGTCGGTTCATCCAAAATTAAAATGTCAGGCTCCGCAAAAATCCACTTGCTCAGCATGACCTTCTGCTGGTTGCCTCCGCTTAAATTTCCGGTCCGCTGGCCGATATCGGGTGTCTTGATGTTCAATTTCCTGCGAAAATCCTCCGCTTCATGTTTTTCGCGGCGCTCGTCCATCACCAATCGGCTCGACACCTTCTCCAGTTTGGACAGCGTAATATTTTCTTTAATGCTGTCATCCAGAATCAGACCGTTTCCTTTCCGGTCCTCCGTCACATAGACGATGCCGTTTTTAATGGCTTCTTCAGGGTGGCGGATGTAAAGCCCCCGCCCGTCTTTTTCGATTGTGCCGGAGATGTTTTTTCCGTATGATCTTCCAAAAATGCTCATCGCCAGCTCCGTCCTTCCGGAGCCCATCAAGCCGGCAATTCCTGCAATCTCGCCTCTTTTGACAGAAAGGGCCGCCATGTTAACCACTTTGCGATCCTGTTGAAGCGGATGGTGAACTGTCCAATCCTTCACTTCAAAAATGACGTTCCCGATCTTGGCGCTTCTGTCAGGATAGCGGTTTTGCAGCTCCCTGCCGACCATGCCTCTGATGATCCGGTTTTCGGTCAATTGCCCGCTTTGCACATCAAGCGTTTCGATCGTCTGTCCGTCACGGAGCACGGTAATCGAATCTGCGACGTTCGTGACCTCATTTAATTTATGAGAAATCATAATTGAAGAAATCCCCTGTTTTTTCAGTTCGAGTAAGAGCCGCAGCAGATTCTCGCTGTCCGCTTCATTTAAAGCCGCAGTCGGCTCATCCAAAATCAAGAGCTGCACCTTTTTTGCCAAAGCTTTGGCGATTTCAACAAGCTGCTGCTTTCCGACGCCGATTTGGGAAACAAGCGTATCCGGAGATTCTTGAAGCCCGACTTTTTTCATTAATTCAAGCGTTTCCAGCTTTGTTTTTCGCCAATTGATGACGCCGCGGCTCGCCTGTTCATTGCCCAAAAAAAGATTTTCCGCAATGGAAAGCTGGGGGACGAGCGCCAGCTCCTGGTGGATGATGACGATCCCCGCTTCCTCACTTTGCTTAATATTTTTGAATTGGCATACTTCCCCTTTATACAAAATGTCGCCCGTATACGTACCGTACGGATATACACCGCTCAGCACCTTCATCAAAGTCGACTTGCCCGCCCCGTTTTCACCGCAGAGGGCATGGATTTCGCCCGCTTTCACGCGAAGGTGGACATTGTCGAGCGCTTTGACGCCGGGAAACTCCTTCGTGATGCCTCTCATCTCCAAAATGCAATCGGACATCGGATCACTTCCCTAATTCCGATTCTTTATAGTAACCGCTGTCAACGAGCACTTTTTTATAGTTCTCTTTATCGACGACGACCGGCTCAAGCAGGTAGGACGGAACGACCTTCTCTCCGTTGTCATACGTCTTTGTATCATTGACTTCCGCCTTTTCACCTTTTAAGACGGATGTCGCCATCTCAACGGCTTTTTTCGCCAGCTCTCTCGTATCTTTGAAAATGGTTGAGGTCTGCTCCCCTTTAATGATCGAATTCACGGAAGCAAGCTCCGCATCCTGTCCCGTAATAACCGGCAGCGGCTTCTTGTCCGATCCGTAGCCAGCGCCTTTTAAAGACGAAATGATTCCGATGCTGATCCCGTCATACGGTGAAAGCACCGCATCAAGCTTCGCTTTTGTATAATGCGCGCTCAGCAAATTGTCCATCCGGGATTGCGCGGTTGCGCCGTCCCATCTGAGCGTCGCGCCTTGTTCAAATGAAGCCTGGCCGCTCAATACCTTTAACTTGCCCGAATCGATATAAGGCTTCAAAACAGACATGGCGCCGTCAAAAAAGAAATGCGCGTTGTTGTCGTCAGGCGATCCCGCGAACAATTCGATGTTGAACGGTCCTTTTTTGTCTTTTAAGCCAAGCTTTTCTTCAATATATTTCCCTTGGAGTTCTCCGACTTTATGATTGTCAAATGTCGCATAATAGTCGACATGTTTGCTGTTCATAAGCAGCCTGTCATAGGAAATGACTTTAATATCCTGCTTATTTGCTTTTTCAAGGACGTCTGTCAGCGCTTCCCCGTCAATCGAAGCAATGACGAGCACATTGACGCCTTTTGTAATCATGTTTTCGATTTGTGAGACTTGGTTTTCAACGACATCTTCCGCATACTGCAGATCCGTTTTATACCCGAGCTTTTCAAACTCTTTCACCATGTATTTCCCGTCATACACCCAGCGTTCCGATGACTTTGTCGGCATTGAGATTCCGACGTAGCCTTTGTCTCCCCCTCCGCTCGCCTGATTCCCCGAACAGGCGGAAACAATGAGACAGAATAGCATTGCAGTGATCAACAGCCAGCATTTTTTCATGCTTGGTATCCCCCTTTTGATTTCTCCCATCATGAATCATGCCAACTGTACCATGTCTTTCGAATGTCCGTCTTTTGAATTAATTAACTATTTTTATAAAAATCAGACTTTTATAAAGCGCTTACATTACAATTTTCTCCCTGTTCGTTCAATTCCCGACATGCGTCGGTACTGATTGGGGGATACCCCCTTCGTTTTTTTAAATACCGTGCTGAAATAGTGCTGTGTATCATAGCCCGTTTGTTCGGCAATATCATGAATCGAAAGCGGGGTTGTCTCTAACAGATGAACCGCTTGGTCCATGCGCATCTCTGTCAAAAGCTGAACAAATGTGATGCCGAGCTCCTTCTTCATGATCCTGCTCAAATAGACGGGCGAGACTTGAAGCGCATCCGCCGTCTGTTTTAAAGAAAACTCCCTTTCAGTGAAATGCTTTTTCATATATTCTTTGGCCCTCGTGACAACCGGCGAGATATTAAATGCTTTCGAGACTTTCTGTCTGCATTGCTGATAGCATTGGGCGGCTGAGCGGCCGTTTTCGGCAAGCTTCGCGAAGCAGACGGCGGCGCCTGCCTGCATTTCAGCTTCGATCATCTCAGCAAGCGCCCGCTGTTCAGCTTCTGTAACAGAACGCCACAGGCAGGCGGCGATCAGACGGTCTCCGTCGAAAAAAACAGCCTTATCACGTTCATCGATAAAGAAGCGTTCTACTTTTTCTTTCAGACTGTCGGCTTCAGGCGGCTTGTTCCATACATGCCCGGCCGCGATGACACCGAGCGTCTCAGGATAACGTGCCGGCAGACGGAGGCATTCGAGCTGCCGGTAAACGTCTTCTTCGTCTGCCCGGCCTTCGATCCAGCTTCTGAAAACATGCTCTTTCAAAAGGCCGAGGTTTTGTTGAATATGCTGCTCGGCAAGCTTTTGCTCGCTGAGCTTCTTTTTTTCAGCTTTCAGCGACACGCTGATCTTTTCGAGCACTTGTTCCAGATGAGCGGGATCGACCGGCTTTAACAAATAATCATCGACATTCAGCCGGATCGCTTCTTGCGCGTACGCAAACTGATCGTAGCCCGTCACGATGACAAAGCGGCACTGCGGCAGGGCGCCGCGGAGCTTTTTCATCAGCGTGATTCCGTTGACGATCGGCATATTCAAGTCGACAATCAATAAGTCGATGCCGTGTTTGAGAGCGAGCTCAAATGCCTCCTCGCCATTCTCCGCTTCAGCCGACACCGACATTTGATAGCGCTCCCAAGAGACGGCATCCCGTATTCCTTCCCGAATCCACGGTTCATCATCGGCAATCAGTACGCGCCAACATTCACTCAAGGCTTGTTCCCCCTTTTGTTAAGATTGGAAGCCGTATTGTGACGGCGGTTCCGGCTCCTTTTCGGCTTTCAACCGTTAAACCGTACGGCTCGCCAAATGTAAGGGCGATCCGTTCATGGACGTTGATCATGCCGTAGCCCGCTGTATCGTCCCTGTGTTTGAATTGATCGGTTATTTGCTTTAGCGTCTCTTCATCCATTCCGGCTCCGTCATCCTCGATTTTGATGATCAGCGAGCCGTCTTCCTCCATACCTTTGATCGTAATATGCCCCGGCCCCTTTTTTTCTTTAATTCCGTGATAGATCGCATTTTCGACAATTGGCTGAAGTACGAGCTTTAATATCAGGCGATCGTCACAAAGCCCGGTCATTTCGATTGAGTAGTTTAATTTATCGCGGTATCGCGCTTTTTGGATTTTCAAATAGTTTTCAACATGTGCAAATTCATCAGACAGCGGAATGATATCTTTCCCTTTGCTCAAGGAGATGCGGAACAGCTTGGATAAAGCCTGCACGAGACCGCTGACCTCTTCCGCTCCTTTCTTCCTCGCCATCCAATTGATTGTATCCAGCGTGTTGTAGAGAAAATGAGGGTTGATCTGTGCCTGCAGCGCCCTTAATTCAGCTTCCCTTTTTTGGCGCTCTTGTCTTTCTGTGACTGACATCAGCTCCCTGATTCTCAACATCAGGCGATTGAAGCTTTTTCCCAATAGCCCGATTTCATCTTCCCTTTCCTCCTGATAACATGTTGAAAAATTCCCGCTTTCCGCCGTTTTCATGACAGCATTCAGCTTCAAAATCGGCCGCGACATGGAATGGGACAAATAATAGGAAGCGGACATTCCGAGAAACGCCGCCGTCAGTAAAAACAAAAGCACATACAAGTGGATTTCCTTCACTTCGAATACCGGTTCACCCGCTTTAAAAACGCCGACCGTTGTCCAGTTCGTAAAGGAAGACGTCTCATAAATGAACTGATACTCCTCTCCCTTGATCCGCTTCGAAAAATAGCCGGACCGGTCTTGACTGAACCACTTTTTCGGCAGAAACAGCTTTGAAGTCTCCGGTGCATAAATATTGCCGCCATTCTCATCCATGATCATCAAATAACCCGTTTTCCCCATACGGATATTTTTTGTCGCTTCTGCGAGGACGCGCAGCTTCAAATCGATGAGCACAACGCCTTTCACACGCTGTGTCTCAGGATCGATAACAGCTCTGACGGCAGAAACGACCTCGTCTTCCCTGTAGTGCACATGGCTTCTGATATTCCGATTGACAGGCTTTCCGATCATCTTGAAAATCCCTTCATTAGCGACAGCCGCCAGATACCACGGTTCTTTTGTCAAATCTGTCGGCGTGCGTTCATACATCTCATTGCTGATCATCTCACCCTTATCATTGACGACGAGAATGCCTGCGGCTTCAGAATATAAAGAAGTCAGGCCCTGCAAAAACGTCCTTCGCTTATAATCCGCCTCTCCGTCCTCCTTTTCGTGATTAAAAAACGCTTCCATTTCTTCATTCATTGATATTAAATATGTCAGGTTCTGCATGTGGCTGACATATACTTCAGCCGTCTTGTTCACTTCGCCGATCAGCTGCAGCGTTTGGTCGATCACCTGTTTTTCAATAATATTTTCAACGGCCCATCCCGATAAAATGCCGAGGCCGATCGTCGGCAGCATGCTGATTAATAAAAGAAGGCTGATCAGCTTATGACGGATCGGCGCATTGTTAATCAAACGTTTAATCATTCGCATAATAGGCTGCCACATTTTCTTTCGTTATGATCGTAATGCCTGTATCGATCGCTGCCGGAAGCGGGCGTTCATGCTTCAGATGGTGATTTGAGAAAAACAGCATGTGCAGCGACCAATAGCCCATTTGCCATGTGTCCTGACCCATTGTCGCGGAAATCGATCCGCTTTTGATGCCGTCCAGCGTTTTCTTGTCTTTATCAAAGCCGATGATGCATACTTCCCCTTCAAGTCCCGCCGCCTTCACAGCGCGGGCCACACCGCTCGCCCCATTGGCTTCTGTCGTGAAAATTCCTTTGATGGACGGATTTTTTTCCAGAATCTTCACCGCTTCTTTTTTCGACGTCAGCTCATCCCCTTTTCCGTCCAAAACCGCGGCGACCTTCATGTTCGGGTATTTTTGCTTGATCGTTTGTTCAAAGCCCTTCGTCCTTTCCTGGTGATTGTACTGCCGCGGCTGGGTAATGATGGCGGTCTCTCCCTTTCCATCTAAAAACTCGGCCATTCGCCTTGCGGCCTCAGCACCCGCTTCCATATTATTTGTGCCGACATATGTAGAGGCTTTGCTGAGCGGGGCGTCTGAATCGAATAAAACGATCGGAATGCCCTGCTCGTGCGCCTTGTCGATGACAGGGTTTAAAGCTTTGGGATCTATTGCCGAAAGCGCGATCCCCGCCGGCTTTTTTGCAATCACCTGCTCGAGGACGGTCGTCTGCTCATGGACATCATAATGGGCCGCCCCCCGATACTCGACAGAGACGTTGAAAAGCTGCGCAGCATCCTCAAAGCCTTTCAGGCCGCTCTTCCAATATTCGATTCCCGATTGAAACGTAACCATCACATATTTTTCGGACAGACTTCCGGCCGCCGGCCTTCTGCTTGCTTCTGTAGATCCGGTTTTATCGCCCCGGGAATAGTCGTAGACATACAGAAAAAACATACAGAGCATCACGGCATAAACAACTAACAGCTTCTTCATCTTCATCCCCCTGTTGGTCAGAGGACAAGACAGCGTTTACAATCTATCATGAAGGATATATTTGGCCGCATATTTTTCTAAGAATCCAGCTGAGGCATCCTGACAGAAATCCCGTCCGTCCCCTTTTTTCATCACAAACAGACAATTTCTCCCCCCTTGTTCATACGAAATATCTAATCTATTTGACATTCTGTTCGAAAAACCCTGTTTAGTGTTCGACAAGATCGCCTCTTTCTTAAAATTACCTTAAAGTTTGTGAAACAAAAAATAAATACAACAAAAATCCAAACCTTAAGAACCATGTCTTTAGACCTTGCAGGGAAATGGAGAAAAGTGCAAAATCGCAGTCATATTAAGGAATTCCCTGCATAACCGCTCGATTCAATTCTTTATTCACGGTACATTTTTCCTATTCAACTCATTTATACCATGTTGTAACATTAATAAGGTCCTTTAATGAACGAATCCCAACAGGTCATTTGAATCAAATTTCCGGGAGGTGGCAGTAACATGATCTGGGAAAAAACAGTTTTATACGGGCTGCAAGGTACACTTCTCATCAAAAAACAACAGCTCGAACAACTGAAAAATTGCCAAACCGAATTAGAAGCAGATAAAAAGGAATTTGACGATTCAAAAGACAGCATCAAAAAGCCCGAACTGTCGCCGACAACATGGCAGGGCAGCCTTGCTGATTCTTTTAAAAACGTCAGAAGCGATATGAAAACGGCCTACAATGATATTTGCGGAAAACAATTAAATGAAGTGTTTAAACAATTAAAAGAGAAAATCTCTTCCTTAAATGATGACATTGATTCACTAGGTAAGGATATCAGCTCATTAAAAACGAAAATCGAAAAGCTGGAAAAAGAAGAAAGAGAAGCCCGCCGCTAAAGGAGTGATTACGATGGGTCAAGAAATCAAAGTCAAAACGGGCGAAGTCAAACAGGCGCTCTCAAAACTGAAGCATTCAGCCCAAGCTGTGAAGCCGAACGTGCCGACAGATATCAGCGGCAAAAACAACCTTGACGTCGTCAAAAAAATCGAAAGCATGAACAAAGATTTGAAAAGTCTGACAAAAGCATACGCATCGGCTCTCGCTAAACAAATTGCACAAACCGAGCAGGCTGTCAACGCCATAAAAGACGCCGACAAAAAGCTGTCGTCATCGATCAAAGCCAAGTAGAAGGAAGGGACTACGCATTGAAAACTCTAGATGTTCAGGCTTTTCAAACCGGCCTAGACAAAACGCTGACCGAATTAAAAAACCAGACTGACGAGATTTCAAAAGTCAAACAAAGCGTCAAAGGCTTCACCTCCCTTGACGACGCCTTAAAAGGCGCGGGCGGTGAAGCGATCCGCTCGTTCTACGAAGAATGCCACACCACTTTTCTTCTTTTTTATGAATCTTTTGTTTCCGACTATAAAGGACTTTTAGAAAAGACGAAAAGCGCACTTCATTCCCTTGAACCGAACCAAAACGGCTTTATCTCGCAAAGCTTTCTTGAGAACGAACTCCATGACGGCGTCAGCCAAGCTGAATCGCTGACTGGCAGATTGACGTCAAAAGCCAATCAGACGATGGCCACTGTCAGCCACATCGTCGACCTGCCCGACCTTGACGATTCAGCCGTCAACGAGAACGCCAAAAAAGCGCAAAGACAAATCAGCGAGACGCTCGAAAAGCTCCACACTTTCGACCGCGAACAGACAAATGCACTGAAAGCGGCGAGGGATGACCTCGACACAATGAAGCAGTACATCCAGCAGCTGGAGAAAATGTATACGGGACCGAAGATTGAAATATCGGGATATAAAAGCGGTTCAATTTTAAAGCCGCAAAATGACTCAACAATCAGTCAAGCTCCCGGCGGCCTGCAAAGCGACCTGCAAAACCCCGGCGAAACACCGATGGAGAAGATGCTAGGGCGGTTTAGCGAAAAAGACGAAAAAGGCAAAATCGAAGACACAACAAAAGAAGAACTTCCATTTGAGATCGATTGGATGTATCCTGTATCGAGTGCGGGAAGTTTGTATGGGACGACTACTGCTGCGACGGATTTTGGGAAGAGTGTGAAGTATGTTGTTAAAGATGGGGTTAAAATTGAAAAAGGCATAGAAACCAATAGCGGAAGGAAGATAAGCGGATACAAGGTACAAAACGGCCAAGCAATAGGAATCAAAGGCAAAAATTATCCAGAAACATGGACTAAATCACAGTTAAAAGCCGGAAACACTCCTAAAATTGCTGAATATACAAAAGCTTCGTCTGCAGTAAAAGGGGCAATGAAAAGCAAATTGGGTTGGGCAGGTGTTGCCATCACAACTGGAGAAGATTTAGTGAAAAATATAAATGACCCTAATGTCTCAACAGAAAAAACTGTTGGTGATGTTGCAGTAGATGTAGGAGTTGGTGCTGCTACCTTAGGAGTCAGTGCTGTTGTTGGTGCGGCAGTTATTGGAGCTGGTGCTCCAATTATCGCAGCTGCTGCTGTAGGTTTTGTTGCATCAGTAGGGGTTTCTATGGCGTTAGGTGGGATAAAATTAGGTAAAGATAAAAAAAGCGTAACTGATATGGCAAAAGATACAGTGGAGTCTGGGTTAAAGACAGTCGCAGGCTGGTTTAAATAACCTAAAGGAGACGAGCATAATTGCTGAAATTAAATGAAAAAGTTATATTCAGAAGATTACCTGAAGAAACTAGGCATCATTTAATCATTTTAGTTGACCGAGACGAAAAAGTGAGTATGTGCATATTAAATATAATTATGTTAGATGCATTACTTTTATTTCTGCTGCTTGCAAACGGAATAAAACCGTTTACTATAGTAGCTTTACCACCTCTTATACTCGTTAATTTATGGATGTTTATTTTATTCTTCAAAGACATGGAATTACATAGAAACAATCTTGAATTTGTACTTTATAAAGGTTTTTCATTCAGTACTATGTCCTATTGCTGGTTTATTCTATCCCAGAAAATGTATTATTCCATCCTAGGACTTAATTGGTTGTTTATAATTTTTTCTGTCCTATTTCTTGTTATTGTGGCTCTAGGTTCATTTCGCTACTACTTGATAAAGTTTTCTATTCACAAACAAAAAAAAAGAGCAGTCCCTACTTGGGCAGTCTACTTATTAGCGGCTGGGCCAGCCGCTGGCTATATGATTTCTCAAATTACACTTCATTTTTCAGAATCTGTAATAAATATATTTATGAGCATTGTTTCTCTACTTGCAGCCTGCCTATTTTCTTTTATAGGTGCTAAATTTATACACCAATTTCTTTTTGTTAAAACAAATCAAAACATCATTAAAAATATAGGGAAGGGGAGAAAGTAATGGGTGAAAATAACCTACTGCCTTCCGGCTCCATCGTCCTCCTCGAAGGCGGAACAAAAAAATTAATGATTTACGGAAGAAAACAGATCGTCGTGAGCGAAGATCCACAAATGTTTGACTATATCGGCGTTTTTTACCCCGAGGGCTACATTAATCAAGAATACACTTTTGCTTTTAACCATTCAGATATTGAGAAAGTGATTTTCGAAGGCTATCAAGACGAAGAAGAAATTGAGTTTCAGCAAGTTTTGGCTGAAGCCGCGATCGATTAAACCTCTAAGCATCTCACAACGGGATGCTTTCTCTTATTCCAGTTTCCTGAATTATTGTTTCAAAAAGATAGACGAGATATGAAAAAAACACAGAGCCAAACGTTGCCGATGCAGAAAACACTCATCAAGAAAAAGGGGCTCAATATGAAAAACGAAAAAATTTTTCTATATAAAAAAATAAACGAAGCAATGATCATCTTCACGATTTTATTCCCTGTGGTTGGTATCTTTTTTGTCATCATGACGATATTGGGTTTATTGGAACAAGCCCCTTCAGAAATTCCCTTATTTGTTTCGGTTATCAGCTTATTTTTTTTCGTTCCTCCGCTCCTATTGCATATCTACAGAAAAAAGGTCTGGCTGAAAAAACACATGCAGAATTATAAAAATTCAGAGGGATAAGCGGAGGAATACAAGCTTTGCTGAGACTAAAAGAAACGGTTACATACAAAGATTTACCTTACAATATTCAATCACATTTGACAGCTCCCGTCAGCCGGGAAACGAAATGGGGAATGGCGTGTTTTATCGTGTTGATGCTGGATATTCTATGCATATTACCTGTGCTGGCGAGCAAAGTCGAATTTTTCACTTTTGCCGCCGTCCCTGTCGCTATTCTGATCAATATATGGATGATCATCATGAATAGCAGAAATATGACCGAATATCTTCATCACCTTCAATATGTTCGGTTTATGGGCGTATCATTCAGCGGTATGTCATATTGCCAGCTGATCACGGCGCAAAAAATGATGTTTACTGCTATCGGTTTCCATTTAACGTTGATCAGTCTGTCACTATTCATATATGCCGCCTCTATCTTCCTCGTTATTCGATATTACTTGGTTGTATTCCCTGATTCTAAAGGCAAAAGGGAGACAGCAGCTCCGACATGGGTGCTCCTCGCGACTGTTCCGGCAGCCGGTTTTATGATAAGTCATGCCGTTTTGCGAGTTTCCGAGTCTGCCGTCTATTTTTTGATGAGTACCGTCTATCTGCTTATGGCTTGTTTATTTTCTATGATGGGGGTCTACAAATACTTCTTCATCAAAGCGAATCAAGATATCATCAGACAGCATAGGATTGAAGGCACAAGGAGAGGTCATGTTTGAAAGGCAGAAATAAAATCATTCTCTTAGTTTATTCCCTATATGCAATAACCATCATTTTGGAAGCTCTTGTAAGACCTGCGATCAACTGGAGGGAAAAAATTTCCGTCATCGGCTTTATGTTCGTTTCAATTTCTTTATTCGCACTCATTATTTATGTGTTCATAAATAAGCCGAAGAAAGATCAAAGCGCGCCCCGATGCAACATCGTCGCGAAAATCTTTTGGAAGAAATACAGAAAGCCGTTCACGCTCTCTTTCTACTTCATCGGCATCCTGATTGTGGGGATATCCGTGTTTTTCATGCCCGAACTCTCACTCGCTTGGAAATCCGGCGTGTTTGCGATTTTGTTTGCCGTGATATCTGGCGGCTTTTTTGCGGTTTATCAAACGGCGAATCAAATGCTGAACCGGTCTTGTTTGGAAAGAATGCCTGACGAAGAATGAGAAGCTTTTTTTTTGTTAAAAAACGCTGGAGTCCGCCATTCATAAAGGAGTTATGATGTCACCAGAAACTTTTGTTGTATATACCGAATACTTTATCGCCGGTATGTTGGCCGCCCATTTCGCTTACAGTTTGGGTTTTTTAATCATAGCGGGCCACATGATCATTGAATATGAAAAAATGATCTTTTTAAAACCTGAAAAATGGTCCCATAAAATCACGAATACATTCGTTTTTCTTCTTGTCGGCACCGGTTACTTTGTTTACAAACGGCTATTAAAATACAACTGGTTCCTGAGAAAACTGTATTTCGCCCTTTATCTTGCGGGCAGAGGCATTTTAAGCATCATCATCTTTTATATTTTTTCCTTTCTGCTCCATCTCATTTTCAGCGTTTAAATCATTTACGATTGGAGTAATCTGCATGTCTAAATTTCTACAAAAACCAAGAAACAAAGCCATCTTATCCGTCTACCTGTTTTTCGTTTGCGGCTCCGTTCTCAGCTCTGTTCTGAATCCGGTGATGAGCCTGGGCGAAAAGCTGTTTATCCTCTGTTTTAATATTTTCTCGGCAACTTTATTCGCATTTCTCATTTATGTGCTGCTAAATAAACTGATGAAAGATGAAGACCACAAACACCCGGCAGCCCCCGAAAAAAACGGGATTAATCAAGTAATTTGGAAAAAATACAAAAAGCCGCTGATCCTGTTTGTTTATTTTGGCGGCGTGTTTTCCGTCTGCGCTGTTATTATTCCCATGCCGATATATACCGTTGCTGAAAAGCTCGTGATCCTTTCGATCGCCATTATTTTTATTACAATTGGCTGTATCTTGGCTTATAAAGTGACGAATAAGATGCTATCGAAATAAAACTTGGATTTGAGATAATTGCTGCAATTTATTGAAGAATCATCATGACATAATCAACAAGCCAGAATGCGATGATTCGGGTAATCAATGGGGGTAAAAGTTCCAGATGTTGAAATTGAATCAAAACGTGAAATATAGAAATCTACCTTCTGAGATTAAAACACATTTATCAACTCCTTTTAATAATCGCGAAAAATTCACCATTGTTATTTTCATTCTTTTCTTTCTCGATGTTACTTGCTTAGTGCCATTGTTGGCTAACGAAGTCAGGATTTTCACATTTTTCGCGATGCCCTTTATCATTGTCATCCATATATGGTCGTTCATTACGTTATTCATAAAACTGGATCGGTATAAAAAGAAACTCGCTTTTTTAATCTATACTGGCTGTTCATTCGCGGTAGTTTCATATTGCGCTTTTATCGTGACTTTGAAACGGACCTATTATGTGTTCGGTTTTAATTGGCTCATTGCCGGGACTGCGGGGCTGACCTACTTACTGTTTACCATTAAAATGATTCGTTATTTCTTAATTGAATTCCCCGTTTTCAAAAGAAAGAAAAAATCATCTCCTACCTGGATAGGACAAGTATTTACAGCGGCTCCTGCCGTAGGATTTATAACAGGTCATTTTCTGTTTCGCTCCTCCGAAGCTGTCATTAATACTGCAATGAGTGTCATTTCATTACTGACTGCTTGCACTTTTTCTTATATGGCTGTCAAATTTTTTCACCAGTTCTTTTTTATAAAAGCCAATCAAGATATTATTAATCAAAGATTGAAACAATACCCCGGAAAAAAAGCAAGAAAAAGAGCCGCTCGTATGCAGCAGCAAAATGAACGATAAATGTCGAGACGTAAACTAGTTATATTTGAAGCCTATTCCTCAAGAAACAGCAGTATAAAATCCAAAAAGACAAGCCAAAGCATGACTTGTCTTTCTCTACTATTTCCTCAGCTCCCCCAGCGTCTCCTCCCACCGCCGCAAAACCGCCGCTTCATCCTTCAGCTCAATCTGAACGCCGGAGATGATATCAGCGTATTTTGCGATATCTTCCCGTGCCGCTTCGACCGTACCGGCGAAGCGCGCTCTCGGGTGTTTGGCGTCTTTTAATTCGGGCAGTTTCTTTAAAGACAGCCGCACATAATGTGCTTTGCCTTTCCAGCAGGTGACAAGGAGCGCCCGGCCTGTTCTCGCGATGTTCGCGGTTGTCGTTGTGCCTTGCCAGAGAGCCAGGCGGATGTCGGTTTTGTTCAAAGCGAGGATTTCGCCGGCGCTGATCATCGCTGTGTGCGGCCAGCCGTCTTCTGTGACGGTCTGGAGCATCATCGCTTCGTGCCGCTTTCCGGCGAGTTTCTCTCCGTTTATCAGCTGAAACAATTCGTTAGATATCTGAGCCATGCCGGATGCCTCCCTTTAGATTTTCCGGTCTGGAACCGCCGGCACTTGTACGGCTGTTTCAACTTCAGAAGGGTCGATTTTAAAGGCCGGATTGTATTTTTCAGGATTTGTAATCGTCTCCGGCTCCGACGACCTCCAAGTGAAAAAGCAGTGCTGGCATTGATAAACTTCCCAGGCTCCTTCAACGGGTGACTTGCTGACGGTTTCCGCTTTTTTTAATTCGCAGCGCGGACATGTATGCATGATGAAACACTCTCCTCTTTTATTGATTTAACAGATTCATTAATTTCGCTTCCCACTCTTTCGTTCCTATAGGGGAATCGAGCGGCTGTGAATAGTGTCCTCTTGTTTCCGGGGCCGCAGGCGTTGTCGCGTCCAGGATCATTTTGTGGGTGATTCCCGCCGGTTCAGAACCCGGATCAAGCGCCAGAACGGATAAATCCGGGATGATGACTGCATCGTGTTTTGGATGCATTTTCGTTGAAATTGCCCACATCACTTGCGGGAGGTTAAACGGATCGACGTCTTCGTCAACGAGGATCACCATTTTGCAGTATCCGAGGCCGTGCGGGGTCGTCAGCGCGCGCATGCCGACGGCTTTGGCGAATCCGCCGTAGCGGCTTTTCGTTGATACAATGGCGATCAAGCCGTGTGTATACATCGCGTTTACCGCGACAATTTCATTCGGATAGGCCTCTTTTAGCTGCTGGTAAAGCGGCACACATGTATTAATGCCGACCATGTAGTCAACCTCAGTCCAAGGCATGCCTAAATACAGGTGTTCAAAAATCGGGTTGTTGCGGTGGCAGACGCGCTTGATTTTGATGATTGGCATGCTTCTTCCGCCTGAATAGTGGCCGGTAAACTCGCCGAACGGGCCTTCATACTCACGTTCGCCCGCCAAGATCTCGCCTTCGAGAACCACTTCCGCGCCCCATGGGATATCTAAGTCAGACAGTTTTGATTTGACGATTTTATAAGGTTCGCCTTGCAAGGCCCCTGCCATTTCGTATTCTGATTGATCGTATAAGAGCGGTGTGGATGCCGCCGTTGCAATGACCGGTTCGCAGCCGAGCGCAATCGTGACAGGCAGGTTTTCGCCGCGCTCTTCAGCCTGGCGCAAGTGGATCGCAATGTCATGCTGCGGGACGGGCTGAATGCCGAGGCGGTCTTTTCCTTTTACTTGCAATCTGTACATGCCGACATTTTGTTTGCCGAAGTGTTCCGGATCCTCGACATCTCTGGAAATGACGCATGCCTTGTCTAAATAAAAGCCGCCGTCGCCCTGATTGATGCGGAAGAGCGGCAGAATGTCAAACAGGTTGATGCCTTCTGTGATGTCGTTTTCATGAAACGGCGCTGTCTCCTCTCTTTGCACTTTTACAGGAAACTGATCATAGCGGCGCGCAAATTCAAAGAACTGTTCTTTGACAGGCGTGTCTTTCGGAAGGCCGAGCATTAACGCGTGGTTCGGCCAGGAGCCGATGACATTCAGCGCGATTTGGGCATTGTTATAGCCGTAAATGTTGTTGAATAAAAGAGCGGGTGATTTGTCTCCGAGGTTGTTGGCGGCGCGTGCAGCAGCTCCCAAATCGGGTTCCGGCTTCACCTCTTCCTGAACTTCAAGAAGCTGTCCTTCTTTTTTCAGCGTATTTAAAAAATCTCTAAAATCTTGATAAGCCATTCTGTTATCCTCCTTATTTCTCCTGTTTCATTCCTTCCCAGCGCTTCGCTTCAGACAGATGGATTCCAAATTGGTCCAGCGTCCGGAATACGATATGGTCGACCATTTCGGTCAGATTTTGGGGATGATTATAAAAAGCCGGCATCGGCGGCAGGATCACCGCGCCCATTTTTGTCAGCTCAAGCATGTTTTCAAGATGAATCTGGTTCAGCGGCGTCTCCCTTGTTAACAGCACAAGCTTTTTCCGTTCCTTCAGCATGACGTCCGCCGAACGGGTCAACAGGTTATCCGCCATACCGGTGCGGATGCCCGCCAACGTCTTCATGCTGCACGGTGCGACAATCATTCCGTCCGTTTGAAAGGAACCGCTTGAAATGCGGGCCGCCTGGTCTTTGTGGGAATACGTAAAAGATGCGAGCTTTTCTACGTCTTTCATCGTATATCCCGTTTCGTGCAGGATCGTTGCCGCTGCCCACGGAGAGATGACCAGGTGTGTCTCTGCGTCGGTTTTCTTCAGCCACTCCAGCATCCGCACGCCAAATATCGCGCCGGTCGCGCCCGTAATTCCGACGATGATGTTCATATGCGCCCCCCTTTCCCTCTTGGTGCTTCAGTTAAAATGATACGCCTCTATTTACCATATTGAAAATATCTGTTAAATCTATATATAATACTTTAAAGGTATAAAAAGGAGTGCCGAGAAAATGGATATTCGCCAGTTAAAGTACTTTGTTACGATCGCCCAAGAAGGAAAGATTACAACGGCAGCGAAGCGGCTCCATATCGCCCAGCCGCCGCTCTCCAGACAGTTGAAGCAGATTGAAGAGGAGCTCGGAGTCGTTTTATTTGACCGGAACAAAAAGAAAAATCTGACGCTGACCTATGAAGGAGAAGTGTTTTTGAAAAGAGCAAAAGAAATCCTGCACAAGCTTGAGGATTCCATCTTGGAGGTGCGGGAGCTGCGTGAAGAAGTCAACGGAACCCTTGCCGTCGGTTCAACGATTTACTGTGCGGCTCTATTGCTCTCAAAAGTCTCGAAGATCAGGGAAATGTACCCGAATTTAATGTTTAACATTTGGGAAGGTGAGCCTTCACGGCTGAGCGGGCTCCTGGAAAGCCGGCAGATCGATGCGGCGGTCACGACAACGCCTTTCCACAGCAAAAATATCGAATCAAAGAGCCTGCCGGAGGTCCCATGCAAGCTCGTTCTTCCGGGGAATCAGTCGTATGGCTTAAAAGGGGAAGCCGGAATGAAAGAAATTGCCGGTCTGCCGCTGATTCTGCTCAGGCCGTCGCATGGAAAAGGGATTTATGATGAGGTCGTCTATCACTTTCAATCATCGGGCTTGGAGCCGAGGGTCGTCTGTGAGTGCCACGATTCTACAACGCTCCTCAGCCTCGTCACTTCAGGATTCGGAGCAACGATTCTGCCGCTGTCCATGCTGCCGGCGCATTTTGCACGCCATGTTCAGACTTTGGAGATTCAAGACAATCCGTTCATTCTGCAGCCGTCTGTCGTTTGGCGGGCCGGCAGTTTTCTGCCGAAGCCCGTAAGAGAGTTTTTGGCTTTATTTTGATAAAAAAAAGAAAAGGCATCATGCCGATGCCTTCTCCTTTGCATTGGTTACAGCAGCTTCTTCCCTAACAGCGATTCGATCAGTTCGACGGCCGCCTCACCGGTTTTATTTTTATGATCAAGTATCGGGTTGACTTCAACAAACTCGGCAGAAGTAATGATATCTGCATCATAAAGCATTTCCATCGCCAAATGGCTTTCCCTGTAGCTGATGCCTCCGACGACAGGGGTGCCGACTCCCGGAGCGTCGCTCGGATCAAGACCGTCCAGATCGAGGCTCAGATGAATGCCGTCGCAATTTGCTGACAGATACTCGATCGTTTCCTCTATCACCTTCGTCATGCCGAGCCTGTCGATTTCATGCATGGTGTAGACTTTCATGCCGGTTTCACGGATATATTTGCGCTCTCCTTCATCAAGCGAGCGCGCACCGATGATGACGACATGCTCCGGCTTGATTTTCGGCGCATAGCCGTGAAGGTTGACCAGCTTTTCGTGGCCGACACCGAGACTTACCGCCAGCGGCATACCGTGGATGTTACCCGACGGTGATGTCTCCAGCGTATTTAAGTCGCCGTGTGCGTCATACCAAATCACGCCGAGCTGTTGATAATGCTTGGCTACCCCCGCCAATGTCCCGATGGCTATGCTGTGGTCTCCGCCCAACACGAGCGGGAAGCGGCGCTGTTCGATGACATTGTCGACGATATCGGCCAGCTTGCAGTTTCCTTCGAGTACGGAAACTAAATTTTTCAGCCCTTTGTCTCCTTTTGGCTGATCGCGGTTGATCGGCACATCGCCAAGATCATCGATATCATAGCCCAGCTCGGTCAGACGTTCCACGATATGAGCGTAGCGAATCGCGCTCGGTCCCATATCCACACCGCGCCGCGCCTGTCCCAAGTCCATCGGCATTCCAATCAGAGAAACTTGCTTATTCATCAATAACCACCTCATCGTTCGTTTTGTTTTGATAGATCAATGCTTCTTGTCGCTCAAGAGTCTGGCGTTTTTTCACAAACATATGATAAACAAAGTAGCAGGCCGACATGAACAAAATTCCGCAGTACAATGCCATTCTCTGCTCTGAATCAAAGGCAAGGCTCACAAGGACGGCGCTGTTTAAAATAAATCCCGTCAGCGGCAAATAAGGATAAAGAGGCGTTTTAAATTTCAAGTCTTCAACCTTACCGCCTTCTTTGACATATCGTCTGCGAAATAGCAGCTGTGATACCGTAATCGTGATCCAGCCGACTTGTGCGCTTAAACCGGCAAGAGACAAAAGCCAGATGTAGAGCGTTTCTGCGGCAACTACGCTTGAGACGAGGGACAAACCGGCAAAACCGAGCGTGATCCACAGCGCATTCATCGGGATCCCTCTTTTATTGACCCGGCTTAAAGCTTGAGCGGCCATTCCTTCTTTCGCAAGGGAATAAAGCATCCTCGTCGATGCGTACAAACCCGAATTCGCCACCGATAATAAAGCAATTAAAATGACAAAGTTCATCAGATCAGCGGCATACGGAATGCCAATTTGTTCAAATACGACAACGAACGGGCTTTCAACAACCCCCGCTTTTTCCCATGGAATCAACCCTGCCAGGACAAATACGGACAAGCCGAAAAACACGAGTGTCCGCCAGACCGTCTGTTTAATGGAGCGGGGCACCGTTTTTTCCGGATTTTCGCTTTCCCCCGCCGCGATCCCGATCAGCTCTGTCCCCTGAAAGGCAAAGTTGACAGTGATCATCGTGATAAAGATCGCGCCGAATCCGTTTGGAAAAATTCCGTCTCCAATCAGATTGGAAAAGAACGGTGCAGCCTGTCCGTCTTTCATATCGATAAGTCCGAACATCGCGCCTCCGCCGAGGATAATAAACAGAAGGATGACGATAATTTTAATACCGGACAGCCAAAATTCCGATTCCCCGAAAGCTTTCGCCGATAGCGCGTTAAGCGAAAAAAGCAGCAGGCCGAAAATCAAACACCATATCCAGACGCCGACATCGGGAAACCATCTTTTCATGAGCTGCCCCGCCGACAAAAATTCCAAAGCGACCGTAACCGACCAGCCGAGCCAGTAGATCCAGCCGACGGCAAATCCTGTGGCAGGCCCGATAAATCTTGTCGCGTACGTCTGAAAAGAGCCTGAAACCGGCATTGCCACTGCGAGCTCCCCAAGGCAAAGCATCGTAAAATACATGATCATTCCGCCCGCTAAATAGGAAAGAATCGCGCCGATCGGCCCGGCTTCATTGATCGTATATCCTGTTCCGAGAAAAAAGCCGGTTCCGATCACGCCGCCAAGCGAGATCATAAACAAATGGCGGGATTTCATCGTTCTTTTCAGTGCATATTGTTCACGGTTTTCATGATTCAAACCGCCTTCACCCCTTCCGTTTCCATTCTCCCTAATGTCAGCTCACCCTATGACATATAGACTATTTTTTAAATCTCCTGAACATTTTCCTGATATTTCAATTTTTGACAAACTTCGCACATACGGCGAAAAAACGGGCTGAACAACCCCCTTATTGTTCAGCCGTCCGCTTTACTTCGACAAAACACGGGTAATCTTTTCAATCGCCCAATCCAGATCCTCATTTGAAATAACAAGAGGAGGCGCAAAGCGAATCACCGTTTCATGCGTTTCTTTGCAGAGCAGGCCTTCTTCTTTCAAACGCTCGCAATACTGACGCGCCGCCTCTGTCAGCTCAACCCCGATGAACAGCCCTCTGCCGCGCACTTCTTTGATTTTTGGATTATCGATTTGCGAGAGCTTCTCTTTAAAATATTCCCCAAGCTCCAACGAACGTTCAGCGAGCCGCTCATCTTCCAGCACTTCAAGGGCGGCGATCGATACGGCGCATGCAAGCGGATTCCCTCCGAAAGTCGACCCGTGCGAGCCCGGATTAAACACGCCAAGCACATCCCGGTTTGCAGCAATACAAGATATCGGGAACACGCCGCCTCCTAGCGCTTTTCCTAAAATGTACATGTCCGGTGTGACATCCTCCCAATCAGAGGCGAACATTTTGCCCGTTCGCGCAAGCCCTGACTGTATTTCGTCAGCGATAAACAAGACATTGCGTTCTTTGCAGACTTCAGCAGCCTGTTTCAAAAAGCCTTCCGGCGGAATGACAATGCCCGCTTCACCCTGAATCGGCTCAATTAAGAAAGCGGCTGTATTCGGTGTGATCGCCTGTTTCAGCGCCTCCAGATCCCCGTATGGAATCAGCTTGATGCCGGGAAGCATCGGCCCGAAACCGCGTTTATATTCTTCTTCTGATGAAAGCGACACAGCCAGCATCGTCCGGCCGTGAAAATTGCCTTCACATGCGATAATTTCCGCCTGATTGTCCGGAACGCCTTTTACATCATAAGCCCAGCGCCGGGCTGCTTTAATCGCTGACTCAACCGCTTCCGCTCCGGTGTTCATCGGCAGAACCATATCTTTCCCCGTTAATGAAGCGACTTTTTCATAGAAAGGACCAAGCTGGTCATTGTGAAAAGCTCTCGACGTCAGGGTGATTTTGTCGGCCTGATCTTTTAACGCCTGGATGATTTTCGGATGCCTGTGCCCTTGATTCACTGCGGAATAAGCGCTCAGCATATCCATGTATCGGTTGCCTTCCGGATCTTTCACCCACGCGCCTTCCGCTTCAGAAATCACGATCGGCAAAGGATGATAGTTATTCGCGCCAAAATGTGCGGTTTGCTTCATAATTTTCTCGGACTTTGATAGAACCGTCATTCTGATTCCTCCTTCTTATTTTTGGACATACATGCCAGATGTCGTATTTTGTTTCACACTATTTTATATGCAAGTATCGTGCCAATCCTTAAAACCGCAAATTTTCAGAACATTGCATGTATAATTCGCAAAAAATTTTGCGGTTTTTATTCAAAGGTGCAAAAATAAATGCATATTTTTTTGCACCCTTATCAAGTCTTCACTTACAATGGAGACAGTTACGAACAAAGGGGGATGTCACTTGCTGAAGGATTATGATTTACTGAAGCTTATTTTTCAAAGAATTATAGATGAAATCGATATCGGCTTGCATGTCGTCGACGAAAACGGCACATCTGTTGTCTATAACAAAAAAATGAGCCAGATTGAAGGGATGGAAGTCGGCGATGTGCTCGGCAAAAACGTGCTGGACGTGTTTACGTTTGCCAGCCAGCATGACAGCACTCTCCTGCAGGCGCTGCATCACGGTAAAACGAACAAAAACGGCAAGCAGACCTACTTCAATAACAAAGGCCAGGAAATTACGACCGTTAATCATACGTTTCCCATTATGGAAAACGGGAATACGAAAGGAGCGGTTGAGATTGCCAAAGATGTCACAAAGCTTGAACGCCTGATCAGAGAAAATATGAACAAAACAGAAAACACAAAGTATACGTTTGACAGCCTGATCGGCGTCAGCCCGGCGTTCAAGGAAGTGATAGAACATGCAAAGCGGGCGACCCGGACCTCTTCCTCCATTCTCATCGTCGGTGACACCGGAACCGGAAAAGAACTGTTCGCCCAAAGTATACATAACGGAAGCCAGCGGTCGACCGGCCCATTCATCTCGCAAAACTGCGCAGCCCTCCCGGAAAGCCTCGTTGAAGGCCTATTATTCGGCACGGCCAAAGGGGCATTCACGGGAGCAGTCGATCGCCCGGGTCTTTTCGAACAAGCAGACGGTGGCACATTGCTCCTTGACGAGATCAATTCTTTGGACTTCAGTTTGCAGGCAAAGCTTTTGCGCGCGATTCAAGAAAAAACGATCAGGCGGATCGGCGCTTCCAAGGATACTCCGATCGATGTCAGGATCATTGCGACGATGAACGAAGATCCAGTCGATGCGGTCAGCGGGCAAAGACTGCGAAAAGATTTGTATTACAGACTGAGCGTCGTCACTTTGTTCATTCCTCCATTAAAAGATCGGAAGGAAGATATCATGCCGCTCACGCAGCATTTTATCGATAAATACAACGCATTGTTCCAAATGGAGGTCAAAGGTTTTGAAGAAGAGGTGCGGCGGTTTTTGCTTTCATATGATTGGCCGGGAAACGTCAGGGAACTTGAACATTTAATTGAAGGCGCCATGAATTTGATGTCTTACGAAGACAAACTGGAGCTGACGCATCTTCCATTGCAATACAGGACGAAACCAGCGGCAAAAAAGCAGCTGCCGCAGCAGGGCTATGATCTGTTCGCCCAGCTTCCTTCCGCCTCAACCGCTCCTTTGAAGGAACAAATCGAGAATGCCGAAAAGTATTATATTCAAAAAACCGTTAAAAAATGCAATTACAATGTGTCACAGGCGGCGCGGGTTCTGGGGATCAGCAGGCAGAGCCTGCAATACAGGCTTAAAAAATGGAAGATCCGCTTTGATCAGGAATCAGAATGATCATCACTAAAAACGAATTTCTTGACTCATACTAAAAAAGGTTTATGCTTTACTTTTGTAAGACCGTTAAGTAAAATCATAACAACTAAATCCAATCAGAAAAGTGGGGAATAAAATGAAGAAAGCCATATTCGCTGTATTATTGACGCTGTTGATCACCGTGATGGCCGCATGCGGCGCGTCAGGGGACAACTCCAAGGATAAAAACGCAGCCGGCGACAGTCTCTGGTCTTCAATTCAAGATAAAGGCGTTTTGACCGTCGGTACTGAAGGAACGTACGAACCATTTACATTCCACGATAAAAAAACAGATCAATTAACAGGTTATGATGTCGAAGTGATGCAGGAAGTCGCCAAGCGCCTCAACCTGAAAGTTGAATTTAAAGAAACGCAGTGGGACAGTATGTTTGCCGGCCTCAACTCCAAGCGTTTTGACGTCGTTGCCAACCAAGTCGGGAAAAAAGACCGTGAAGATCAGTACGATTTTTCTGATTCATATACAACTTCCCAAGCCGTCGTTGTCACAAAAGCGGACAACAACGATATAAAATCTGAAGGGGACGTCAAAGGGAAAAAAGCTGCACAGTCTTTGACAAGCAACTATAATGATCTTGCGAAAAACGCCGGCGCTGAAATCGAAGGCGTGGAAGGAATGGCTCAATCGTTTCAACTGATTCAGCAGGGCCGTGTCGACCTCACCTTTAACGATAAACTGGCGGTGCTGAACTATTTGAAGACATCAGGAAACAAAAACCTGAAAGTCGCTTTTGAAACAGGCGAACCGCAAACTACGCATTTTGCTTTCCGCAAAGGAAGCGGCGAGCTGGTTGACAAGGTCAACTCCGCGCTGAAAGACATGAAAGAGGATGGCACACTCGCGAAAATAGCGAAGAAATGGTTTGGCGAAGATGTTTCTAAGTAATATACAAGCGGCGGCCATCGGCGCGGCGATCCCCTGGGATCTTGTGCGTGAGTCATTTTGGCCGATCTTTTTAAGGGGAATCTATTACTCGATTCCCCTTGCCATTCTCTCTTTTATATTCGGTATGATCATCGCATTGATCACGGCGCTGGCGAGAATGTCCAAATCCCGCATTTTAAGAGCGGTTTTCGGCATTTATGTCTCAGCGATCCGCGGAACGCCGCTGCTCGTTCAGCTGTTCATTATTTTTTACTTGTTTCCAGCGTTTCAAATCACGATTGACCCGTTTCCGAGCGCAATCATTGCCTTTTCATTAAATGTCGGCGCATATGCGTCGGAAATCATCAGAGCTTCCATCCTCTCCGTTCCGAAAGGGCAGTGGGAAGCGGCTTATTCGATTGGAATGACTCAAAAAACGGCGCTTACCAGGGTCATCCTGCCGCAGGCTGTACGCGTGTCGATTCCGCCATTATCCAATACATTCATCAGCTTGGTTAAAGACACATCGCTTGCGTCGCAAATTCTTGTTGCTGAATTATTCCGGAAAGCCCAGGAAATCGGGGCCAGCAATCTTGACCAAATACTAATCATTTATATGGAAGCCGCATTCATCTATTGGATCATCTGCTTTGTTCTCGCGCTTGTTCAGCAGCAGATTGAACGGCGGTTGGACCGGTATGTGGCCAGGTAAGGAGGGAAATAGACAATGCTTGCGATCAAAGAGCTGAATAAATCCTTCGGCGAAAACGAAATCTTAAAAAAAATCGACCTGAACATCGAAAAAGGAAAAGTGATCGCCATTTTAGGGCCTTCCGGTTCCGGCAAGACGACGCTGCTTCGCTGCCTGAACGCTTTGGAAATTCCAAACCGCGGCATTCTTTCTTTTGACGATTTCACCATCGATTTTTCCAAGAAAAATAAACCGGCTGACCTCCTCCGCCTGCGGAGAAAGTCGGGAATGGTATTCCAGGCCTATCACTTGTTCCCGCACCGCACCGTGCTTGAAAATGTGATGGAAGGGCCGGTAAAAGTGCAAAAGCGCAATAAAGCAGAGGTCAAAAAGGAAGCCGTTCAGCTTCTGCAAAAGGTCGGCCTTGAAGACAAAATGGACCTCTATCCATTCCAGCTTTCCGGGGGACAGCAGCAGCGCGTCGGGATCGCCCGCGCTCTGGCCATCAAGCCAGAACTGATGCTTTTTGACGAGCCCACATCAGCGCTTGACCCCGAGCTGGTCGGTGAAGTGCTGAAAGTCATGAAAGACCTTGCGAATGAGGGCTGGACGATGGTTGTCGTCACCCACGAAATCAAATTCGCGCAGGATGTCGCAGACGAAGTCGTCTTTATCGACGGCGGCGTCATCGTCGAACAGGGCCCGCCTGAACAAATTTTCTCAGCCCCTAAGGAAGAGCGAACAAAACAGTTTTTAAACCGGATTTTGAATCCTGTATAAACATACCACCCCTGATCTGACAAGATCAGGGGTTTGTCATTTTTAACGTTCAATCAAATCTCGAATTATTTTGCTAGAATGACAAAGTCCTGTGGATTGGACCGGATGAAAGAACTAATTCTTTTCAGACTGCCGGAAACGATCCCTTGAAATCGCTCGTATAACTCGTTCATTGTATGTAACAGTCCCTGTCTCTCCAGTTCTTTGAAGGCGCTAACTCCTGCGTGAGGGTTATACCCATTAGTTTCAATGACCTGCTTTGTATCTTCGAGCAGTTTCAACAGGTTTTCATCACCGAAATAGCGCAAGGCCCCAGTCACACCTGTCCAGTATCCCGGTGCCTGCAATAAATAGGATACCCAGGAGTAAAACTCTTGGGCGGAGTCCTTTGCATGGTCATAGAAAACCCTAAACATGCACAGGGCCCGCTGACTTCTGTTCAAATTGGTAATCGCTTCTGATTTTGCCGTGGCATCCTTTCCACGAATACTTAGTAGGGTAGACTCAACACATATCCATCCGAGCCTCTCATCACTTAATGTATCAAACTCCGCTTGTGTTATCGTTACTAATGTCATTATCCACATCCAATCTTTTGACTTACACAAATGTCAATAAAAAATTTACTCTGCTCTTACGATAGATAAAGCAGTTTCTGTAATTTCCATTATAACAGTCATCAACTGATGATTTTCTGTTTGCTCTGTTGTTCCTTTTTGTTGTTGCTCCTGCTGCAGTTGCCCTAAGTAGTTCATACCTTGTGATATGGCTCCCCAGAATTGCATAGCCATAAGATTTACACTTCCTTGCCGTATCGAACCTTGTTGCATGCCTTGTTCAATAACCGAAGCGATGGGTTCAATAAATTCTTTTACCCATTCAAAAGGAGAAAGCTGTTCTTCGGTATACAGCAAATGAATGTCTAGACTGATTCTCATGTAAAAACGTGAAAGGGCTGGTTCCTTCAAAACCTGCATGCATACTAATCGTGCATACTCGCTTAACAATTCCAAAGGAGGCCGATCCTGCTGAAAGTGAGACACCGTTTTCTGCTTGGTTTTAGCCATTATATCCTCATACAATTCACGGAATAAGGTTTGCTTGTTCTTAAAATAGTGATACACCAATCCACGCGCCAGGCGAGCCTGTGCTGCAATGTCGCCAATTTCGGTAGCTGAGTACCCTTTTTCAGCATACACCAAGGTGGCTGCTCGTAAAATTTCCTGTTTCCGCTGTCTTCGAATTTCTTCATTCTGTTCCTTTGTACGTGGTGACAAGAAAAAAACCTCTTTTCATTGACATTCATGTCAATCAACATTATAAAAGGATATCGGCAAACTGTCAACAAAAGGTAATATCATTGCGATCTCTTAGGCGTTTAGCAGCTTCGGTTGTAAAAGGAATCAACTCATCTACTCGACTATTACCAACTTTCACAGCACGCTTCCGATTAACAAGCAAAACTCGCCCAACCGCGTCGAAATCAAACTCTTTATTGTCAAGTCTGTGCAAAAGTAAGCCCCTTTAGAAAATCCCGACACCTTCCCCAGGAATCCCGTAAAACGTTGAACGGTTCGAATAACGCTTGAATCAAAGATTTATTTATTCATTTTTTGCCGTCTCATTTATTCAAACTGAAAAAGGTTTGTCGACACAACAAAACAGCCTGATCTCTCTTGATCAGGCTGTTCTTTTTATTCTGCGGCCAGTTTAAACTTGGATGCCGCTTGATTCAATTCTTCCGACAAAGCGGAGAGCTGCTGAATGGCCGATGCGATTTCCTGCATGCCGGCGCTTTGCTGCTCCGCTGCTGCCGCGACTTCCTCAGAACCTGCTGCCTGCTCTTCGGTAACGGCGGAAATCTGCTCCATCGCAGACGAAATGGTTTGATACGATTTTTCGACTTTTAACAAGGACTGAAGCAATTGATCGGTCCGTTCGGTAAATTGAGAGATCCCTTTAAAAATTCCTGAAAAATTCTCGTATGTGCCGTTGATTAATATCTGCCCTTTATCAACCGCTTCGTTTCCTTCCTGAATACGTTCCATGACAAGCCGGCTGCTCTCCTGCGTGCCCGCCACAAGCTGGGAAACGGATAAAGCGGCATCTGCCGAGCGTTCGGAAAGCTTTCTGACTTCTCCCGCAACAACAGCAAAGCCCTGGCCTTCTTCACCGACCCGGGCGGCTTCAATTGAAGCATTGAGCGCCAGCAAATTCGTCTGTTCAGCAATAGAGGAAATCATTCCGATGACTTTTTCAATTTCTTCGGTATGGTTTTGCATCTCTGCTGCCGCTTGTTTGGACTCTTCCATCACGTTTTTAATCGTCTGGGTCTGCCGCAATGTTTCTTCAACAAGCTCCTGTCCGGTCTTGGAATCGTTGCTGACGCCTTCGGCAACGTTCTTCATCTCGTTCACTTCTTCTGTGACATGTGTAAGCTGATGATCGATTTCGGCAGCCGATGTGTGGCAATCCGAAACAGACGAGACAACTTCGTTGATTCCCTCGCTCATGCTGTTCATCGATTCAGCCACCTGGGCCGCGCTTTCGCTCGATTCAGCCGATACATTTTTCAACTGGAGACTCGTCTTGGATACCTCTTCAGAGGAAGCTGAAATTTGTCCAATCAATTGTTGTAAATTTTCGCTCATCCGCTTGAACGATTCGGCAAGCTTTCCGGCTTCATCACGGCTCTTCACAGAAATGTCCGCCGACAGATCGCCGTCGGCAATTTTTTCTGAAGCCTTCATCAGCTGCCTGATCGGCTTCGCGATATAAGAACCGAGAAAATAAGCCATGACCATTCCGAGCAGCAAGACAAATGCTGCGATCGCAATTGTATACCACATCGCTTTTGCCGCTGTCGCCGGAATCACGGAAGCATCAAGATCGATCCCCAAAATTCCCACCTTTTCGCCGGAGCTGTTCTCAAGCGGCAGAAAAATCGACTGGTGAATGCCGTATTCGTCTTCATACACGTCGCTTACTGTCTCTTTGTTTGTCGTCAAGGCTTCTTTCATTTCAGGAGAAAAGCTGTAATCCGTGCCGAAATCATCGGACGTATCCGACAGCACGAGAATCCGCTCCTTCCCGCCCTCATTGGAAAGGATATAGATATTCTCAAGTTTGTTTTTCTTTTTCAGGCTGTCCACAGCCATTTTTGTCTGCTTGTAAAGCGGGTTGTCCGCAGAATCGATTTCAAGCGGATTCCCGTCCAGACGTTTGATTTGGTTTTCAGCAAGATGAATATCGGTATAAAGGCGGTTTTGGAACTGCTGTTTCAGCTGTTCTGACAAGTCTTTGCTGATATAAGTAAACACAGCTGAAAATGATGCGATCGTGATCAAAAGCACTAAGGCGACGCCAATCATAATTTTGACTGAAATGTGTTCTGTTAGCTTTTTCTTCAACGTTTTCATCGTCTATATCCCCTTTAATTTGTCATGAGAGATCCATGCTCCCGGCAGACTTCCGCAATATTTTCTTTTAAATAATCGATTATTCCCGGGACATGTTCAGGCATGGTATACGGAGAAATGACGAAAAATTTGCTGACGCAAAGCGGTATTTCAGTCCCTTCACAGGACTTCACAAGCAAGTGCTTTTTCGTATCGCCAAAAAACATCTTGTCCCTTTTGGTTCCGAGCTTTTCAAATAGTTTTTCAGTGAGTGCATTGTTTCTTTCCAGCTCTTGAATGGTGCATGCACCCGAAATTTCGTCTTCAAACCTAGGTGCACCTTCAGGATAAATGCGAAACAGTGTAGACATGCCGAAGTTGTCCGGGTTCACAATATCGGCCTCCGGAATCTGCTGAGACAGCTGTTCCCTAAAATGCAGGTTGACTTCAAGAAACTGGCCGAGCAGCTTTTGATAACCTTCATAGCCAAATGCCATCAGCGCGCTGTACATACTGATCGAACTGGCCATGCGCGAACATTCCAGCGTGTAGCCCGTATGGTAGTCCCCATAGCCGCGGTGGCCGACATACGGCGTCTCATCAGGATCCAGATCGATCCGTTTTAAGTCGTTGCGATCTTTCACAAGAAACAGGCTTGTCACATAAGGCGTCTGTCCGAGCTTCTGAAAATCAAAGCAAAGCGAATCGGCTGCGTGCAGATGCCTCATTTTTTCCTGAATCGGCTTGATCATGCTGAGGACACCGGGACTGAAGGATAAAGCGTTCTCACTCAGATCGTACTCATTAAAGAAGGCAAAAAATCCTCCCAAGGCGGAATCGGCGTGGATATGCGGAACCGGCAGTCCGAAGCTTTTCGCCGTTTCTTCAGCCGTACGGCGGACAGCGCTCACATCATCGATGCCGATCGCATCTGTCGTTCCTGTCGTCGCTACGATATAAACGGGAATGCCCCCGGCTTCGCAGACTTGTCTAAGCTTCGCTCGCAAATCTTCCGTATCCATCGAATGGTCGAGATTTGTTTTGACTTTAATTAAATGATCGCTCCCGAGTCCTGCGGCTTCCATTGACTTATACAAGCTGTAATGAGCCGCTTCAGAACAAAACGCGTAGAAATTGCCGGGAACCCCTTCCTTGAGCGATGACGGCGCCATTTTGGCAATCGCGATTCTGAGGCCGCTGTATACCGCACCTTGTCCTCCCCATGTCGTGTAGCCTCCGCTTGTTTCGGCATCATACCCCGCAAGCTTTGACATCATCGCCGTAACTTTCACTTCCGCCTCCGCTCCGGCCGGACCGTAAACATCCCACAGGTTGTTGCCATTAACCATGAACGCCGTAAGCATGCCTAATATCCCCGGGATGCTCGCCATCGGCAGAATGTTCGTGAAAAAGTATTTGGTATGATACGGATGGCCGTGCAACAGCTTCAACAGCTCTTCGTTAACTTCTTTCATCGGCGCACCTTCATGCGGAATCCGGCTCTCTGCGACCAGCTCTTCATAAAAGAAGCCCTCACGGTTCTTCTCGCCGCCAAGGTTGACCTGATCCGGATTTTTCAGCTCGTCCACTCCCTTGATCAGCTGTTCGATCAATGATAGGAATTCATGTCTTTTCGCTTCATTTCCGTCCTCGCTCGGAAACCATTTCTGTACATCCGGTGTATTGCGTTGCTGCATGATTTTCTCTCCTGCCTTGTCTTTAATATTTCGGAAAAAGTTTTCACTTGCCATATCGGTATAATATTCCTATATTTTTAGGCCTTCGCTCAAAAAGTTCATGAAATTGTTTTATCTTTTACATTTTCTTTTAAATAAGAAAACTTCTTAACGATAGATTAAGAAGTTTTCGAAACATTTGATCGATATTTCCGTACAATAGAATAATAAATTCATATTGGAAAGGATTTCTTTAAAATGAAACACGGAACAGAGAAAAAGACTTTCAGTATGAGAATGGTGCTCAATGTGTTCGGTCTATTCGCCTTTACCGGCATGATAGTCAGCGCATATACCCAGGCTTATTACTTGGATGAACATCTCGAAATCCGCCGCCTTGTATACATGACGGCAAAAGAGTGGAAAGAATTTTTATTGTTTGTGTCCGGGACGGCCGTCATCTATTTCGTTTTGGCAAATGTTCTTTCATCCAAGAAAAAACGCTGAAGAAAAGATCAGTGCTTTCGTCTTCTCCATTCCTTCATTTCCTCTATAAAGGCAAGATACAGGCAGACGATTAAGGCAATGATCAAAGCGATCCAAACGGGCATCGCCAGAAAAGGTGCATAGTTCAATATAAGCAACAGCACGAGACAGGCTAAAAAGGCAAGGCAGATCAGCCTTACTAAAAAAATCAACGCCATTCCCCTCCTTTTTTCATAAAATCTGCTGTTTTTTCGCTGCAAACTGCTGAACCGCAATGACAGCAAAGAGCCAGCATACAAGAACGGCCCAAGCGCTCGGTTCGCCCATCGGCTCTGTCAAATAGGGCTGGCCGATGCTCGTCGAAAGAAACAAACGGGTCGGGACCCGCTATCAAACTCTTAATTTCTCCCCTCCATAATGGAAAATGTATCTCCACAGCTATCATACATCATTTTCATTAATTGGAATATAATCATAATTATGTAAATTGAAGAGCCGGATGCCGAAATCCGCATTTATCCGTTCTGAAGAATGTGATACAATGACAATCGATTGTTTTTTTTGAAAAGAGGGGAATCCATTGAAGCGGGAACTTGTTTTGCGCTGGCTTTTTTATTTTGTCGGATTGATTGTTTTGTCTTTTGGGGTTTCTCTTACGATTGAAGGGAAAGTGCTCGGCATCGGTCCTTGGGATGCGTTTCACTACGGGCTGTATATGCTTTTGGGCCTTACGGTCGGCCAATGGGCGATTATTGTCGGGGCGGTTATTGTAGGTTTAACGTCCTTATTTACAAAAGCATGGCCGAAAATCGGCGCCGTGCTTAATATGCTGTTAATCGGTATTTTTATAGATTTCTTTACTTATATTCTTCCAGACCCGGAAACGTATATTTCAAGCACTGTCGTATTCGTGATCGGCGTCATTTTTATCGGTTACGGAGTCGGCATTTATGTGTCGGCCGATCTTGGTGCGGGTCCGCGCGACTCCTTGATGCTTTTGATTTCCGAGAAAACGGGCTGGAATGTTCAGTGGGTCCGCAACGGAATGGAGCTGACGATTTTACTGATCGGCTGGCTGCTTGGCGGGCCGATCGGCATCGGCACTGTTTTAACCGCCATTTTAACAGGCCTGATTTTGCGGTTTTCTTTGCCGCAGTCCAAACAGCTTTTAAAAGCAGCAATGACAGGAAGGCGCATCAGAACTGCCAAGCCTGTACATATGTCGCTGAAAAAAAACGGATGAGCGTTTCATCCGTTTTTTTCATTCAGACTTATTTCTTTACTACTGGTATCCAAATCTCTGTGATATGGTCTTGCGCCATAATGTCCCCGTCTTTCGGATAAGCTTCAAATTGCGGAGCGTTTGCCAGTTCATAGCCCGTTGCCGGAAACCACTCCGAGAAGATCCTTTCCCATGTGGCTTGAACAGCGGGATTGACGGGACCGACGGCCTCAAATACGGCCCATGTTGCGGCAGGAATCGGTTTTTCGACACAGCCGTCAGGCGTGTCAGCCGTTGTTTTTTCGACCCCGATGACATAATGGAACGTATCGGCTTGATCATTAAAATCCATGCAGACGCCAAGGAAGCCGAGTTGGCCGATATGCGGCTTCAAAGAATCGGTAAAGCCGTTGTGATTTAATTCGTTCCAAAAAGCCGGAATATCTTTTTTGTTTTGACCATCCCTCACCGTAACCTCCAACGCTTTGCCGATCACCTGAAACGATTCTTTTTCAACAACCTTATAATTCATATCCTCCACTCCTTTTATTTGAATATGAAAGGAAAGACGCGGAAATGCCCTGAGCGTCCGGCCTTTTTCACGGGCCTGTGAAGGGCTGATGCCATGAAGGCGGCTGAATGCCTTTGAAAATGATTCCGGTGTGTTGTAGCCGTACTTAAAAGCAGCATCAATCACTTTTATTTGTGAAGCAGCCAGCTCCTGCGCGGCGACTGTCAGCCTTCTTTTCCGAATATAATCGGCAAGCGTGACACCCGTCAGCATGTAGAACATCCGCTGATAATGAAATTTCGAACAGTATGCGATTTTGGCGATTTCTTCGTGTTTCAGCGGCTGATCCAAGTGCTTTTCAATATAATCGATGCTTTCAGCCAAACGATTCAGAATGTCCATTGCTTCCGCTCCTCTCATTTACAACGATACTTCATGCCAATCAGACATTCCTGTCATTCCGTGCGTTGTTGTGACAGGAGCCGAACAGCCATTTGACGGCTTCCGGAAAACGCTTCGCAAACCTCTCAAGCCGATGTAAGCCTCCTTCATCAATGACAAACTTCAGTTCTTTTTCGAAGGCGGTGCTTTCGGTTAACAGGCTGAAGGCTTCCTTCGTCCTCGGTATCATCTCCTTCTGCAGATTATCCCTGTCTGCCCCTTCTGCGCTTCCGACATCCATATAAATGCGCAGATGCTCATTATCAAAGCGGTTATTCTTCATAAATTCGGTCATTCCTTCAAACCAGAAAGACCCTGACAAAGATCCGATTTTCCCAAAAGTCTCAGATGCTACATACGCCGTGTAAACCGAGATCAATCCGCCGAACGACTTTCCGATGATTCCTGTATGTTCACGGCTTGGATTCGTTCGGTAGCGCCCGTCGATATAAGGCTTGAGCCGATTGGCCAAAAAAGCGGCATATTCGCTCCCCTTCCCGCCGTACTCCCGTTTATTCGGAAGCAAATGCGAATTGGGAAAAGGCGTGTATTCGCTTTCCCTGTCTTTCGGAGCCACTCCGACCAGCAGCAATTCCGGCACTTCCTGATTCGAAAACAGCTTTTCGATTGAGCGCAAACTGCCGCTGTATGCCGGATCGAACAAATCACCCAAGTCGTGTACGTATAGGGCGGGATAACGGTTTTCACCGCTCCCGTATGAAGGAGGAAGATAGATCAAAAGCTCCCTCCCGAAGTATGTATCTTTTATCAATGTTCCGTCTATCATGTTCATCACTCCATTCTGCACAGGTATCATGCCTATCTTTCCTGCTGCCCGTTTGCTAAAATGAAAGCAGAAAAAATATCATGTGAAGAGGTTGCATTTGATGAAGATTTACGCCGTTTATATGGATCAGCTGCCGGAAGCCGGCCAATTTAACCGAATGATGGCCATGGTGTCTGAAGAAAAGCGCAAAAAAGTGGGCCGATACAGATATCCCGAGGATGCCAGCAGGACGCTGATCGGGGAAGTGCTGGCGAGGCACATCATCAGTGAAACGTTTCATTTGCCGAACGATCAGATCCGTTTTACGGAAGGAAGGTACGGCAAACCGGCTGCTGAAGGTCTGAACGACTTTCATTTCAACATTTCCCACTCCGGAAACTGGATCGTGTGCGGAGCCGGCACGCAGCCGATCGGAGTGGATGTCGAAAAAATCAAGCCGATCAATTTCGACATTGCCAAGCGGTTTTTTTCACCTTCCGAACACCATGATCTCATGGAAAAGGACGACTCAGAGCGCCTGTCGTATTTCTATCATTTGTGGACGATGAAAGAAAGCTTTATCAAACAGGCGGGAAAAGGCTTGTCTCTGCCGCTTGATTCCTTCTCCGTCAAACTGAACGAACAAGGACGCGCCTCGGTGGAAACCCCCCCGGGCTATCCGCCTTGCTATATCCAAGCCTATGAAATTGATCCAGGCTATAAAATGGCGGTGTGTTCCGCCGCGCCTGAATTTCCAGGCCGCATTGTGATGAAAAGCTGCGCTGAACTGTCAACGCTTTAAAAAGTTCCGTCCTAAAAATAAGCGGTTTCCACCGCTTGCCGCAATCGGTCGATGCCGCGGCGGATGTCGTCTTCCTTTACATTGGACGTATTGATTTTTAAAAGATTTCTTTTTGGAAAGGCCGACATATAATGAGCGTTTACCGGTTCGAGCAGGACGTTCCGTTTTTGTAAGCTTTTGATCAGACGGGATGCCGGGATCGTCCGGTTCAATTCGATATGGGTGTGGATGGCCGGATGTCCGGGAGGATGGAATTCAAGCACATCTCCTAGTGACGCGGCACATTCTTTTAGCAGATCATGCAGAAGGCATGATCTTTTTTGATAGGAAGAACGGATCTTTTGCTTATGCTTTTCAAACATCCCGCTCTTCAAATAGATCTCCAAAGCGGCCTGAGACAGCATGGAACTGTCAATGTCGAGCAACTGTTTGTACCGGTTGAACACATCTGTCAGAGAAGCGGGCAGCACAGCGGCTCCGACCCGCAGACCCGGAAAAATAATCTTTGAGAAACTTTTCAAATAAATCACGTGTGAAGAAACGTCATAATAATGTAACGGGTCAGCCTTTTTATGATTCTCCAAATCTCCTAAAAAATCATCCTCGGCGATATAGACGTCATACTTTTCCGCCAGCTTGACGATGGCCATTTTTTCCCGTTCCGTATAGGAAGTCCCGAGCGGGTTGTGGAATCTCGGCATCGTATAAAAGAATTTGATGTCTTCGGTTTGGAAGATGCGCTCCAGTTCGTCTATATCGATGCCTTCAGCGGTTCTCTCGATGCCGATTGCGGGGATGCCGTGAACTTCAAGGTATTGAATCAGTAAATGATAGCTTGGCTGTTCGATCAGAATTTTCCGCTTTCCGTTTGGAAAAGGCATTGAAGCGAGCAGAGCGAGGGCCTGCTGCACGCCTGATGTAATAAAAATGTGTTCTTCTTTCGCAAACACCTGGCCGTTGGCAAGCTCTTTTTGTATAGCTTCGATTAATGACGGAAGACCTTTCGGCGTCCCGTAGATAAACAGATCGTTTTTGTATGTGTCAATGGCTTTATTGATGCAATGCTGAAAATCGATGTATGGAAAGACATCAGGATCAGGAGCAGATGCTGAGAAATCGATCACAGTCTTTCCGGGATTTGGCCGCTGATTCGTTTTTTTCACGACGTAATAGCCGCTTTTCGGCACTGAGTAGATGAGGTGCTGTCTCTCCAGCTCGCTGAACGCCCTGATGACCGTGCTTTTGCTTACTTTGAAGCGTACGGACAGCTCGCGGATGGACGGCAGCCTGTCCCCTTCCTGAAAGGATTTGTCTTCGATCATATCCTCCAATTCGTTTATCAGCGCTACATATTTGTGCATGTTCGTCTCCTTCGCCAATCTGTAACGGTACAGATTCCGTTTTTTTGTATTGTATCAGATTTCGCTTCCGTATAAGATGACAGAAGCCGGTAAAATATCTGTATTGCATGCATACTTTAACGGAGATGATCGACTTTGAACAAATCTGCTTATACGGCAGCTTTGCTCTATGCTTTTATCATTGGGTTTTCCTTTTTCTTTGTCAAATTGGCTCTCACTGCAGCGAGTCCGGTCGACATTTTGGCCCATCGCTTTACGATCGCTTTTTTGGCCGCGCTCTTTCCCCTTCTGCTTGGATGGGTGAAGATCGGCATCAGCATGAAAGACGCGCTGAAGGTACTGCCTTTAGCTTTATTTTATCCTGTCATGTTTTTTGCTTTTCAAGTGTTCGGGCTCGTCTACACGTCTTCGTCTGAAGCCGGCATCATTCAAGCGGCGATCCCGATTTTTACGATGATATTCGCCGCTTATTTTTTAAATGAACGGTTTACGAAGCGGCAATTCTTTTTCACCGTCTTGTCAGCGGCGGGGGTGGCCTGCATCTTTATGATGAAAAGCGCAGGCACCGGAAGTTCCGATTTGAGAGGGGCGGCGCTGATTTTGCTTTCGGCGCTTTCATCGGCAGGCTACAGTGTACTCGCCAGAAAGATGACGCGCTCCTTCAGCTCACTTGAATTAACATATGTGACAACAGGTGCGGGATTTCTTTTTTTCAACGGCATCGCCGGGATCAGTCATATGGCAGACGGTACGCTGAGCGGGTTTTTTGCCCCCTTCATTAATCCGGTGTTTGTTCTTTCCGTTTTGTATTTAGGTGTGATGTCATCGTTTGCGACATCATTTTTATCAAATTATGCTCTCTCAAAAATAGAAGCTGCGAAAATCAGCATGTTTAATCATCTGGCGACACTGGTGACGATTTTGGCTGGGATCATATGGCTGGGGGAATCACTCGAGTGGTTTCACTTCGCCGGAACGGGGATGATCATTGCCGGACTGATCGGAGCGACGATGGTTAAGCCGGAAAGTCGGCTGAAAAAAGGCTGAAAAACGGAAAATCGGCTGTTTCAACACACCGATTTTCCGTTTTTCTTTATATTATCGGACCAGCCTCCTTGCGGCTGACCGCGGCAATCGTTTTGATCTTGGCGGCTACTTGTTCCGTTTTTGCTAAAAGATACATATGGCCGCCTTTGAAATAGTGGAAATCGATCGTACGCGCCCACTTTTTCCAGCCAAGCGCATCCTTCATGCATTTCTCATCGCGATCTCCGTTCAGGATATGAACAGGCGACATAAGCGGCGTATGATCCGTATGGTAGAACGTTTCAAGCGCTCTGTAGTCCGCTCTGAATGACGGCAGGAAAAAGTTCATGACTTCTCTGTTCTCTTCCAGTTGTTGGGGTATTCCGCCAAGCTGAACGAGATGGTCGAGAAATGCGTCATCATTTTTGTGGGACACTTTTTGCCGCTGAATATGAGGCGGCTGAATCGCTGAAATCACCGCGGCTGTCGGAAAGATTCCTTCTTGTTCAAGCTTTTGCGTCAACCTGTAAACAACCATTCCGCCCATGCTGTGACCGAACAGCACGAATTGAGCGGAGAGTCTCGGTTTGAGCGCCGCTATATACAGATCGACGAGTTCTTCAAAATTGTCGACAAACGCCATTCGATTTGTTCCGTGTCCAGGCGGTTCGATCGCCAGTACTTCAAAGTCTGCCTTTAAATGTTCATAAAGCGGTCTGAATGATGCCGAATATCCCCCGGCAAACGGGAAACAGATTAACTGCGTGCCGCCTGCCGGCGCTCCAAACTGCTTAATGATCTCGTTCATTCATCATGCACCCCCGATTACAGCGGCACGTTCGCCCAAAATCTGTCTGATCAGATCTGCATTGGTTTTGACAAAACCGTCCGCGAGCATTTCATCATGTCTTCCAGCACCTTGATATTCCTCATAAGAAGACGCCGTTCCTTCTTTCCACGACGAAAGCCATTCCGGGAGCGGTTTCGCCTGCTCTGATTTGATCAAGTGAATCTCGGAGCTGACCGTTCCTTGATGGACAAGATTGACAAAGTAAGAATAATAGGCTGTCATCTTTTTGGCGATGCCATCGGCGACCGCCTTGATTTTCATATATTCATTGTCCTTGTTGGCTTCCATCAGGGCAGCCGTATCGGCTTCAATTGACCGCCCTTCTAAATCGCTGACACCGTTCTTCATATATGAATCGATCATCAGCAGCTTTTCGACTTTCCGCCCGTTCTTTTCGAGCGTTTGCGCCACTTCAAAGGCGAGTCCGCAGCCGGCTGAATAGCCGATTAATGTCAGCGGCCCTTCTGGCTGAAGGCCGGAGATGGCTTCTGCGTAGCGCACGGCGCGGTCGTCGCTTTCGATAAAGTCAAACGCGTGAATCTTGTATTCCGGCATTTGTTCGGCCAGTTTGCCGTACACGATCCCATAGCCGAGGACAGGCGGGAAGGCGAACAAATGGCGGGTGCTTTCCTGATTGAAGACGGTTTTTTTCACGTCATTCGTATGTCCGCCCTGGTCAATATAAGTCGCGAGGCCCTCGATTGTGGGCTTTTCAAACAACACATTCACCGGAACATCGATGGCGAGATCTTTCAGCATCCGGGAGGTGACAGCCATGGCTTTCAATGAATGTCCGCCGATTTCAAAAAAGTTCTCATCTATTCCGATCTGCTGTCTGCCGAGAACCTCAGACCAAATGACCGCAAGCTTTTCTTCCGTCATATTGCGAGGTGCACGGTGTTCTGTTCGATTCGGCCGGCCATCTGCTTCAGGAAGAAGGCGGCGGTTGACTTTTCCGTTTGCGGTGAGCGGCAGCTCTTCAAGCATCATATATGCATCCGGCACCATGTAAGCCGGGAGATTCCGAGCCAATTGGCGGCGAACCTCCTCGTTCGAAACCGCAGCTCTCTGCTCTGGGACAACATAAGCGGTGAGCGCCGCATCCCCGTTCCCGCTTTTCTTGGCGATTACAACGGCTTCCTTTACGCCTTGACAGCGCATCAGCTCCTCTTCGATTTCACCGAGCTCAATTCGGTGGCCGCGGATTTTCACTTGATCATCGATCCGGCCGATGAAGTCGATATTGCCGTCCGGCAGCCAGCGGGCCAGATCCCCCGTCCTGTACATCGTTTCACCGCTGTTAAACGGATGCGGCGCGAATTTTTCCGCAGTCAGTTCCGGCCTGTTCAAATAGCCGCGCGATACCCCTGTACCGCTCAGACACAATTCACCCACCGCTCCAATCGGTTGAAGCCGGTTATTTTCCGTCAGAATGTATGCATTGGTTTCGTTTATCGGCTTGCCGATCGGAATGGAAACCGCGCTGTCCTCGATGCGGTTGACCGGATAGAACGTCGCGAAAACGGTCGTTTCCGTCGGCCCGTATACATGGATGATTCTGTCCGGTCCCATGGCGGCAAGTGCTTCCTTGACATGGCTGACAGATGAGCGCTCTCCGCCGAACAGAACTTTTCGAATCCCTTTCATCCACTCTGTTCCCGCATCGACCAGGAGGTTGAACAGCGCTGTTGTCACAAACATGACCGTGATGTTTTCCTTCTGAATCGTTTCTGTCAGCTTGCCGATATGGAGGATCGTCGCCTGATCGGCCACTACCAGCTTTGCTCCGCTTAAAAGCGCGCCGTACATATCAAATGTGAAGCCGTCAAACGCATAGTTTGAAAGGGACAGCAAGGTGTCTTTCTCGGAAAGACTGATATAGTTTGTCTCTTTTACAACTCTTGTAATATTGGCATGTGTCGTCAGATTGCCTTTCGGTTTTCCCGTTGTGCCTGACGTATACATGATATAAGCAAGGTCGTCCGGCCCGGCGGCAATTTCAAGGTTTCGCCCGCTTTCTGCAGACACTGCCGGATCGTCGATCAAAATCGTATTCTTAGAAAGCGACGCCGCCCGGCCGGCAAGCTCTTCTTGTGTCAGCATGCAAACAGCCCCGCTGTCCTCCAGCATATACTGTATGCGCGCTTCAGGATATTCCGGGTCAATCGGCAGATAGGCGCCCCCTGCTTTTAAGACGGCGAGTATCGCGATGACCATTTCCGGCGAACGGCGGAACAAAAGAGCGACAGGTTCGCCGCGGCCGACGTTGTTTTTGCGCAAAAGATGCGCGACCTTGTTCGCCCGTTCGTTCAATTCCCTATATGTCAGCGTCCGCCCGTCCGCTGATACCGCGGGCTGTTCCGGGAGCGCTTCAGCATATTGCTCAAACCATTGCGGGATCGTCAGCCCGGTTTGCTTCCGTTGGAGTTGACCGTTAAATTCATGGAGAAGGCGCTCTTTTTCCTTTGTGGATACGACACAAATGTCGTCAAGCGGCTGCTCCGGATTTCTGATGATCTCGCGAATAGCTGTCAATAGCTGTTCTTTTAACTGCAAGATGAAAGATGGTTCGAAGACATTCCGGTTGTATGCGAGTTTCAGCAGCATTTCTTCACCCGGTGAAGCAAGCAAATTCAGATCATAATTCGATTTTTCGAAAACGGTGATATCGTCCATTGTGAAGCCGAGATTTTTTTCTTCCTGCTGTTTGTTGGCTTCTTGCAGCGGATAATTTTCAAAAACGATAATATGGTCGATCAAGTTCGGCGCTGCGATATGACTTTGAATATCATAGAGCGGCACATATTGATGCGGCTCAGCTTCGAGCGCCTGCTTCTGCAATTCAGCGACCAGCTCCGTAAAGGTCGTCTGCACGCCAAAGGTTACCCGTTTCGGGACGACATTGATAAACAAACCGACCATGTGCTCGACACCTTGAATGTCAGCGGGGCGGCCTGACACAACTGTACCGAAGATCAGATCGCGGGATCGCTGATAGCGGCTGAGCAGCACCGACCACACCGCCTGAAGAGCCGTGCTTAACGTGGTATGATGTGCTTTTGCAAGCTGTGTGAACGCTTCTGTATCTTCTTTTGGAAGGGTAAACAGCAGTTCTTCCGGCTGATTGCCGGCTTGCTCCGGTTTTTTCCGCTGTTCGCTGAACGTCGTCTGCCCTTCGAATCCGGCTAAATGATGTTCCCAGTAGGCCAGCGATTTTTGTTTGTCCTGACTTTCGAGCCATTTAATATAGTCTTTGTAAGGTCTGACGCGCCCGAGGCTGTGTGGCCTGTTTTCGCGGAGCGCGTTGTACACTTCAAACAGTTCCTGTACGACAATCCCGAAGCACCATCCGTCCAGAAGAATATGATGATAGCTCCACACCCATTCGTAACGGTCTTGTCCCTTTTTAAAAACCGCGGTTCTCATCGGAATGTCTTTTGAGAGGTTAAACCCTTTTTCTTTATCTTTTCGTTTATAATCTTCGATTCTCTCATTTTGGTCTGCTTCAGAAAGTCCTGATAGATCAATTTCTTCTGCCTGAAACGACCTTTCCTTTAAAACGACTTGAACCGGACGTTTCATTTTTTCATGAACGAAAACGGTTCGGAATATATCATACCTGCCGATGATGACATTCATGCTTTTTTCCAATATATCTTTTTGAAAAGAGCCTTTCACCTGCATGCTGATTTGTTCAATATAAAAGCCTTGCCCCGGATGCAGCAGCGTATGAAACAGCATCCCTTCCTGCATCGGCGACAAATAGTATATGTCCTGGACATGTTCTTTTTTGAACTGGCTCAAGATCGTATCCCCCTTTCATAGGCTCGCCCGCTTAACAAGCGGGCAAGTCCTCGGTGTTTATTTCAAATTTTCTTCAAGAACGTCAAACAGGTCGCCCATTTCTTCCATCTCAAGATCGCCGGCAGAAAAATCACTCGGTGTAAATTCGCGCTCCTCTTTAGCTGTACAATGGTCGATCAATGCCGTTAGGGAAGCTTTGAATCTGTCCATCAGCCCTTGTACGGTCTGTCTGTCATATTCCTCTGTATTGAATGAACATGACAAGATGAATTTTTCCTTGCTGATGATGCCGCTGAAGCTCAGCGCATAGAGTGCTTCAGACCTTTCAGAAACCTGTCTGCCCATATCATAAGAAGAAGGTCCGAAGAAATCGGTCTGCACCTCCCTGTCGATCTGCCCGAGGTAGTTAAAGCTGATGTCAGGCTTGATCGAAAAATCGGCACCGGCTTTTTTCCGGTCTGTTAAGTAGCGAAGAATGCCGTAGCCGATTCCTTTGTCAGGAATGCGCCGAAGGGTTTCTTTGACGTTTTTAATGGTCTCAGGCAATTCTGCCGCTGCTTCGCTTTTTAAAATAACCGGATATTGCGCGGTAAACCATCCCGCCGTTCTCGAAATATTCATCCCTGGAATGATTTCCTCCCTGCCGTGTCCTTCCATATTGATGCAAATATTGGAGCCGTTCGTCCATTCTCTGATCGTCAGGCTGAGGGCGGAAAGCAGGATGTCGTTGATATCCGTTCCATACGGCTCATGCACTTTCGTCAGCAGCAGACGCGTCTCCGCTTCGCTTAATTCAAACGTAACAGCAGAAGTGTTTTCCGCTTTTCTTTCTGCGGCAGCCCGATCTTTCGGCAGCTCGCAAATATGCTCTTGTTCAAGTCTGCGCCAATAATCGGCCGTTTTAAGAAAGCGTTCGGTTTGCGCGTAAGCCTCAAGCTCTTTTGCCCAATCTTTAAACGAATTGGTTTTATCAGGGAAGACAATGTCATGCTGCTGTGCGGCTTGCGAGTAGCCTGATGCAAAGTCTTCCAGCAGAATCCGCCATGACACGCCGTCGATCACCAAATGGTGAATGACGATCAGCAAATGGTCGCCTTCTGCGGTTTGATACTGTTCTGCCTTTACAAGCGGCCCGTTTTCAAGATCAAGGCTTGCCTGGAGACGGTTTGCCTGGGCAGTGATTTCCGTTTCAATGTCGGTGACATATCGAAGGTCAACCACTCGAAAGGCGAACGAACGGTCACCCGGCCCTCGGTTATATTGAATGAGGCGGCCGTTTTTCTTTTGATACACCATGCGCAAGGCATCATGATGCTCTGTCAATGCCGCCAATGTCTGTTCGACAAGCTCCGGGTCAAATCCTGAAGGCGCATGAAGCATAACCGACTGATTCCAGTGATGCTCGTTCGTAAATTTGCGTTCAAAGAACCAGCGCTGAATCGGCGTCAATGTGACTTCCCCTTCGACAGGTCCTTGATCGATCGGTTTAGCATCAGCCCATTCAATATACGAACTTATCTCTCCGATCGTCGGATGCTGAAACAAGTCTTTCATCTCCAGCTTCCACCCGTGCTGCTGAAGGCGGCTTGCCATTTGAATTCCTTTGATCGAATCTCCGCCGAGCGCGAAGAAATTGTCTGTGATCCCGATTCGGTCCAGACCGAGAACCTCCTGCCAAATGTCGGCCAACAGCTGTTCCGTTTCCGTGCGCGGCGCTTTGTATTCGGCTGTCTGCGCTTCGACGTCAGGCTGATGCAGCGCCCTTCGGTCGACTTTTCCGTTCGCCGTAACCGGAAGCTCATCAAGCTGCACCCAGAATGCCGGTACCATATAGTCCGGGAGCGTCTGTGCCAGCTTGCGGGCGAGGCTTTCTGTATCAAGCTGTTGATTCGCAACGACATAGCCGCACAGCGCTTTGTTGCCGCAGGCGTCTTCGATGTCGGTGACGACGGCTTCCTGCACTTCAGAGAGGCGCGCGAGCTGGACTTCGATTTCAGAAAGCTCGATCCGGAAGCCGCGGATTTTCACCTGCTGGTCGATCCGGCCGATGTACTCAAGCCGCCCGTCTTCCAGCCATTTGACCGCATCCCCCGTCCGGTACATGCGCTCGCCCGGCACAAACGGGTCTTCCGTAAAACGCTTCGTCGTTTCCTCCGGCTTGTTCAAATAGCCGCGCGCAAGCCCGCGGCCGGCGATACACAGTTCGCCCGCGACGCCGACAGGCTGAACTTCGTTGTTTTGTCCAAGCACATACGCCCGCGTATTGGCGATCGGCTTTCCGATTGAAAGCATTCCTTCATCAGGATCGATCGCCGCGCTCGTTGCGACGACTGTGTTTTCCGTTGGCCCGTAGTTGTTGACGAGCGTGTAGGAGCGTTTTGCGATCCGTTTCAGCTTGTCTCCGCCCGTAAGCAGCACGCGCAGCGACTGGTTATCGAGCTCCATGAACTGTTCGCACAGCTGTGTCGGCAGGAACGTGATCGTAATCTTGTTCTCTTCGAAGTATTCGTTCAAGCGCGTAATATCCATCCGGATCGCTTCATCGATGATGTGAAGCTCTGCTCCAGCGATCCAGTACGGGAACATCTCCCAGACGGAAGCGTCAAAGCCGAAGCCGGCGTATTTCGCGCTTTTGTCCTCTTCAGTGACCGCAAATGCATCATGATGCCAATAACACAAGTTCACGAGCGACTGATGTTCGACCATGACGCCTTTCGGCTGGCCGGTCGTGCCCGAGGTGTAGATTAAGTAGGCCAGGTGGTTTGGCTGTGTGCCTGCCTGCAGGTTCACTTCATCATCTTTTGTGATTTCTTCGCTCAGCATCGAATCGAGAAAAAGTGTTTCACCGCTGAATTCTTCAGGTGCGGCTAAGTTTGTTTGCGTCAAAAGCAGCTCTGCGCCGCTGTCTTTCAGCACGTATCCGATCCGCTCGGCCGGATAGCTAGGATCGATCGGCACATAGGCCGCTCCCGCTTTTAAAATTGCGAGCACGCCAGCGGCCATTTCAATCGAAGGCTTGACCATGATCCCGACCCGCTGTTCAGGACGGGCCCCTTTTTCGATCAGCAGCCGGGCCAGACGGTTCGCACGCGCGTTCAGCTCTTTGTACGTCCACGCCACGCCGTTGTAAACCGCTGCCCCGCGGTCTGGCGTGTGGAGGACTTGTGCTTCGAACAGCTCATGGACTGTTTTGTCCTGCGGCACAGCCAGTCTCGTCTCATTCCATTTTTGGACGATCCGCCGTTTTTCCGCTTCATCCAGAAGCGAAAGCTCTGAAAGGCGGGCATCCGGATTTTCGGCAACCGCTTCGAGCAGATTAAGCAAATATCCGCTCCAGCGCTCGATCGATTCATGCTTAAAGAGAGCTGTATTGTATTCCATTTCAAAAACGAGAAGTCCGTCCTCTTCCGCCGCTGTCAGCGTCAGATCAAACTTCGCGGTCTGATGGGCAAAATCATACGGCTTGAGTGTGATCCCTTCCATTGACAAGTCTTTCAAATCGGCATTTCGCATTGAAAAGACGGCATCAAATAACGGGTTTCGGCTCATGTCGCGCTGGATGTTCAGCTTCTCAATGAGTTCTTCAAACGGGTAATCTTGATGCTCAAACGCGCCGAGCGTCGTTTCTTTCACTTCCTCAAGGAACGCAGAAAACGGCTTGTCTCCTTCAGGACGCGTTCTTATCGCAAGCGTATTGACAAACATGCCGATGATACGGCTCAAATCAGCATGCGGCCGCCCGGCAGCCGGAGAGCCGACAATGACCTCGCTCTGTCCGCTCAGTTTCGATAAAAGCGCACTGTATGAGGCAGCGAGCACCATGTATAAAGTGCTTTCCGTTTCCTTGGCCAGTTTTCTCAGCTGCTGGACAAGCTCCGGTTTCAGCGCAAAGCTGAGACGGCTTCCTTCAAACGTTTGAACAGAAGGACGCGGATAATCTGTCGGAAGCGTCAAAACAGGCAGTTCGCCGTCCAGCTCTTTGAGCCAGTATTCCTCCTGCATTTTGTGCCGTTCTGTCAGCAGGTGCTGCTGCCATACAGAAAAGTCTTTATACTGAATCCTCAGCGGTTCAAGCGCCTCTCCCGCATAAAGCCTTGTCATCTCGTCGATTAGGACGCTGACGGAAGCGCCGTCTGAAATGATATGATGCATATCCACAAGCAAAAGATGTTTTTCTCCTGTGACACGTATAATGCTCATTCTAAATAACGGAGCCTTTGTTAAATCAAACGGCCTGATGAACTCTTCAATCAGCTTTTCCGCTTCTTGCTCATCTGCATCGATGACATCAATGGTCAATTCCGCAGCATCCGAAATCCGCTGAACAGGTTCGCCGTCCCTGATTTCAAACGTGGTGCGGAATGCTTCATGGCGCTTGATCAGCATTTGCGCGGCAGACTCGAGGCGCTTCAGGTCAAGCTTCCCTTCAAGCTGGAGAACGGCCGGCATGTGATAGCTTTTCTCTGCGCCTTCAATCTGCTGAAGGACGTACAGCCGTTTTTGCGCCGAAGATACCGGGTACGTTTCCCGGTCCGGCACCGCTTCAATATAAACGGCTGATTTTTTCTCAGCTTTTGCCGCAGCCTGCGCCAGTGTTTCGATTGTCGGCGCCTGGAACAAATCTTTCAGCTGCAGATCAACATTCATCTCTTGCTGGATGCGGGCAATGAGCGTCATCCCGATTAAAGAGTGTCCGCCAAGTTCAAAGAAATTGTCATGCACACCGATTTTCGGTACATTGAGCACTTCCTGCCAAAGATCGGCAAGCTGTGCTTCTGTTCGGCTCCTTGGCGCCGTATATTCCTTTTGCGCTGCCTGCGCGACATCCGGCTCAGGCAGCGCCCTTCTGTCGACCTTTCCATTGCCTGTGAGCGGAAGCTCCTGCAGCTGCATAAACACGGACGGAATCATGTAGCCCGGCAGACCTTCTGCCGCATGTCGGCGAAGCTCTTCACTCGAAAGCTCCTGATCGGCCGTAAAGTAAGCACAGATCATTTGATCTCCCACCCCGGTGTCAACAGCAAGAACAGCGGCTTCCTGAATCATGTCATGCGTCAGGAGATGGTGCTCGATTTCACCGAGCTCGATCCTCTGTCCGCGAATTTTGACCTGATGATCAATCCGGCCGATAAATTCAAGGCATCCATCGGCAAGCCATCTCGCCATATCACCCGTCCGGTAAATCTTCTCACCGGTTTTGAACGGATGTTCCGTAAACTTTTCAGCCGTAAGTTCCGGGCGGTTAAAATAACCGCGGACGAGGCCGCCTCCGCCGACGCATAATTCTCCCGCAACCCCTGTCGGCTGTACATTGCCGAATGAATCAAGAATCAGAACCTCCGTATTGCTGACTGGCTTCCCGATTGGTATAGCCTGCGCGTCGTCCGGTACTTCGTTGACTGGGTGATAGGTTGTAAAAACAGTGCTCTCAGACGGGCCGTACATATGAAGCAGCCGTCCTTTGCCAACTGTGTTCAGAGCTCTTCTGACATGATCGACAGACGCACGTTCGCCGCCGAACAGAACCCTGCGGAGTCCCTTCAAACTGTCCGGCCGCATGTCTGTCAACAGATTGAATAATGCGGTCGTGATCATTAAGACGGTAACCTTTTCTTTTTCCAGTACATGTGCGAGCCGGCTCATATCAAGAATCGTGTCTTTTGGAGCTATCACCAGCTTGGCGCCGTTCAGCAATGAACCGAACACATCAAACATAAAGGCGTCAAACACATAATTTGAAATCGAAAGAACGATATCGGATGTCATCACATCCAAGTAATTCGTGTTTTTTACCGTACGCAATATATTCCGGTGAGAGACCATATTGCCTTTAGGCGTCCCTGTCGTTCCGGATGTATACGTTAGATTTGCCATTGCTTCCGGTGAAATCCGAAGCCGCAAATCAGACGCATCTCCCAGATAAAGGTGTTCATCCTCAAGAAATAGGATGTCGCCGCTAAATTCGGCCGCCTCAGCGAGCGGCTTCATCACCTTTTGCGTTAAAAGAACCGCCGCTCCGCTGTCCTTGAAGAAATGTTGCATGCGTTTTTCCGGATGATCCGGATCGATCGGCACATAAGCCCCGCCGGCTTTCAGCACAGCGAGAATGCCGATAACCATTTCAGCCGACCTGGCGGTAAGAATGGCTGCTGTCGTGCCGGCCTGCACACCTCTTTCGCGGAGGCACCTCGCCAATTGGTTCGCTTTCCGATTGAGCTCACCGTAGGACCATACTTTGTCTTCAAATTGCAGGGCGGGATGTCCGCCTCTTTCTGCCGCCTGTTCCTCAAATAGCTGAACGATCGTTTTCTCCCGCGGATAATCGCTTGCCGCGGGGTTGAACTCGACGAGCTGACGATTCGTTTCCTCTTCTGTCAAAAGGCTGTACTCGCCGATCCTGCGGAGCGGATCAGCCGTCATGCCGTCCAGAAGGTGCAAATACGCTTTCAGCATCCTTTCAGCCGTATCTTTTTTAAACAGCTTCGTACTGTAATCCAAATCAAGAATCAATTGTCCCTGCTCTTCTTTTGCCTGCAGCGTCAGGTCGAACTTTGCAATATTGAAGTTCGTTTCATAAATCGAGAGGTGCAAATCGCCGAGCATCGGAATGTCTTCCCATGCATTTTGCAAAATAAACATCGTGTCAAAGACGGGATGACGGCTTAAATCGCGCGATGCACCAACCTTTTCCGCTAGCCGCTCAAACGGATAATCCTGATGCTCAAAAGCGTCGATTACCGTTTTCTTTACATCGTGCAGGAAGTCTCTTAACGTTCTGCCCGGCTCCACTTTTGAACGGATCGCCAGCGTATTGACAAACATGCCGATGATCCCTTCCAGATCGGAATGTCTGCGGCCGGCCGCCGGCGTCCCGACGATCACATCTTCCTGCCCGGAGTACTTTGCTAGCAGCATGTTGTATGCGGCCAGCATGACCATGTACAATGTCGCGCCGTTTTGTTCTGCCAGCACGGCTAATTTTTCTTTCATGTCTTTTGGCAGGACTGCGGATACCCTGTCTCCTTCAAAGCTTTGAACAGACGGCCTCGGCTCATCCGTTATCAGCTGCAGTACGGGAAGCTCGCCGGCAAACACGCTTTGCCAATAAGCTTCTTCTTTTTGAAAACCTTCTTGTGCCTGTGTCCTTTGCCAGAAGGCATAATCTTTGTAATGCAAATTCGGCTCCGGCAGTTCTTCCCCTTTATACAGCGCCGCCAGCTCATTCAATATGATCGAAATCGACACGCCGTCAGACACAAGATGATGCATATCGAACAACAACAAATGTCTGCCGTCTGCGAGACGGACGAGACCGGCTCTCATCAGCGGAGCTTTGGCGAGATCAAAGCGGCGGACAAAAGATTTTGCCATTTGTTCGATCGGCTTCCCATCTGCTTCAACCTTCTCAATCTTGAATTGAACCCTTTGATGAATGTTCTGTCTCGGCTCGCCATCGACAACTGTAAACGAAGTCCGCAGCGCCTCATGCCTATCAATCAGTTTTTGAAAAGCAGCTTCAAGGCGCTGAACATCGAGGGTGCCCTCAAGCATCGCCGCGGCCGGCATATTATAGCCGACTCCGGCATCCTCCAGCTGGCTGACGATATAGATTCGCTGCTGCGCCAATGAGAGAGGATAATCGTCACTTTCCGGCGCCGGTTCAATTACCGTGTATCCGTCTTTCTCCGCTTCAGAAACAAAGCCGCTTAACGCCGCCACTGTCGGTTTTTCAAATAGGACTTGCAACGGAACCTCGACACCGAAAGATTTGTGAATTTTTGCCAGAATGGCCATCGCTTTGAGAGAATGGCCGCCCAGTTCAAAAAACTGGTCGTTGATTCCGACTTGTTCAGCTCCGAGCACTTCCTGCCATATACCCACCATTTTTTCTTCACATTCATTTCTCGGCGCCGCATACTCTGCAGTCCCGCTGACAGAGACTTCATGGCGAAGCAGCGCTTTCCGGTCGACTTTGCCGCTTCCCGTCAGCGGTATTTCATCAAGCTCGACAAAGCGGGAAGGTATCATATAGTCAGGCAGATGCTTGGATAAATACTCCCTCAGCCTCTGAATATGAATCTCTCCGCCTTGTTTCGGAACGACATAAGCGCAAACCTCAAGGCTGCCGCCTGTTTCAGGCCGCGCGAGGACAACTGCTCTTCCGACAGCAGGGGATCCTTGCAGCACCGACTCTATCTCGCCAAGCTCGATCCGGTAGCCGCGGATTTTCACTTGATCGTCTTTTCGGCCGATAAAATCAACCGTACCGTCAGGAAGCCAACGTACAGCATCCCCTGTTCGATACATGAAACCTCCGGGGACAAACGGGTCTTCCAAGAACTTGTCTCTGGTCATGTCAGGCAAGTTCAAGTAGCCTCGGCCGACCCCGTCTCCTGCAATATACAATTCCCCTTCGACCCCATCAGGAAGGAGTGCACCGTTTTCATCCAAAATATAAAAACGGTTGTTTCCAATCGGCCGGCCGATCGGGACATAGGCCGTATCGCCTTGAAGGTCTGCGCGGTTTGTAACCGTAAAAGAAGAAGCATCCACACAAGTTTCAGTCGGGCCGTAAACATTCGTAACAGCAGGCACGGATTCAGCTGTTTCTGCAAATAATTGAAGCAGCCTTTCCGTTGCGACCCTTGATAAAGCCTCTCCTCCAACAAGCATATGCCTCAGTTTGACGCCTGTAAGATCATCGGCCGCAGACAAAAGCTGCAAATGAGCCGGCGTACCGTCTGTCACATCGATTTGATGACGGCGGTAATAATCCGATAAAGCGCGTCCGTCGGAAACCGTCTTTTTCGGCACGATGTACAACGTCTGGCCGAGCAATAGAGACGTAAAAATCTGCTGAACGGAAGCATCAAAATGAAACGGAGCCAGAAGGGCCAGTTTCAAATCATCCTGATCATATGTACCAACGGCCTGCTGAAGCCCTCTTACAAGGTGGTGAACCTGCCTGTGTTCAATCATGACGCCTTTTGGACGGCCCGTTGTCCCGGAAGTATAAATGATATATGCAAGGTGCCCGGCGCCTGCCTCTGAAGACGGATGACCGTTTTCCCGCGATTCAGAAAGCGCTTCGCTGAACCGCACCGTTTCGGCCGTTTCAAAAGTCAGCCCGCTGTCTGTGATAACCGCTTTGACCTTTGAATCCTCCAGCATGAAGCGAATTCTTTCTTCCGGAAATCCGGGATCGATCGGTACATAAGCTCCGCCGGCTTTCAAAACGCCCAGCATCGCCGTGATAACCCGCTCTGACCGCTCCATCACTATCGCAGCCGGAGCGTCAGGCCCGATGTCTCTTCTCCGTAGCGCCATTGCCAGACGGTTTGATTGTTCATTCAGCTCGCGGTACGAAAGTTTTTGTCCTTCATATACAACCGCGGTTTTTCCGGGATGATCGGCTGCTTTTTGTTCGAATAAACCGTGCAGGGTCATGTTCTTGTCATATGCGATGGTTTGGCTTGATGCACGCTTTAACAGCCGCTCTTTTTCAAAAGCGGGAACAAGCTCCAGTTCCGCAATTGTTTTTTGCGGAAACAACAGGGCATCTTCAAGCAGCGTCATCAGCCGTTCATATAAAACGGCCATTTCTTCACAGGTGAAAAGCTCCTCCCTGTAATCAAAATCAATCGCAAGCGCCCCGGTGTCCCATCTCTCTTTCACGTGAATAGAAATATCGTTGATTTCACTACCGCTGAAAATCGGCTCGGTAAGAAATGACAACGTTTCTTTCCGCTGCCATTGCATAACTTGATATTCCAGTGAGACGGAGAACAATTTGCTGACATGCGGCTGTCTTTCCCGCAAATCATTAATCAGCAGATTGTACGGATACTTTTGATGCCGAATGATCTTCAGCTGATCTTTCATTCTTTCCTGCACAAATGCACTAAAGTCTCGGTGTACATCAATGGAGGCTTTCATCGGAATCGTCGACACAAACATCCCGAGCATCTGTTTTTCTTTTGCATTTGTCCGGTTACCCATAAATGTGCCGAGAACGACGTCTTTTTGTCCGGTTACCCGATGCATATAGATGTGCAAAATCGATAAGAACAGGGAGAGGACACTTATGTTGTGTTCCTTACAATACGTTTGAATTTTTTTATACAGGGCGGGGGAAACCTCTTTTGAAAAGCGGGCTGCATCCAATTGGATCTGATACGTATCACTCGACTTTAACGATACGGGCTCCGGGATCACTTCATATTGTGCGTTCCAATATGCTTTATCCTTCTGGAACCGCTTCGAATTTTCATACTCCAACTCACTCTGAATATGTTCCGTAAACGATGACTGAACAGGTTCGAGGCCGGTTTCCCCTTTGGCAAGCTTCAAATAAATGTCTGTAATGCGGTTACCCAGAATCGTCATGGAAATACCGTCGGAAATGATATGATGAACTTTTGCAAAAAACCAGCTTTCTTCTTCACTGATGCGAACGACGGCAAATTTAAACAGCGGACTTTCATACAAAGGCAGGGGCCGGCGCGCTTCAGCTTGTCCCCATTTAAGAACGCCGTCTGCTCCTCCGCTTTCTGAAGCGTCAAAATATTCAATCTGGAAAGGTTCGTCTTCCGCTATATATTGCTTCGGCTCATCTTCTCCTTCAAACATCAGCCTGAATCGCATGGTTTCATTCGTACGAACAAACTGGCGAATGGCTTCAGTCAATAACCCGGAATCGATTCCCGAGGCAGATTTTAATTTTCCAAAGCCGCTCAAATTTGAAACACTTGTGCCGGGATAGAACTTTTCCGTGTACCAAATTCTCCTTTGAGCATGTGTCAGCGGGTAAAATGTGTTTCCCATTCTTTATTCCTCCTTTATCTCTTGCTATGTATGACGATGCGAACAGCCAAGCCGCAATGCAATGTTGCGGTATTGCGATGAGCGAAAAACACTGTCACAGATTTGTCATTTCCAATAAAACATTATATTGGAAATAAAAAGAAAAGAGCCCACCCGAATAAAAACGGGCGAACTCCCTGTTTATTCGGCAACCTGTCAACCGTAGCACCGTCAGTACCTTAGGCCATGGCTTTGCGTCCCTGCGTTTCCGCAGGTTTGCCTTTATCTGCTTTTATTGATATAAATTCATTTTCTGCTCACAGTTCACTTTAAATGAAAATTTTGTTTTTTTCACCGAAAAATAGGTGAAAAGTTTCATGCGGGATGCCGAATGTCATCCATGAATGTTAATGCGCGATCCCGAAATCAATAAAAAAATATGCGGGAAAACGAAAAAAATCGCTTAATTCCGCAAAAAATTCCAAATCCTAGATAAAGAGTATATTAAAATATTAAAAAAACAGCCTTAACTTCATGAATTAATCATGAAAATCCGTTAAGGCTCAGGCGTTTCCTTTTACAATGTTCATTCAAATAAAACGTTTCTTTTACCCGGCCGTTTAAACTGACAAGAAAAGACAAACAGCTTGCAAAAACTTTGAAGCAGAACGAAAAATCGCTGAACTGTCTCATCCTAAACGGTATCTTGAAATACTTCCGGTGTTCCATACAAAAAAGCAGGCTGAGTTTCGCCTGCTACACGGTTTTTGAAAGCCCGATCGTCCGCTCGATGATGATCAGCGCGATCACTGAAACTGTGATAAAAATAACCGAAATCGCATTAACGCTCGGATCAAACGTCTGGTCAATATAGCTGAACGTGCGCACCGGTACAGGCGTGACAGCAGGTGAAGAAACAAACAGACTGATGGATACTTCCCCGAATGACGTCACAGCGGCAAACACGGCTCCCGCAATGATTCCCGGTTTAATGAGCGGCAAGGTAACATGAAAAAAGGTATACCAGGGACCTGCGCCGAGATTCATGGACGCCAGTTCAAGCTTCGGATCCACGTTCGCCATGCTGACGCCGACCGTCCGTAAGACATACGGAAGGCTGATCAGCATATGCCCGGCGGCCAGCCCGGCAAATGTGCCGTTTATCCCAAACATTGTCAATAAATAGAGAAATGACACGCCTAATGCGATTTGGGGAATCATCAACGGCGATAAAATAAAAGCCTGAATCGCCTGTTTTCCAGGAAAGTTCAGCCGCGCCAATGCATAGGCTGCAACTGTTCCAAGGATCACCGCAAGAGGCGTTACAACGAGGAGCAGCATACCGCTGACCCAAATCGATTCCATCCAGCCGCTGCTGCTGAAAACTCCGGCAAACCAGCGCAGCGAGACGCCTGATGGCGGGAACTTCGGATATTCGTCAGGGCTGAAAGCCGACAATATAATCACAAAAACAGGCAGCGCCAAAAAAAGGTATACCAATAAACCCGCCGCCCAAACACACGCATCAATCCACTTTCCCCCAGACAAACAGCGCAATCGTCTACCCATTTATTCTCGCCTCCCAACGCTTTTGGAAAAAGCCAAGGATTCCAATAACCACGCTGACAACGGCTAATAAAGTAATCGACATGGCCGCTGCAAGAGGAAGATGAAAGACTTGCATGACCTGCTGATAGATTGATAACGGCAGCAGCGGCTGCATCCTTCCGCCGACGAGAAGAGGCGTAATATAGCTTCCGGCCGAAAGGGAAAACACGATCATTGCTCCTGTCAGCAATCCTGGTACCGTCATCGGCAAGGTCACGAAAAAAAATGTCCGCAGCCTCCCCGCTCCAAGGCTCATCGAAGCAAATTTAAGATCCCGTTTCATTTCGCTTAAAGAACCGGCGAGCGGCAGCACAGCAAACGGCAGCATAACCTGGACATATGCGATGATGACGGCGTTCATATTCCATAAAAGCGGCACGGGCTTTTCAATCAGCTTCATGCTGATTAGCGCCTCATTGACGATCCCGTTTTGCGAAAGCAGCACAATCCAGGAAAACGTCCGAATGACAACACTGGTCAATAAAGGGGAAACAAGCAATATATAAAACAAAGCCCGCAGCCTGCCGGTTGGCGCCTTTACGAGTAAATATGCCGCCGGATACGCCATCACAAGGCATAATACAGTGGTCTTCAACGCCGTCCAAAGCGTTATACCGATTGTTTTCAAATAAATGTCCGAAGAGAACACTTCGACATATTGAGAAAAACTGTACGTATCGAGCGTATTCATCATAGCGTCCACGTCTCTGAAACTTAATAACAGCAGCAGAACAAGCGGCAACACGAGAAAAACGCCGAGAAATAAAAGGACGGGAACAAGCAAAACCCAATAAAACCGTTTTTGTTCAAGAGCACCCATCTGCATCCTCCTTTACATCCAGCGGAACAAAATCGTCCGGCTCCAAAGAAAGATACACTTGATCTCCCGCCTTCGGCAATCTTGGAAATTGAGGATCGGGCGCCTGAATGATCCATTCTCCTTTGAAAACAGCGGCTTTCAGCCTGAGAGCATGTCCGGCATAACTGACTTCTGTTATCGTTGCAGGCATTTCAATCAGCCTGTTCTTCAGCTTCTTGAAAGAGACTGAGATTCTCTCGGGCCGCACCATAAACAATACAGAGGATTTTTTCAATAGATTCCGGCTGATCTCAAAAGTCAGCGGAACACCTTCATATATTTCGAAATCGACCGCTTCATAGCCATAACCGCCTGATGAAGGCTGTATCTCCGACGCACGCGCTTTCAGCAAATTGACCTGTCCGATAAATTCGGCGACAAATTGATTAGCAGGCGTGCGGTACACGTCCAACGGAACGCCGAGCTGCTGAAGCCTGCCGCAGCCGAGGATTCCAATTCTGTCCGATAAGCTTAAAGCCTCCTCCTGATCGTGCGTCACTAAAATCGTTGTAATGCCGACGCGTTTTTGGATGCTGCGCAGCTCCGTCTGCATTTCTTTTCGAAGTTTCGCATCCAGGTTGCTCAGCGGCTCGTCTAGCAATAGCACAGACGGCTGAATCGCCAATGCCCGGGCAATCGCCACCCGCTGCTGCTGGCCCCCGCTCAGCTGACGGGGCATGCGATTAGCAAACGCTTCAAGCCTGACAAGAGCGAGACTTTCCATCACCCGTTCTTCAATCTTGCGGCGGGGCCATTTTCGAACTTTCAATCCGTATGCAACATTGTCAAATACGCTGAGATGCGGGAATAAAGCATAATCCTGAAAAACCATTCCGATATGTCGGTCGTATGGCGGCAAATCAGTTACATCTCGTCCTCCTATATATACAAACCCTGACGTCGGTTCAAGGAACCCGGCAATGATATGAAGGAGCGTTGACTTTCCGCAGCCGCTCGGACCGAGGAGAGAGAAAAATTCCCCTTCTTTGACTTCAAGCTGTACGTCTTCCAATGCGATGGTGTTTCCGAAATGCCGGCTGACATGCTGAATCTGAATTGCGCTCATGTTTGTCACCTATTTTCCGCCAAGTACTTGATTCCAGCGATTTGTCCAATCGCCCAGATCTTTTGCCGCTACTTCATAGTCAACCCATTTTAAATTCCTGTAATAGTCCTCCCCCACTTTAATCTTTCCTTTTAATTTATCGCTGTATTTCACTTTTTTATTGGCCATGCCGTAAAATGTTCTATCGGCAAAATCTCCTTGCACTTTTGGACTGAGCAGGTGATTTAACAGCTTGTATGCGTTATCCTGATTAGGGCTTCCTTTCATCAAAGCCCAGCTTGCAACGGCTGCGACGGCACCTTCCTCGGGGTATGCAAATCCCAGGTCAAGACCGGCATCCTGCAAAGAAAAAGCGCGTCCGTCCCAAAACGGGACAACCCATGCATCCCCGCGTTCCAAAAGCGTTTGTATCGAGCCCGGATTATCGGGATAGGCCGTTATGTTGTTCTTTAAATCCGCCAAACTGTTAAACGCTTTATCGACGTCTTTCCCATTTGACTCCAGGCCGCCCTGGGCATTGATTAATCCTACAAAAAACTGAAGTCCCGCCGAATAAGCCGGCGATGATATGGCCACATGACCTTTATAGCTGCTGTTCCAAAGATCCGTCCAGCGTTTAGGCTCCTGCGGTACAAGGTCCTTTCGGTAGACAATTCCGAGCTGCCCCATACTGAAACCGGCCGCATACTGCTTTCCATCATCAGTGAAGCGTTTCTGAACGGAATGATACAGATCGCGGACATTTGGAACCTTTTCCTGATCGATCGGCGCCAGCAATCCCGCCGACTGTGCCCTGTGAATTGTATCCGGCTGCAGGATTAAGAGATCATACGGAGCATTTCTGCCATTTGCAGCTTTGAGCTTTGTAAACCACTCAGAGTCTGTCCCTGCGACGACTTTGACCTTCAGCCCTGTTTCTTTTTCAAAAGATTCAAGGCTAGGCTTAATATGTTTTTCCCAATCGCCTCCATAGACGCCGATCACGACTGTATCTGATTGTTTGCTTTTCTGACTTCCGTTTCCGCCGCAGCCCGAAAGAAGGAGCACCGCTACAAGAGACAGAATAAATAAAGCAGAAATTTTACTTTTCATTGTCATCTCACCATTCCCGTGTTATTTTTGCCGGCCAGTTTTTCCACAGCGCCGCAACGTCGCCTTTGCTGATCGGACCGTTATGTTCTTTTGAAAAATAACGGTGGACTAAATGTTTAACATGTGATCTTTGATGAGCCGGAAGCTGGCGCAGAAGCCGGGCCAATGTGCTGCTGGCTTCCTCTGTCCAGCACCGTTCGTATTCTTCTCTGGCAAGCCCGAAATCCCAATGTTTCCGAGGTTCGCCTGCTTTCTTTTTTCTGATTTCAGCTGTTTCTTGCAGATCAATAATGAAGGAGCCTGCCTCGTTTTCTTTTACAGCCGCGCCGTATTGGTGATAGGCCGCTTCCGGGCTCAGCAAGCCCGCTTCAACTTCTCTCAAAATCGATTCAGCTTCCCGGCTGTATGGATCTCCCCAGCCTCCGCCGCCAGGCGAATGAATGCTGATAACATCCCCTTTGTTGAGCTTTAGAACGTCGATCTTCGAAATCGTTTTCTCCTGAGGCTGCTCCGGATAAAGACGCACCCGTCCGAGCGCTCCTGCCGTTCCCCCGGCGAGCCCCCACGGATGAAATCGCATTCTCTCCATCCCTCTTGCGGTCACAATTGATTCTGGCGCCGCCGCTTCAAACTCCAGCCCGATTGCATGGCCGCCCCTGTGAAAACCGGCTCCGGCGGTATCTTTAATCAGTTCATAGCGGCGGACATGGATGTCAATGTGCTGTTCGAGGCTTTCAATCGGCGTATTTTTCAAAAATCCGGATGCATGATCAATACCGTCTGCTCCGTCCATGTCATGCTGGCCGCCGCCTCCGCCTCCCATCGGTTCGACCACCGACATCTTCCGGCCGCCCGTTGATTCGTCGGGAACCGACAGTACGACAATCGCTGACTGACCGGCACCTGCTGCAGGCACAGCTTTCGGAAGCGCCTTGCCCAAAGCGCCCAGTACGGCATTATAAAGTCTCATCGTAATCGAATGACGAATGCCGACGGCCGCTGGATATTCCGGATGAACGAGCGTACCTTTCGGAGCGATAACTTTGATCGGCCTTGTCAGTCCCCCGTTAACCGGAATATACGGGTCTTCACTTATGATAAAGTTGATCAGGCCCTGAAATAGAAAAGAATGTTTGCTTCCATTAGTGACAAGGTTAAATGCGGTTTTCACCTGGGGATCACAGTCTGAAAAGTCCAATGTGATTTCCCCTCCCGTGACGTTTGCCGTAACAGCCAAGCGGATCGGAACGTCAGAAATCATATCGTCATCAAGATAATCTGAAAAACTATATGTGCCTTCCGGAATCCCGCTGATCACCCGGCCGGCTCTCATCGCTGCTTGTTCGAGCAAATCATCCATTCCTTGTTGGACCGCTTCTTTTCCAAACTTGCCGACCATCTCTGTCAATCGGTTCTCCGCCGTATTGACCGCGGCCACCATCGCATGAATATCCCCTTCATTTAAGTCGGGAACCCTGCTGTTTGCCCGCAGCACATTCAATATATCGCGATTTTCTCTTCCCGCTTTGTAAATTCTTACCGGCGGTATTCTCAGGCCTTCCTGATGGATGTCTGTCGCTGTCGGCGAAATGCTTGCCGGAACAAGGCCGCCGACATCGCTGCAATGGACAAAACACCACGCATAACTGATGACCTCGCCCTCCATGAAAATCGGCTTCACCACATGTATATCAGGCAAGTGGGTCGCCAATCCGTCCGTTGTATAGGGATCGTTTGTGAGGATAATGTCTCCCGGTTCAAACGGGCCGCTTTCTTCGATGATCCGTTTTAATGAAAGCCCTAAAAAAATCGTGACGCCGACCGTTTTCGGATAAACAAAAAACTCCCCTTCCGGCGTCGCAAGCGCAGTAGCGAAATCGGCCGATTCTTTTACAAATGTGGTAAAGGACGTCCGTTCAATAACGTGTCCCATTCCCGCGGCTATCGCGTTAAAGTAGCTTCTCATCATTTCCAGCCGGGCAGGATCTGTGCGCATGGTCAGCTCTCCTTCCGTTCAATGATCAAATTTCCGGCATGATCGGTTTTTCCGCTCCAATTTGGCAAAATCAGCGTCGTTGTATCATCCTGCTCAACAATGGCCGGCCCATTTAATCTCTGTCCGCACCTTAAATCTGAACGTCGGTATACAGCGGCTTGATATATACCGCCTTTTATGATGATCTTTCTTTGGCTGACCGGTTCAGCTTCGGGCAGCTCACTTCGGCCTCCTTTTCCGCCTGGCGGCTTCGGTGTCTTGCCTATGATGCGGACGCGCATATTCATCAACTCAATGCTTGCTTTCTCATCGCTGTGTCCATATTGCTTTTCATGTAAGAGGTGAAAGGAGTCCGCGATTTCACGCGTGCTTTTGCCTTCCAGGTATTCCGGTGAAACAAGGAGCTCAATTTCGTATGCCTGACCTTTATAACGGGCATCAAGCAAGTAAAGAAGAGAGGTTTCCGTCAGCAACTCCGCCTGTTGTTTCCGCAGCCATGTTTCCGCTTGCTCTTGCAGCCTCACAAACTCTGCTTTTAACTCGGCCGTTTTTATTTGTTCAAGCAGCACCTGTCTTGAACATACAGCATCATAAATAAAATCCGCCGTCAGTGCGCCTAAAGCGGACAAGGTTCCCGGATGCGGTGGGATCAGCACATTTTTGGCCTGAATTTCCTCAGCCAAAAAATTAGCCGTGACCGGTCCTGCGCCTCCAAAGGCCATGAGGCTGAATTCACGCGGGTCAAACCCGTTTTGCTCCATAACATTGCTTAGTTCCGTATACATATTGGCAAGCGCAACCTGAATCATCTTATCTGCGGCCCGCTCCACATCTGTGCCTAAATACTCGGCAACCGGGAGGAGCGCTTTTTCGGATCTTTCCCGGTAAAGTTTCATATTTCCTGAAGCAAACCGGTTTGGATTTAAATAATGACATATGAGAAACGCATCTGTAAGTGCGGCCTTTGTTCCTTTTCCGTAACAAGCCGGCCCCGGATCAGATCCAACTGACTCCGGTCCTACTTTCAAGAGACCTCCGCTGTCAATCCATGCCACCGATCCTCCGCCAGCACCGATCGAATACATCGCTACAGACGGAATCGGAATCGGAAATCCAGAGATTTGATTTGACTGTGTAAAAGTCGGCTCCCCTTCTTCAACAATCGAAATATCCGCGCTAGTTCCTCCGACATCAAATGTGATGATGTTCGCCTCTCCGGCGGCTTCCGCCGTTCTGATGGCTCCGATGACCCCTGCAGCCGGTCCGGAAAAAAGCGTTTTGACAGGTGCCTCGGCAGCCGATTCAATGTCCATCAGTCCTCCGTTAGACTGGGTGATAAACGGCTGCGCTGAAATTCCTTCCAGGGCAAGCCTCTCTTTCAACGTTCGAAAGTAGTGATGGACATTCGGTTTGATGTATAGGTTCGCGACGGCCATAACCGTCCGTTCGTATTCCCTCATTTGCGGCCAAAGCTCCGCAGACGTTGCCACCTCAAGCTCAGGTGCTATTTGTCTGATCCGTTCTGCAGCCTGGCGTTCATGAAGCGGATTCCGATAGCTGTGCAAAAAAGAAACAACGATTCCTTTTAAGCCTTTTCTTAAAACTTGTCCAACCGCCTCATCGATCTGTTCCATATGGAGCGGCAGCTTTTCAGAGCCGTCATAAAGCATTCTTTCTTGAATGGGAAACACGTTTTTCCGGGGAATAAGGGGATCCGGCATTCTCGATCTAAAATCGTACGGTATCGGAAGCCGGAGGCGTTGAAGCGAAAGAATATCACGGAAACCTTCGGTTACGAATAAAGCAATATCAGCCCCTTTGCGTTGTAATAATGTGTTCAAACCGATTGTCATGCCGTGTACGAAGTGATGAATTTCTGAAGGGTGAACACCCTGGGTCTTCAAGAGAGCCAAGCCGTTGATGATCCCTTGAGCCGGATCCTCGGGAACGGTCGGCGTTTTAACTGCGGTCATGCTCCCGTCCGCCTGGTTTAACAATGTAAGATCGGTAAAAGTTCCTCCAATATCAATTCCAAGCCGGTAACCTTCTTCATTCAATCCCGATCCCCCCTTTTAAAAATATCCTTTTTTTAAAATATTTTACTATCATACTAATCAAGCATGAGAAAGTAGTCAATTATGTTTAATTACAATATTCCGAGTCTTTTTTATTTAATATTTTATTTTAAGATACCATAAAATCACATTTTTAATTGTGTTGTTCACAGTATTTCATATTTTTGGTGTTCTGCTTTTCTTCGGTCCGACGACACAACCCCGCCATATAAAGGACTAATTAACCACTAAAACAAAAGTCTCCCATTACGACAAAAAGCCTAAAGAGCTTGAAAATTTGATCACAAAGATTCATTTTCATGGATATTCAGGATTTATTGCCCAATCCCCTGTGACAAAGTGGTACACTCTGTACTAAATAAGTCGCAGGAAGGGCAGATTTCCAATGAAAGTCTACGAAGCGGAAACCCTATTATCAGCTATGAAGCAAAGATCTGATGAATATAAAAACTTGAGAGAACAGCTCGTCAGCTTAAAAAAATCGTTAAACAGCGTCGCAGAACTTGATGAGTTCCAAGGAAAAGGCGCCGATGCCATTAAAGCGTTTTACAGAGACCAATCAGGGATCATAGACGGCTGGCTGGATTTAGCTGATATGCAGATTCAGTTTCTGAATGGTGTATCTGCTGCTGCCGAAAATGCCGGACTTTCAGAGAACACATTCGTTGATGTTCAATTTCTTGAACAGGAGCTTGCAAATGTCCACATTCACTCTCAAAACATGGTCTCCGCACAGCAACAAGAACTGTCGAATATTTTAGGACAGATTGATGATTTAATATCGTTACAGCCGTTCTCATCCGATGAAATCAAACAGCAGCTCGATGCTGCAAACCAAAACAGAAAAGACACAATTAAAGCTGTCGAGGATCTTGACGGGCTGCTCAAAAGAGAATACTCGGCCTCTGAGCAAATTCAGCAAATGATCCAGACCGACTACTCCGCCTTGATCGACGCAACAGGAAAAGGGAAAAATGCATCTCCGCTAAACTACAATTCACATACCTATCAAAACAGCGAAGTCTACAAACTGAAACATCGGATGCATCAAGAGGCCAGAAGCTACATCGCAAATAAACAAAAACAGTATGAAACAGGAAAAGCCGAAAAAGCAGAAGAACATTAGGCTTTCAGGTCGTCCAAAACTCCGTTTTCACAAACGGGGTTTTCTTTTTCATCTTGTCAAAACGCCCCCATTTTAACCGATATTGTATATACAGGTGAAACAAAAGGGGGAAAAGCAGTGAAGAAAAAGCGATTTAAGCTGAAATTGGGGACAAAAATCAATCTTCTCGTGTTGGCCGTTATTTTGATCTTTTCGTCAGCACTCGGGATTTTCATTATCAAACAGCTTTCAAAAGAGTTAGAACAGATGGCGACAGAAAAAGCCAAAAGCGATTTGAAATTGAGCTACCGTTATTTGAATGAGTCTCTTGAAGGGGATTGGGAAGTGAAAGAAGACAGGCTCTACAAAGGTTCGACCCTGATCAACGGAAATGAAGAACTCGTCGATCAAATCGGCAATGATACGAAAGACACGGTTACCATCTTTCAATATGACACTCGCGTATCTACAAATGTGACTGTAGACGGAAAACGCGCTGTTGGAACGAAAGTGTCTTCGGAGGTAGCAAATGCGGTTTTAAAAGAAGGAAAAAACTTTTATGGAAAAGCTGATGTAGCGGGAAAAACATATCAAACGGCATATATGCCGATCAAGGACAAAAGCGGTGAAGTTATCGGCATCTTTTATACAGGGGCCAACCAGGATATGATCACAAGCACTCTTCAATCGTTCCTGAAAATTTTTGCTATCGTTCTGACTGCTTCAATCATCATCTCCATTTTGCTTGTCCTCATATTCACCAAAAGGATCAACAGAAGGCTCAGGAAGCTCACTCATGCTTTTGAACAGGCGGGCAGCGGCAACTTGACGATCGAGATCCAGGATGATTCGACAGATGAACTCGGCGACTTGTCACATCATTTCAATCAAATGAATGACAACTTAAACCGTCTGATGCAAAAAATTTCACAGTCGTCGCACAGTGTAGCTGCCGCTTCTGATCAATTGACATCTGGCGCTGAAGAAACAAGCCTTGCTTCTGAAAAAATCACCGAAGCCGTCCAGCATGTCGCAAGCTCGTCCGAAATGCAGACATCAGGGATAGCAGGCAGCAAACAAGCCATTGAACAAGCTTCCTCCGATATTCAAAACATATCCGAAAACGCTGCAGTCCTTTCTGAGAAAAGCCAATACGCCCGCGAAAAAGCAAAACAGGGGGCAAAAGATATCTCCGAAACGATGCAGCAAATTCACACAATGCATCAATCGGTCCATGAAAGCGGAGAAATCATTGAAATGCTTAATACAAGATCACATGAAATCGGCAGCATTTCAAAAGCGATCACGGAGATTGCCGATCAAACCAACCTGCTCGCCTTGAACGCTTCAATAGAAGCTGCAAGAGCAGGAGAACACGGAAAAGGTTTCGCCGTCGTTGCGGAAGAAGTACGCAGTCTTGCTGAACAGTCGCAGCAATCAGCCAATCAGATCTCCCATCTCATTTCAGGGATTCAATCAGAAATCGCAACCACAACCGATTCAATCATGGCAGTGAAAACGGAAGCGGTCAACGGCGTCAAAATGATCGAACAGAACAAAAGAACGTTTGAATCTATTGTCGGCTTAATGGAAGAGTCCAGCGTAAGAAATTCCGACTTATCTTCCGCTGCCCAGCATATATCGCAAAGCATTCAAAACATCACAGCGTCATTTGCAGCAATCTCAAAAGAAGTCCAGGAAACATCAGATCATTCACAACAAGTCGCAGGTCTGACAGAAGAGCAGTTTGCGGCTATGCAAGAAGTCACCGCCTCTGCAAATGAACTCTCCAAACTGGCTGAAGATTTGCATCAGCTCATCGGGGAAGTCAAAATGAAATAGCAGGGAATAAAGGCTGCCGTTAAAACGGCAGCTTCTTCTTTTCCGTCGTACAGGAAGTCAAATCGCCGATAATCTCTTCTGCACGCTCATATGGGAGATCAATCTGCAGCATTTTCCGCAGAACAGATTTAAGCCAAGGCGATAGGCTGAGCTCTTCTTCCCAGCATTTTTCTTCCCGGCCGGACGGAGTAAACCCGGAGTACAGGAGAAACAATGCGAAATGCCCCAGCGCATAAAAGTCACTTTTGACTGAAACAGCACGCATCAGCCTTTTTTCCGGGTGCCGGTCATCAACACGTTCTCTTTCAGTCAGATGGCATGCCAGTCCGAAATCTATAATGCGGATCGTTCCTTCACTCACAATCAAATTGGGGATCCTCAAATCGCGGTGAATAATCCCTCTCCTGTGAAGAAGTGAAACGCTGTGAAGCACTTCCTTCAATATGCTGATCGTTTGCTGTTCATCAAAGACATGCCCATCATAAAAGAGCAAATCTTCAAACGTTTTTCCTTCGATATACTCCATTACGATAAACCGCTCGCCGTCCGTTTGAAGCACCTCATATATACGGGGCGCGGCAGGCAGATCCAATTCCCGCAAAATTTCAGCCTCGCGCTCGAAAGACCGCCGGCCGGCTGATGTCCATGCTTTTGTCTTTCTCTGCTGCTTGATGACGCGGAAACCGGCTCTCCCGAGTTCTTCGGCAAGATATGTGATGCCGTAGCTGCCCATCCCGAGAACACGGTTGATTCGATATCTCCCCTCCAAGACGGTTCCTTTTTTGAGCGGGCGGTCAAACAGCCATCTCATCAATGTTTTCACCGATTTAGCTGCTGCCGGTAAATTTCTTATGCTTTCTTTTGTAATGGTGATGACCATACCCTTTTCTTTTATAATCACTGCTGCTGTATTTTTTGTATGATTTCCGTCCGTAATCACTGCTGCTGTATCGCCGGTTTTTACCGTTTTGAAGTGCCTTCAACAGCTTGCGAAGCAACTCGATCAGCTCCTTTTCTGTCTTATATTTCATATCATTCGCGCAAGAAAGCTTGATAAAGGGGGCTCGAAAGTTTTTCTTTCACATAAGAAAATTAGATTTTGAACCTTTAAAACCTTCTAAACTGCCGGCAAAACAGTTAAAAAATCGATATGATAGACGGAAGCTCAGCTTTTCAAGAGGAAAAACCTATTAATCTCCCCTTTATTTCTCAAATCATTTTTACGATAATAAAGTTGTATTTACTTCCGGCCCGCTGCGGCCGAATGATTTAACTTAGAAGAAAGCAGGACAACAAGAATGGACAAGATTAAATCTTTGCTGATCACCTTGCTCGCCGTCGCCGTCGTGATCATCGGCATTATATCCGGCGACTTTTTCACTTCAGAACACCAGCCTTCAGGCCGGCAAAACGGCTCAAACTATGATGAAGTGCTGATTTTTCCGTCGGACCGCTATCCTGAAACAGGCGCACACATTCGAAAGGCCATCAAAAAAGGGCATTCCAAAATCTGCACGATCGACAGGGACGGAGCCGACGAACGCCGAAAGGAATCGTTAAAAGATGTTCCTTCCAAATCTGGCTATGACCGCGACGAGTGGCCGATGGCCATGTGCGAAGAAGGCGGAACAGGTGCTTCCGTCGAGTATATCAGTCCATCTGATAACCGCGGAGCAGGGTCTTGGGTGGGCAATCAGGTAAGCGATTATCCGGACGGTACGAAAATACTTTTCAAGATTAAATAACACTGGAGGTACGTTCTTTGATCAAAAAGTGGGAAGCACAAGAAATGACGATGTCATACCATCAGTTTACCGTTTATCAAAAAGGCGGAAAGCCGCCCGTTATGGATTGGACAGACGAGGATATTAAAAGAGGCTACACAACGGGAGAACACGCGGTCTCGTTTGAAGCTCTCGATAATACCTCATCTTTAGTAGAAGTCCGTTTGAATGTCCAGGAACAGGTTCCCTCCTTTAACAGGCGCGTCACCGTTTCTTTCGACGTGCTTCATGACGGGGTCGAAATTGCAAGCGTCCTATCCAAGAAATTGTCATGCGACATCCCGCAAGGCGTCTATCAGCTGACATGCTATACGATTATGCCTGATCAAAACGGCACTGCAAAGATCACCTATATTCTCGATTTTAAACAGGCCTGAACAAAGAATAAAGGCGCCGGTTTCATCCGGCGCCCTTCTCCTACAGCTCTTCCCCGTTTGTCTGAATGACATTTTGGTACCAGTAAAAGCTGTCTTTTTTAATCCTCTTCAAGTCCTTTACATTCTCTTCATCACGATTAATATAAACGAAACCGTATCTTTTCTGGTAGCCGTTCAGCCAGCTCAATAAATCTGTAAATGACCAGCTGCAGTAGCCGATTAAATCGACTCCGTCGTTTAAAGCCTGTCTGCACTGTTCAAGATGCGCACGCAAGTAGGCAATTCTGTAATCATCATGAATCGCGCCGTCATTTTCAACCTTATCGAATTCCCCCAGCCCGTTTTCCGTTATGAAAAGCGGAAGCCCATAGCGGCTGGAAATCCTGCGAAGCCCGATTCTTAGACCGATCGGGTCAATGGCCCAATCCCAATTCGATGTCTCAAGATGAGGATTCCTCTTTGTTTTGTATAAACCGGGCATACCTGTTTCCTGGTTGCTGCCCTTTTGGCCGGTCGTATTCATCTTTCCTTCCGATACCCCGTCTAGAGGATTCATTTCATATGTGATGGTTTGATAGTAATTCACACCGACAAAATCGGGTTTTCCTTTTACTAAAAGCTCCATATCCCCATCCTCAATTGTCGGCGCCCAGCCTTTTTCTTTCAAATATTTCAAAGGAATGCCCGGATATGTTCCCCGGCAATACACATCAAGCCACCAATAATTTGTAAATTCCTCGGCATTTTCGAAAGCGAGGATATCATCCGGACGGCTGGAGAGCGGATATGCAGGCGAATAAGCAAAACTCGGTCCTATTTTTCCATCGGGAACATACCGGCGAAAAGAATCGATTGCCTTTGCATTCGCAAGAAATGCAATATGGTTAGCCTCATAGAAGCGTTTCCTATCCTTCACACCCGGAGGATGCATCGCTGTGATAAAGCCGTGATTAAAATTGTAATTTTGCTCGTTAAGGGATACCCAATATTTGACCCTGTCCCCATACCGCTTATAGAGCGTAACGCAATACGCATTGAAATCCTCTATAATCCTTCTGGATTCAAAGCCGCCGTATTCATCCATTAAAGCTTGGGGAAGATCCCAGTGATAAAGCGTCAAAACAGGTTCAATATCATGAGCAAGGAGCTCATTAATCAAGTCATCGTAAAATTTCAAGCCCGCTTCATTGACTTCTCCCCTGCCCTGCGGAAAAATCCTCGGCCAGCTGACTGAAAAACGGTATGCTTTTAACCCCATCTCAGCCATTAAAGCAACATCTTCTTTAAAACGGTGGTAATGGTCGACCGCAATGTCTCCATTGCTTCCTTTAAACGTTTTTCCGGGAACCTTTGTGAACACATCCCAAACCGAGAGGCCTTTGCCGTCTTCCTTCCAGGCTCCTTCGATCTGATAGGCCGCTGAAGCTGATCCCCATAGGAAATGGTTTGGAAATGATCGTAATCGCTGATGAATCATATGGCTCAACTCCTGTTTCGTATTTTGATCCGGATGCACCTTATCATATCCTATGAAACGCGTTTCAGATCAAACATCATCTAAAAACAGCTCCGCCAAAAGCTTTTCCCGGTGCTGAAGAAAATACTTGGTTAAGGTGTAATGATCCGTATCCTCATAGTTCACTTCAGCGATTTGTTCACCATCAAAACTGAAGATGTCGGCTTCCGGATACCCTAATAAAATGGGGGAGTGAGAGGCGATGATAAACTGAGCTTGGTTTGATTTCGTCAAATCATGAAGGATTTTCAAGAATGCCAGCTGTCTTGCCGGGGATAAAGCAGCTTCAGGCTCATCGAGAAGATAGATCCCCTTCTCTTTAAAACGATGCTTAAAAAGCGATAAAAAAGATTCTCCGTGTGATTGCTCGTGAAGAGATCTGCCTCCGTAGCTGCGAAAACCGGTGATATCCACTTCATCAATATGAGTGGCAAAATGATAAAAAGATTCGGCGCGCAGAAAAAAACCGTTTGTTACTTTAGGAAGCCATGACAATCTGATATAGTCTGCTAGATCAGAACCGGAACCGTACACTTGATATGTATTATTTCTTCCCCCGCCAGCCGTGTTAAATTCGCATTTATCTGCGATTGCCTCAAGCAGCGTCGATTTGCCTGATCCGTTTTCCCCGACAAAAAATGTTACGTTTTTTTGAAACGTCAGTTCTTTTAACTGTTGAATAGCAGGAATTGAAAATGGATATTTTGCATAAGAAGGAACTTCTTCCCGAAGTAAAGTCAGCTTTTTTAAAAACATGCGAACACCCCCTGCTTTACTTTTACTCAACTGTATCACGTTTTCTTAGAGGATAACGAAAAAAAGAGGGTTGCGCCTGAGCACAAACCTCTTGACTTAAATCGAAAATACTTCTTTTAAATGGGCGTCCAAATCAGCTAAATATTGATCCACTTGCGGATTGCTGATGACATCATGGACAGAGAATGTTTTTAAAGGCTGCATGCCGACGAATTCCTGCATTTTGTGCAAATGAAAGAGCGCTTCATCAAGGCTTTTACCTTCGAAGAATGTCCCCTCTTTGGAGAATACATCCTTCGGCGCGTTCCATGTGGTTGAAAACATATACTTTTTGTCGTTAAACAGCCCGCCTCTGCCGTAGTCTTCAGATCCTTGATAAAAAAGCCCGTACTCATAAATTTCATCAATATATTTTTTAAATAAAGCAGGAACACTGAACCAGTACACAGGTGTCTGATAAATAACAGCATCAGCCCACTTGAATTTCTCGTGCTCCTCCGGGATTTGATATCCGTCCGCCACCACTGTTTTTTTCACTTCATATTTTTTACCGAGCTTTTCCGCCATCGCTGTAAAAATAGTGTGATTAAGCTGTCCTCTTGTATGGGGATAGGCCTCATGTCCGTTGATGATTAAAATATTTTTCATCTTTTCTTATCCTCCTTGTGTTTCAATTTACCAATACCTTTATGATTCCATCTTTCACCTTAAAAAGTAAAGCAGGTTGCACGATCAATTATTTTATTTTTTCCCAATACTAATTATCTTATTGCCTAATCCCTACTTCAGTGCTATGGTTTACTTGACTAAAGGAATAGGAGGATTGTTTTAAGTGAATAAATTGCATACGTATAAGCGCATTACATTGTTGATAACGGTGTTAGCGCTCGCTCTTATAACAGCTGCATGCAGCACCGCTCAAAATAAGGCTGAAAATCAAAAAACAGCCTGGGATGAGATAAAGGAAAAAGGGAAGATCGTTGTGGCAACTTCGGGAACCCTTTACCCCACTTCATATCATGACACTGATTCCGGCAAAGACAAGCTGACCGGCTACGAAGTTGAAGTCATCCGTGAAGCGGCTAAACGGCTCGACCTGAATGTTGAATTTAAAGAAATGGGCTTTGACGGCATGCTGACGGCGGTGGGGAGCGGACAAGTGGACGCTGCTGCCAACGATATTACAATGACAGACGACCGCAAAGAAAAGTTTTTGTTCTCTACGCCTTATAAATATTCATTCGGAACGGCTATCGTCCGCAAGAAAGACCTATCAGGCATCCACACGCTTGAGGACTTAAAGGGAAAGAAAGCCGCTGGCGCAGCTACGACAGTTTACATGGATATCGCACGCCAATACGGAGCCGAGGAAGTCATTTACGACAACGCAACAAATGACCAATTTTTAAAGGATGTAGCGAATGGAAGAACCGATGTCATCTTAAACGACTACTACCTTCAAAAGCTCGCGCTCGCCGCAATGCCTGATCTGGATCTGACGATTCATCCCGATCTGAAATACTATCCGCATCAGCAAGGCATGATCATGAAAAAAGGAAACGCAGAACTAAAAAAACAATTCGACAAAACGATTGACGAAATGCTGAAGGACGGCACAATCAAAAAGATTTCGAAAAAGTTTTTCGGCGGTGCCGATGTTTCGAAAAAGCAGGATATCGACTTTGTCGATGTCGATGTGAATAAATAGAGGGATGTCAATTGGGCTCTATTCAATGGGAGTATATTTTTAATGCGGAATTGGCCGCGAAATCGTTTCCTTATGTGATGCAAGGCATATGGAATACGCTTTTTATTTCATTCACGAGCATGTTTGCCGGTTTAATTCTCGGTTTCTTCCTCGCGCTTGGGCGCATGTCCGGGATCTCTTTGCTTCGTTGGCCGGCAAGAATCTATATCTCGTTTATGAGAGGCGTTCCGATTCTTGTCATTCTATTTATTCTTTATTTTGGTTTTCCTTATATCGGAATCCAATTTACAGCTTTGACTGCTGCCCTAATCGGCTTCAGCATTAACAGTGCTGCATACATTGCCGAGATTATCCGCTCGGCCCTGTCGTCCGTTGACAGAGGGCAGTGGGACGCTGCAAAATCGATCGGTTTTTCATACTGGCAGACGATGCGTCACGTGATTGTCCCTCAATCGGTTAGAATTGCACTCCCGCCTCTTGCAAACGTAATGCTTGATCTCGTTAAAGCGTCTTCCCTGGCCGCCATGATCACCGTGCCTGAATTGTTTCAACAGGCAAAAATCGTCGGCGGACGGGAATTCGACTATATGACGATGTATATTTTAGTTGCCTTAATTTATTGGGCCGTTTGCTCGGCGATTGCTTTGCTCCAGGATTTCCTGGAAAAGCGGACAGAGGTTTATATCAAAAAATAGCAAGAAGCTGCCGGATGCTCCGGCGGCTTTCCATACTGTGAAACGGAGGCGGTATTATCCATATCCTCAGATCGACTCATTTTCACACAGATAACCTTTATACGATCGACAGAAACAAAGTAAGCTATCAAACCGATCCATCAGGCCATTTCCAAGCATCAAACGTCTGCTGCAACCATACGAATGCCGAAGACTGCATCCATATATCCGTTTTCTTTGAAGGAAATGACCGGCCCTCGCAAACCTTTCCATCCATCGTTCCCGCTCATTCGTCCAAGGAAATCAAAATCAGGCTCCAGCATGTTCCTGCGGGCAGACACATCGTTTATATCATCACCCCAGTCCTTCATGTTCGACCCAAAGGCTGAGCGCGATTGCAAATGGAATCGGGATGCCGACGATGTAGCGCCCTACTATTTTGAATTGATTTCACATGCTCCGCATTCTGACCGGCTCTCGGCGCATCCTGCTTACATTGAACCTGTTAACTATCAAACGAACAGTGGCAGCGCATCTGAAACAAGATTGATTTACCTGTCTGACAAAGCAGGAAACCCGGTTGAAAAAACTGTCCGAGAAGACCTGTATATCTCTTTGGTCAATCAGGAAGCGCATCGTTTAAAGGGCTATTTATATTGCTTTCAAAACGGAGAATATCAACAGTTCATGATCAGTCAATCTAAAGCTCAAGCATTCTCCTACGAACTCGCTCCTGAAACCGTCCAGACTTATCCGATAAACTTAAAAATACTCAGGAGCCATTATTTCCGATTTCTGTCTACATCCATCCCGCCCGAGGGGCCATACCGCGACGCTCCTTTTCCGGCGAGGATGATTTATTACTCCAAACTTTATACATGGTAGTCTCACAAAGGGATGGTTATGCCGCTCCCTGATCGTTTCAGCCGCTTGTGCGGCAGCACAAGCGGCTTCTTATTCCATTCGAAAGGACATTCCGCCCTTCACTCGAATATCGCATGGATAAGAGCCTTTTGCAGCATTAAACACCCGCCCCATCCGCATATTCCAAATACAACAGAAATGACAACCGGAAATGATGCTTTTAAACTCAAAACCACGATCAAAAGGAGAACCGCCGTGGCGGGAACCCCCCATAGCACGCCTTTCGCGAATTGGCTTAAATGCTTTAAAGATTCCCCTTGTACACTAAGCCAAAATAAACTGAGCAGACTGACAAGCGGCAATGCCGCAATCATTCCGCCCATTTCAGGCGATTTTCGTGCAATTTCGGTTATAATGGCGATCAATATTGCAGAAACCCCGATTTTCACTATTAAAAACATGATTTTGCCTCCCGGCTCAACAAGGAAAATGCCGTTTTAATCATTTCGACTTCTTCCTCATTTAATTGCTCCAGCACCTTTTGCAGTTTTTTCGGATGAAGTCTCGTATGCCGTTTCACTGCTTCTTCACCTTCAGGCGTTAGTGTGACGTAGACTTTGCGTTCATCGCTGCTGTCCCTGTTTTTCTGTACAAGTCCTTTTTGTATAAGTCTTTTCACATGTTCTGATGCCGTATTATGAGAGACATCCAATAATTCTGCTAAATGGCCAATGGTCACAAAGCGGTTTTTTTCGATATGCTGAAGCATTCGAACCGCTTGGTGAGACAAATGATCATCATGTTTTGTGTGCAGATGGTAGTAAATATCCGTCCAGTCCTGATTCATCACTTCTATGATTTGTTCCGTAGTCACTTTCATCACCCTCTCTAATTATATCTTATAATACGATATATTCTTAAATCAAGACATAAAAAAACCCGGCTTCACCGGGTGTCGCTTTTATTCATTCAGGTGCTTTCTCAAAAACGCCAGCTTTTCGGTTTGGAACGGCGGGATGTATTCGTGTCCAAAATAGCGGTACACTTTTATTTCTTTATCCGTTTCCAAGTGATTGTAAGCCGCAAAGACGGTGGATGGCGGTGTGATGGTGTCAACCAGTCCGATCGACATGAGAACGGGCGCTTTGACCGCTTGGGCAAGGTTCATGATATCGAAATAAGACAGGGTCCGCATGGCCGCCTGTTCAATATCCGGGCTGGTGTTTCTTCTGAAAAAGGAGTTGATTTCGAGATAAGGCTGGTCGATCGCTGTATCGATCGCTCGTTGAAAATGGCTTAAATAAGGGTATTCGGACACGGTTGCTTTTGGAATATCGGACAGCGCCGAAACCGCGACGGACAGCCCGCCTCCTTGGCTTGCCCCGATCACTCCGATCCGCTTTTCATCGACTTCAGCAAAACCGCTGACCACTTCGACTGCTCGTACGGCATCTAAATAGACACCTCTGTAGTAATATGTTTTCGGATCGAGGATTCCTTTTGTCATCCAGCCGGGTACATGTCCGTGTTGAGAGGTCTCTGTATCTTCACTGCTGTTCTGCCCGCGGACCAGCATACCGAATGCCGCATAGCCGTGAAGAGCCCAATTGACAATATCATGAATGTCTCCATCATAGCTGGCGTTATAGCCGTGATATTTGACGATCGCAGGATGCGGCCCTTGGCGGTCGGGTACTGCGTACCAGCCTTTAATTCGCGCTCCCCCGGTGCTTTTGTATGTAAGCCAGTAGACTTTTACCCCGTCAGCCGGATATTCATACGGTTCAAGCTCAGGCTCCGCTTTTTCATTTGCCAATTCATCCAATGAATCCTTCCAGAACTCTTTAAAATCGGCCTTTGCCGTCCGTTCCGGTTTATACTGATAAAGCTGTTCTAGCGGCATATCATAAGGCTGCTGCATCTTGTCTTTCCCCTCTTCTTTTCATTTTTTGAATATTCTTATCATAACATTCCCCTTCAAGGCTGTGTATTGATTCTGTCACATCTGCGCCTCCCATTATCTGCCCCCGCCGCACAAAACCGTTTTTTCAATTTATGTTATAATGCTAGATTGAAACTAAAAATATGCATTTGCGCGGAGGTTTTTTTGTGGCTTCACAATCCTTTCTGCAGCTGAACTCAATATTTATCAGTATATTAATAGAAGCGATTCCGTTCGTTTTGATCGGGGTTTTTATATCAGGTTTGATTCAAATGTTTGTGACTGAGGAGATGATGGCGAAAATCATCCCGAAAAACCGATTTCTCGCCGTTTTGTCAGGTACATTTGCCGGGGTATTGTTTCCGGCTTGTGAGTGCGGCATCGTTCCGATTGCCCGCAGGCTGCTTTTAAAGGGAGTGCCGCTTCACGCGGCGGTCGCCTTCATGCTGACGGCCCCGATCATCAATCCGATTGTTTTATTCTCGACATTCATCGCTTTCGGGAACAAATGGGATGTTGTGTTCTACCGCGGCGGGTTGGCGATTGCGGTGTCTCTTATTGCCGGGCTGATCATCTCTTATCAATTTAAAGGGAATCAGCTGATCGAAAACGGGACGCACAGCCATCACCACCATGGCCATGCGAGCCAGTCTTTCCTGCAAAAGCTCGGCGGGACGCTTCGCCATGCAGTTGACGAGTTTTTCTCGGTCGGGAAATATTTGATCATCGGCGCATTTGTCGCAGCGGCGATGCAGACGTATATTAAAACATCGACCCTTTTGGCGATCGGCCAGAATGATGTATCTTCCTCCCTCGTTATGATGGGGCTGTCATTTGTGCTCTCCCTTTGTTCAGAGGTCGACGCTTTTATTGCTTCTTCTTTCAGCAGCACGTTTTCACTCGGCTCACTTATCGCCTTTCTCGTATTCGGAGCGATGGTGGACATTAAAAATCTGCTGATGATGCTCGGCATCTTCAAAAAGCGCTTTGTGTTTGTCTTAATCGCCTACATCGCCGTTATTGTCTTAGCCGGATCACTGTTGGTAAAGGGGTGAAAACATGTTTCGCACATTCATTTTAATGCTGTTTACGTTTTTCTTTTTTCATCTTCATGCATCCGGCAATCTGACAAAATATATTAATATGAAATATGCTTACCTTTCATACATCGCTATTTTTCTTCTCGCCATTTTGACAGCGGTGCAATTCTACATTTATATGAAAGGCTCGGATGAAAAAGGGTGTGACCGCGACTGCGGATGCGGCCATGATCACGATCATGAAAAAGACAAGCCTTTTCTGAAAAGAATGTTCATTTATTTCGTGTTCATCTTCCCTTTATGCACCGGACTGTTTCTGCCGGCAGCGACGCTTGATTCCAATATTGTCAAGTCGAAGGGCTTCTCGTTCAAAGCGATCGAACAGCCGGAGCATTATGCCCAAACCCAGTACCTGCGCCCTGATACAAGCATCTACTACGGCGAGGAAGGGTACGATGAATTGATGAATAAAGCGCTGAAAAATTATAAAGGCAAACAGCATATTACATTAAAAGACGATGATTTTTTGAAGGGCATGGAAACAATCTATCAATATCCGGGAGAATTCCTTGACCGAACGATCGAATTCGACGGTTTTGCTTTTAAAGGGGAAGCGATTAGTGATAAACAGCTGTTTGTCCTCCGCTTCGGAATCATTCATTGCATCGCCGACTCGGGAGTCTACGGCATGCTGGTCGAGTTCCCTGAACATACGAATATTAAAGACGATCAGTGGCTCCATGTAAAAGGAACGCTGTCTTCCGAATACTATCAGCCTTTCAAATCTACGATTCCCGTGGTGAAAGTGAAGGATTGGTCTACAATAAAAGAGCCGAAAGATCCTTACGTTTATCGGACATATTAAAAGCCGGCACTTTGAACTGCACCGGCTTTGCTTTTTCTGTTTACGATTTGTAGCCTGCTTTCTTCATCAGCATTAAATCGATAAACAATTGACATCTAGTATTAAAATCATTGAGATCGATTGATGTCATTTCCAGTATTTGTTTGATGCGGTAGTTGAGCGTGTTTTGGTGGATAAACAGCTGTTCTGCGGATGGCTTGACCTTGCAGTTGTTGACGAGATAAATTTCAAGTGTTCTCAAAAATTCGGTGTGGCTTTCTTTATCTTTTTCTTTCAGCAGCTGAAGGTCCGGGTTTACATATTGCAGATGATCGTTTTTTGCGGCGATTTGGTCAAGATATTTGAAAAGCCCGAGCTTTTGATATTCATAGGGAATGTGTTCCTGGCTTCCCGTGATTTCCGCTGCTTTCGTCACTTGGAGCGCCTCTCTGTAGCTTCTGCCAAGAGACAGCAGGCTGCTGTACTCATTGCCGACCCCGATCAAAATAAGGGGCAGCATTTGCGAGCGCAAATGGGTCAACAAACGGTTGATCAGTTCTGAGGCTGCGGCCAGCGCGGAACGCTTGCGCGACACACTGCCGACAATGATGGCGATATTCGAATGATCCTCCAATACGTGACTGATGTTGTCTTTCAGGTTTAAATAAGACCGGATCGTTTCCTTCAGATCTTCGAGCAGTTCATCCTCCCCGTCAACGACTTGAAGCACCATGACGGTAAACACGGCCGGCAGGACAACGCTTGCCTTATCGGCGGCGGCTTTCAGCTCTTTTTCCGTTTGAAACTGATCGTTAATTGCCTTTTTGTAAAGCTCTTCCGCCTGTTCTTCTTTTTCTTGTTTGAGGCGTTTTTTCTTATAAATGATCTTCCCGACATGAAAAGAAGCTTTGTATAAGAAATCAAGCTCTTCATCAGACAGGTTGTCTTCAATCTCCTGCACCCAGATATAGCCCATAATTTCATCTTTATGCTTGGCGCTGACGACAACCCGCTGGTTTAAGCCGATTTCTTCAATCTGTTTTACCCGAAAAGGAGTCGGAATCGTTTTCAATTGATCAATAATACCTTCTTCGACGAACTTTTCAAAGATCGGCAGCGGACATTTTTTGGAGAAAATCGTTTGCTGGTTTGCTGCATCAAAATGGTTAATATAATAGGAGTTGTAAGCTAATAAGAAAAAATCTGCGCTTTCCAGTATGACCGGCTTTTTCAGCTCGCCGCTGATAAAGTCAATGATCTCATTAATGTTTGAAAGAGAAACAACTTGTTCTAATAGCTCTTCCATATCCTTTCTCCTACTCGTTTTTAACTTAATCATACTTCTCCTTTACACTCTTGTATAGACTTATATGCGACTTTTAAAAAAATGGGATCAATCCCCTGTTAGAAGGGGGGAGAAGGCCTATAAAAAGAGAGACGGAGAATGGTTCCCCATCTCCATCATCGTTACAGTGTTTGTTTGTATTGCTCGAATTCATCAAGCACCTGCTGCTCCGGTTTTGATGTCAACAGACTGACGACAAACACAAACAGCAAGCTGGCGGCAAAGCCCGGAATAATTTCATAAAGAACATCGGAAAGCCCGGCTTCCGCCCAAATGATGACGGTAACTGCTCCGGCAACCATTCCGGCAAGCGCCCCCCATTTTGTCATCCTCTTCCAAAACAAACTTAAGATGATCACAGGGCCGAACGACGCGCCAAAACCTGCCCAAGCATAGCTGACAAGACCGAGAATCGTATTGTTTTTTGTCCAGGCAAGACAGAGTCCGACAATGGAAACCGCCAAAACCGAAAGCCGTCCGAAAAAGACGAGTTCTTTGTCAGATGCAGAGCGTTTAAATAGCGTTTTGTATAAATCTTCAGTTAGAGAACTTGATGTAACAAGCAGCTGGGAGGAAATTGTACTCATAACCGCTGCTAAGATCGCCGAGATTAAAAATCCTGTGATCAGAGGGTGAAACAGGATGTTACCCAATTGAATGAAGATCGTTTCCGGATCATCCAAGTGAAGCCCGTTCTTCGAGTAATACGCAATACCGAGCAATCCGGTCAGCAGTGCGCCCGCGCTTGAAAAGATCATCCAACCCATGCCGATCCGGCGTGCTTTTTTCGTTTCCTTGACAGAGGATATCGCCATAAAGCGCACGATAATGTGAGGCTGTCCAAAGTAACCGAGGCCCCATGCGAACAAGGAGATGATGCCGAGGACGCTCGTTCCTTTAAAAATATTGAGGAGGTTAGGATCGATCGACTGGATTTCGCTGAAGGCTTCACCAGGTCCGCCCGTCTGAATGACCGTTACAATCGGAACAAGAATTAACGCAACAAACATAATGATGCCCTGGACAAAGTCCGTCCAGCTGACTGCCAAAAACCCGCCGAAAAGCGTGTAGGCCACGACGACACCCGAAATGATCCACAGCCCTGTATGATATTCCAAATGAAACATGCTGTTAAATAAAACGCCGCCGGAAACCATTCCTGATGATACATAAAACGTAAAAAAGGTAATAATGACGACTCCGGAAAATATTCGCAGGATCTTTGATTTGTCATGAAAGCGGTTTTCTAAAAATGCAGGGATAGTGATCGAATTGCCTGCTACCTCGGTGTATGACCTCAAGCGCGGCGCCACAAAAATCCAGTTCGCCCATGCGCCTAGCACAAGGCCGATAACAATCCATGAACCGCTCAGGCCTGTTGCAAACATGGCGCCCGGCAGCCCCATCAAAAGCCAGCCGCTCATGTCAGATGCGCCGGCGCTGAGCGCCGTGACAGCAGGCCCGAGCGTCCGTCCGCCAAGCATATAGTCTGAGAGGTTTGCTGTCCGTTTGTAAGCGTAATACCCAATATAAAGCATCCCTACCATGTAAATTACGATGGACATGATCAATTGTACGTTCTGAATAAGAATCTCCCCCCAAGATGCCGTTTATCTAAATTTTTAGACTAATTTCTCTTTTTTTGAAGGCAGCCTATGAAAGGCTGCCTTCGTCCCCCTGTTTAACCCCTTTTCTTACACCTTAAAACGTTTCGCTGATCGTTTTCGCCTGCATATGAAGCGCAAGATAATCAGGTCCGCCCGCTTTCGAATCGGTTCCCGACATTTTGAAACCGCCAAACGGATGGTAGCCGACGATCGCCCCTGTACAGTTGCGGTTGAAATACAGATTTCCGACATGGAATTCTTGTTTTGCCCTATTGATATGGTCGCGGTTTTTAGTAATGACAGCGCCTGTCAGGCCGTATTCGGTGTTGTTGGCAACCTCCAGCGCCTCATCAAAGCTGCTGACTTTTGAGAAAGCAACAACAGGTCCGAAAATTTCTTCCTGCATTAACCGGGCTTTCGGATCCAGATCGGCAAAGATCGTCGGATCGATGAAGTAGCCTTTTGAATCATCGCCTTTTCCTCCGCTGACTAAGCGGCCTTCTTCTTTTCCGATTTCGATATAGTCCATGATTTTATTAAACGATGCCTGGTCGATGACAGGTCCCATGTAAACGTCCGCGCTGTCAGGCTCTCCGACTTTCTTGGATTCCGTAATTTCGATCACGCGCTTCAATACTTCGTCATATACCTTTTCATGCACGACAGCCCGTGAACCTGCTGAACATTTTTGGCCTGCAAAGCCGAAGGCAGATGTGAAAATTGATTGTGCAGCCAATTCAATGTCACAGTCTTCATCAACTACGACCGTATCTTTTCCGCCCATTTCAGCAATCACTTGTTTTAAGTGTGTCTGACCAGGCTGAACCTTCGCTGCGCGCTCAAAAATGCGCGTTCCGACTTCCCTTGAACCTGTAAACGTAATGATGCTTGTTTTCGGATGATCCACCAGGTAATCCCCGACTTCAGCTCCGCTTCCAGGGACGAAGTTGACTACTCCTTTTGGAAGTCCGCTTTCTTCAAGCACTTCAACGAACTTGGCAGCAATGACAGGCGCTGCGCTTGCCGGCTTCAGAACAACCGTGTTTCCTGTCACGATCGGCGCAACCGTCGTTCCGGCCATGATCGCGAAGAGGAAGTTCCAAGGCGGAATAACAACCGTTACACCAGTCGGTGTGTACACATATTGATTGCGTTCGCCTTCACGGCTGTTTACCGGCTTTCCTTTCGCAAGCTCAATCATTTGCCGCGCATAGTATTCCATAAAATCGATCGCTTCTGCTGTATCCGCATCTGCTTCATTCCAAGGTTTCCCTGCTTCTTTGACTAAAAGCGCAGAAAACTCATGCTTTTTGCGGCGCACATTGGCAGCCGCGCGGAATAAAACAGCCGCTCTTTCTTCAGGATCTGTGTACCTCCAAGTTTCAAACGCTGTCGCAGCCGCCTGAATGGCCTTTTCCGCATGATCCTGAGTAGCCTTGGATACCGTACCTACCACTTCTTCTTTGTTTGCAGGATTGATCGATACGATCTTGTCTTCCGTTTCATACCTTTCTCCATCGATAACAAGAGGATAGGACTGACCCAGCCATTCGTTATTTACCGTTTCCAGAGCTTTTTCGAATGCCTTCCGGTTTTCTTCGATCCCGAAATTTGTAAATGGTTCGTGTTTGTAAGGTGTTGTCATGCTAATCTCCCCTTTTTATCGTTTTATTTCTTCGTCATGCCTTTAAACGCAAAAGCGATGTTGGCTGGCCGCTCGGCAAGCCTTCTCATAAAGTATCCGTACCAGTCGTCTCCGTAAGGAAGATACACGCGCATATTGTAGCCTTCCTTCACCAGTTCCAGCTGAGTTTTGTTGCGCATCCCGTACAGCATTTGAAACTCGAAGCGGTCTTTGCCGATTTGATGCTCTTTCGCGATTTCTTTGGTGTAATCAATCATCTTGTCGTCATGAGTTGCGATGGCTGTGTAATGGCCGCTCAGCAGCTGCTTTTTAATGAGCTTTTTGTAATTCTCATCCACATCTTTTTTGTCAGGAAACGCCACTTGCGGCGATTCTTTATAAGCTCCCTTCACAAGACGGAAAAACGGATTATACGGATTAAGCTCCTCCAAATCCTGTTCGGTCCGGTACAAGTAGGCCTGCAGGACGGTGCTGACATACTCGTATTTCTGCCTGAACTCCTTAAAGAGGTCGAGCGTCTTTTGGCAGCGCACTTCATCTTCCATATCGATTGTGACCATCACTTTATGCTGTTCGGCACATTCCAGAATGCTGGTCATATTATCCCTGACAAGGTCAAGGTCAATATCAAGCCCCAGTGACGTCATCTTTAATGAAACATGTGAATTAAGCTGTTCCTGAGCAATCAGCTGAATGGCTCGAATGCATTCCTGCGTGCGTTCTCTTGCGACTTCCCTGCTGTCTACAAATTCGCCCAAGTGATCAACTGTGACAGTTAACCCTTGTTCATTCAGCTCCTTAATAATCGGAATTGAAGCTTCAAAATCTTTTCCTCCGATAATTTTTCCGGTCGCGACGGAACTCCCCCAATTTCTCGCCAGGCGATTCAGGATGCTGCTTTTAGATAAGAATAGGAAAAAGTCTCTTGTTATCACTTCCATTACTCACACCCCGCCATCTCATGAAATATTTCTTTATATTCTTAATTTTATAAGAGCTAAGGTCCGATTCACAATATTTCGAAAAAACAAAAAAGCTGACGATTTTTGTGGTTTTTCCACAATGTTTTACATCTGCTGGGATTTTTTCAGAAACTTTCTTCCTAAAACTTGGATGGTATACGACAATAGAACCAGGAAGAAACTTCGGTAAAGAACAGGATGCGTTTTCGGCGAACCCGTTTTTGCGTATGCCCTGTTTGCCGTTCCGCTCCGCTTTATTTGAAAACGCTTTCTGTTATACTCAACCATTTCCCTATGAATGCAAAGAAAAAACCCTTTAAGAATACTTAAAGGGAATATTATGTTATGCCCACACCTCGTCTAGCGTTTCTCTAAACAGCCGGTCAAGCTCCTGCGTCAGATCTTCATGATCCGTTTTATAGGCTTTTGCTACCGTCTGAAGCCGCTCCAATTCATGATCAATAAATGCGTGGAGGATGGGGTTTTGAGGTTCAAGATTAGAATTCCTCCCCTTTCTTTTTCCTCTCAAGCAGCTGATGGATTTCCGTTTTCAGCGGTCCGTCTTCCATAAGTTCGTCAAGCAAAACCTGAAATTCAATCGGAGGAACCGTCCGGCGGCTTTCAATCCACTGGCAAGCCAGAATCGGGCGGAGCACATAAAAATATTTTTTGATTTTCACTTCTTCCCGCTGCAGATAGTGGCGGAAATTCCCTGATGCCATATTGAGATAATGGTACATGCAGGAGATTGGAGAAAAGGCGCGGCTTTTTAGCTGCCTCATTTTTTCCGCCAGCGAATAGGCTTCATAATAAACCGTTCCCGAGGAAAGCCATTCGAGAAGCGGAGGGTTTGATTTCCTAAACAGTCTTAACGCTTTTGTCAACTCCCAGCCGCTGATATCGAGGGAATCGTCAATCGGCAGTTCAATCACATCGCGCTTTGCATCAATTGACAGATACCAGTCTTTTTGATGGACATAAATAAATCTGACGTCGTAATCACTGTCCTGTGAGGGAAAGCCCCAGGCTCTGCTGCCCGATTCAACCGCATAGAGGATTTTAACGCCATATGTCGCTTCAATGTTTTTTAGTTCTTCTTGAATTCGCTGTTTCATGATAAGTGCACCGCCAGTCTAATCGTTTCTATTATTTACATTATAGTGCGCGATTCGGCAATAAGCGACTTTTTTGCGGCCGCAAGGGCAGAAAAAGTCTTTATCCATGGAAGTGCCGGCGGGGCGGATAACGTGATGCCCATCCCGATCCCCTATACCGTATCAAATGGACAAATGGTCAAACAAGACCGAAAGAGCCAATGATCAGACAAATCATTGGCTCTTTGCTTATTCCAATATATTAACACAGCGACAGAATACCTTAATTAAACGTTTGTTTAAGACCGGCCAAGCCCCAGCATCTCCACAATGTAGTCGGCCGTTTCCTCGGAAGACCGGTTATCTGTTTCCACTTTCAAGTTGTGAAATGCATAGATGCTCTTTCTCTCGTTGAACAGCTGTTTCATTTCTTCGATTGAACGGTTATGAAGAACCGGCCTGTTCTCAATCAGGAGATCCATTCGCTGCTGCCAATTCTCCCATGTTAAATCAAGAAAGATGACGAAGCAGTGTTCGAGGCACTTCTTTCTGACGTCTTCCTGTTGGAAAGCGCCGCCCCCTAAAGATACGATGCTGCCCATTGTATGTTCGCACATCTGAACAATATATTCTTTTTCAGTCTGTCTGAAAAACGCTTCCCCTTTTTGCAGAAAAATCTCCGGAATGGTCATTTGAAAATCTTTTTCGATCTGCTGGTCGATATCGATAAAGTCGCGGCCTAATTTCTTTGACAGAAGCTGACCGATGGTTGTTTTCCCGACGCCCATAAACCCGATCAGCACGATATTCTTATCTCTCATTGCGGCATTCATATCCAGCTTCTCCTCCTCCTTGCATAAAGGAATCAAATATCTTAAGTATATGACAAATCCAGCTGGAATGGTATAGGCTGCCTGTTAATAAAAAAAGAGGCTGAAGTCAGCCTCTTTTTTGCTATTTCCACCAGTCGTCAAACATTGAAGCAGGGACTTGGCGTTTGTGCTCGGATGCCTTATAGCGTTTTTCGATCGCCTCGGCCACTTCGCTGGAGACGGCTTTTCCTTCAAGGTAGTCGTCGATGTTGTCATACGTCAGGCCGAGCTCTGCTTCATCGGATTGCTGAGGTTTTTCATCAAGCAAATCGGCGGTCGGAGACTTCGTATAAAGCCGCTCCGGTGCTCCCAGCTCTTCCAGCAAGCTTCTGCCTTGGCGCTTTGTCAATCCTGTTAGCGGCAAAAGGTCTGCGCCTCCGTCTCCGTATTTTGTGAAGAATCCGGTAACAGCTTCTGCAGCATGATCTGTTCCGATTACCAGCAGCTGATTTTGACCCCCGATCGCATATTGGGCAATCATCCGGACTCTTGCTTTTACATTGCCTTTATGAAAATCGGCAAGCGCCTCTCCTGTGACTGACTGATATTGAGCAGCAAATGAGCCTACAGTTGAAGCAATGTCAAAAGCAAAAGACTTGTCCGGCTGGATAAATTTCAGCGCCAGCTGGGCGTCATCTTCATCCTGCTGAACGCCGTAAGGCAAGCGAACCGCAATAAATTCCGCCTGAACGCCTTCTTCTCTCAATTCTTCAACAGCCAGCTGGGCAAGCCTGCCCGCCAATGTGGAGTCCTGTCCTCCGCTGATGCCTAAAACAAAACCTTTGGCACCAGTTTTTTTCAAATAGCTTTTTAAAAAACCGACCCTTTTTTCAATTTCCTGTTTCGGTTCGATAGAAGGCTTTACATTCAGTTCCTGCATGATTTTTTCTTGTATAGTCATCCGTCATTCCTCCTTTTGACTGAATGAACCGTAGTGTTTATGTCTTTAACTATAGCATATGTCTCATTTCAAAGTGAATATTGAGGTGCGCAGAGAGGCTTTTCTCCCTCTTGTCTTCGTGAATAAAAAAGGCGCCCCCTGGCAAAATAACAAGAAGATTAGAGGGGTTGAAACGATGAAACGTCAAGCGAAAAAAGGAGATTTGAAATGGTGGCAGCTCTCCATGATCGGAGTCGGCTGCACAATTGGAACGGGGTTTTTTCTCGGGTCAAGCATCGCGATTAAGAAAAGCGGCTTTTCCGTATTAGCCGCCTTTCTTCTTGCTGCCCTCGGCACTTTTCTCGTCTTTCAGCAACTGGCGAAATTAACAGCGGATCATCCTGTTGAAGGGTCTTTTTGTTCTTACGCCAGGGAGGCCTTCGGCAATTGGGCGGGGTTTAGCAATGGCTGGGTCTACTGGTCATCGGAAATGCTGATTATCGGGAGTCAGTTGACAGCGATCTCTCTGTTTACACGCCATTGGTTTAACCAGGTTCCGCTGTGGGTGTTCGCCTCCATTTATGCGGTTCTCGGACTGATCGTCATTTTCACAGGGCGCAGCAGTTTTGAAAAAACGGAAAACATACTGGCCGTGTTGAAAACGGCGGCCATTTTAATGTTTATCATCATCGCTGTCTTGGCATTGTGCGGGCTGCTGCCCGGAAAAACGCCTGACGCGCAGTTCCCTGACCGGGTTCACGAATTGTTCCCTTTCGGCTTTATGGGATTGTGGACGGGGTTGATTTACACATTTTACGCCTATGGTGGAATCGAAGTTATGGGTCTGATGGCGATTCACTTAAAAGACCCGAAAGATTCATCAAAATCAGGGAGCCTGATGCTCATAACCCTTGCTGTGATTTACGTCGCATCGATCGGGCTGGCCATGCTCCTTGTCCCCCGCGGGGCATTTACCGAACAGAACAGCCCGTTTATTACGTCATTAAAAGACTTTCATCTCGATTTGATCATGGATATTTTCAACGGCATTTTTATTATCGCCGGTTTTTCAACGCTGACCGCTTCCCTGTTCGCCGTCACCACACTGATGGGAACAATGGCGAAAAACGGAGATGCACCGGCCTGCTTTGCCAAAAAAGAAAAGGCGAAAGTGTCGTGGCCGGCACTTGGCCTGACGGTGCTCGTTCTCGCTGCTTCCATTGTACTGTCGCTGCTTTTGCCGAAGCAGCTTTATGAACATATGACGACGGCCGCCAGCTTAATGCTGCTCTATAACTGGATGTTTATCCTGCTTTCCAGTAAAAAGCTCACAAAGCCGAAAATGAAAGGGAATGTCCAGATTGTCACAGCGCTTGTCCTGATTTTATTTGCCGTTTCGGGTACGTTATTTGAAAAAAACAGCAGGCCCGGTTTTTTTGTAAGCCTTCTGTTTCTTGCCGTTATTGCTGTTGTGACGATGCTGATGAAAAAAAGGTGGGCCCATCAGGAACAGAAAAACGGGCAGACCTGATCAGCCTCCCGCCTGCAGCAGTTCAAGCATCCCTTGATAGCCGAAGTAACATCCGAAAACAATCAGGCTGACGCCCGCGAGCCAAGTCGTTGCCTGGATCATCCGCGGGCTTAAAAATGTTCTGAATGTCCCTGCAAGAAAAGACATGGCCAAGTCCCACAAAAAAAGTCCGATTAAAATGCCTGAACTGCATATCAGCAGCTGGTATGATTCGTACGTCTCTACCGTTTTCGCCAAAATGCTTCCGTAAATGCCGAGCCAGAACATGATGCTCAGCGGGTTTGAAAGGGAGATCACCAGCCCCGAAAAAAATGATTTGCGGTATGATCCTTTCTCTCCCGCGCCTCTCATCAGCGATACTTCCTTCGCCTTGATCAGGCTTTCGATCCCCGTATAGGTTAAAACAAAAAAACCAAACAGCCATAAAAATGTTTTTAAAAATGGCGCTGTCAAAAATTGAGCGACTCCAAAATAGATCAAAGCCATATATAAGACATCCGCCGTCACAGCGCCAAGTCCAAACAGCCAGGCATGAAAGAAACCGCCTTTCATCCCCCTGTCGATCTGCGCCGCATTCACAGGGCCGACAGGTGCCGCCAATGACAAGCCCAAAAACACATAACTCAGGAAGATGTTTAACATATCGCGTCCCCCTTCCGCGGATAACTTGTACAATGTATTCAAAAAGAGGACATGATAGAACAAACAGCTAAAAAAGCCTTTTCCCAATATGGGAAAAGGCTCTTCTTTATATGCCAAACTTCGAAAGCGCAAATGTCCAAATGCAAATTATGAAAAGCAGGACCAAGCTGTATTTAACGGTTTGGCTGAAAAGCTTTGATTCCTGCCCTGTCTCTTGGACCGCAGCTGTTGCGATCGCAATCGACTGCGGTGAGATCAGCTTGGCCATCACGCCTCCCGCGGTATTGGCGGCAAGCAGCAACGATGAACTTGTCCCGATTTGCGCTCCGGTGACAGCTTGCAGGTGGCCGAATAATGCATTGTTGCTGACGACTGAACCTGTGATAAACACGCCGATCCAGCCCAATACGGGACTGACGAACGGAAAAATATCCCCTGCTTTGGCGAGCGCCAGTCCGATGGTTGAACTCAATCCGGCATAATTGGCCAGATTTGCAAAGCCCATCACAAAGCAAATGGTCAGAATGGGAAGCCACAGTTCCTTGACCGTCTCTTTCAAACTGGAAAGTCCTCCGCGGAAACTAAGGTTTCGGCTCAGCACAATCGTGATGATCACGGCGATCAGTATCGCCGTACCCGTCGCTGAAATGAAGTCAAGCTTCATCACGGCATCAAGCGGTGCCGGCTCCTGGGCTATCGGCGGCGTTTTCAGCACTTCCCGGTGAAGAAAAGGCATGTTGAATAAAAGCGTCGATTGTTTCAGCCATCCGCCTTCCTGAAAAAGCCCTTTGAAACCGGGCAGACTCCACACCGCAATGACGGCGGTCAAGATATAAAACGGAGACCAGGCTTTCATAATCTCTGCTGCATGATATTTTTCAGCGGGTTCATGTTCATTCCTGGTTTCCCTGTATATGTGACGCGGCTGCCATTTTTTCAAAAACAGCGCCAGCGCTCCCATACTGATTAAAGCGGCCAAAATGTCTGCAAGCTCCGGCCCCAATGCAATCATCGTTAAAGTCTGCACCGCCGTATAGCTTCCGCTTAATACAAGGAGAGCCGGCAGCGTTTCCCTTATTCCTTTAAACCCGTCCAGTATGAAAACGAGCAGGAACGGGACAAAGAAAGTGATGAACGGCAGCATCAAAGCGAGCGTTCTGGAAAGCTCAACAGGTGTCAAGCCTCCCATCTGCGCTCCTGTGATGACCGGAATTCCGATCGCTCCAAAGGCGCCGGATGCCGCATTCGCAATTAAACATAGGGATGCCGCTTTCAAAGGTTTAAAACCAAGCTCGACAAGAAGAACGGCGCTGATCGCAATCGGCACGCCGAAGCCTGCCGCGCCTTCCAAAAAGGCGTTAAAACTGAACCCGATCAGCAATAGCTGAAGCCGCTGGTCAGACGAAATCCCGGCAATGCTCGCTCTGATCACTTTAAACTTTCCGGTTTTGACAGAAATTTTGTAAAGCCATACAGCCATCAGGACGATATAACCGATCGGCCAAAGGCCGTTTGCAATTCCAAGTAAAACGGCGGAGACAGCTTTAGCAGCCGGCATGTGAAAAAAGAACACCGCTACAATAAAGCTGACCGCCAGCGTCAAAAATGACGCGATGATTCCTTTCATCTTCAGCACGGTCAATGCAAGGAGAAAGAAAAGAATCGGCAGAATGGCGGCAAAAGCGCTGATAAACAGGTTCCCAAACGGATCGTATATCTGCTGCCACATTTTCATCATCTCGCAATCTTCATGATGTTAGTATCTTCAGATGTTCAGTTACGCCTGCAGTTCAAAATGCGGTTTTAAAATTGCTTTTAACACACCTGCACTATGCTTAAATTGCTGTTTTTCCTTTTCATTCAGATCAAGCTCAACAATTTCCCGCGCTCCGCATCGACCTACAGCCGCCGGAACTCCGATATAAACATCATTTTCCCCAAATTCGCCTTCAAGATGTGCGCTCACGGTCAAAATCGCTTCTTCATTGCGGTAAATCGCTTTCGTGATACGCGCGAGGCTCATGGCAACTCCGTAGTATGTCGCACCTTTTTTCTCGATAATGTGGTAAGCGGCGTTTTTAACATTGTCAAACAGTTCATCAAGATCTTCCGCTTTGTATTTCTCATTTCTTTTCAGCAAGTCGCTGACGGGAACTCCGCCGATATTCGCGTGGCTCCACACAGGCAGCTCTGTATCTCCATGTTCACCAATGATGTAGCCGTGCGCATTGTGGGCAGCGACACCGAAATACTCGCTGAGCAAGTAACGGAAACGGGCTGTATCAAGTGTTGTACCGCTTCCGATAACGCGTTCTTTCGGAAGTCCGCTGAATTTCCAAGTCGCGTAAGTCAAGATGTCGACCGGGTTTGTAGCGACAAGGAAGATACCGTCAAAACCGCTGGCCATGACTTCTCCGATAATTCCTTTGAAAATTTTCAAGTTTTTTTCGACAAGATCCAGACGGGTTTCACCCGGCTTTTGGTTCGCTCCGGCGCATACACAGACAATGTCGGCGTCTTTGCAGTCCTCATATGTGCCGTACCATGTTTTCACAGGATGCGGGGCAAATGCTTTACCGTGGTTTAAATCCATGACATCGCCCATTGCTTTGTCTTTATTTAAATCAATGATCACAAGTTCTTCTGTGATACCTTGGTTAATTAACGTAAATGCATAACTGCTTCCAACAAAACCTGCACCGATTAAAACTGTACGATTGACTTTTTGGTTTCTCATGACTCATCATTCCTTTGCCGTTTGTTTTAAATCTAAGCTGTTTGTGAAATTCTTCACATTCATATTGTGCAATACTTCACATACTTTTTCAAGTGATATACATTTTTATTTATGTCTATTTTGTGTCTCCACATATTTCTTCCTTAAATTTGTACATTTTCTGGTAAAAATATACCTTACAGCTAAAGAAAAATTGGTTAACGTGCTGCAAAAGACGGCTTTATCTGCAAGTGCATCAGGCCCATTCCAATATAAAGTTCCCCTTTTCAACCGTCATAACACCTCTAATCTTCAGGAAGATTCAATCATCGCCGGGTATGATGCCATCCAAATTAACATTTTAAATATTCAATCTTTTAGTTTGTTAGTAAAGCTGACAAAAATACTGCCAATCCTATTCTATTTTGTCATGATAAATTCTAGAATCTATCGGATGGGGAGTGTTGCAATTGAAATTGGCGGATTTGAGGAAGAGCGGACACGCGCCTTCCTTGTTGTCATCTTTTTTATATTTCGATGTCAGCTTTATGATTTGGGTGTTGCTGGGGGCGCTTGGTGTTTATATTACGGCTGATTTTGATCTATCGCCTTCACAGGTCGGATTGATTGTCGCCATACCTACTTTGGCCGGATCGTTTTTCCGGATTGTGCTCGGCATTTTAACCGACCGTTTCGGACCGAAAAAAACGGCTATTGGCGGAATGCTGGTGACGATGATTCCGCTGATATGGGGGTGGCAGTTCGGTTCATCGGTCGCCGAGCTGTATGTCATCGGAATTTTACTCGGTGTGGCCGGCGCAAGCTTTTCCGCATCCCTTCCGATGGCGAGCCGCTGGTACCCGCCGCACTTGCAAGGTCTTGCCATGGGGATCGCCGGAGCGGGAAACAGCGGGACACTGCTCGCTACGCTATTCGGCCCTCGCCTTGCGGAGCAAGTGGGGTGGAACGGCGTCATGGGAGTGGCGCTGATTCCTCTAACCCTCGTATTATTCAGCTATTTCCTTATGGCAAAAGAACCTCCGAATCAGCCGGCGCCTAAACCGCTCAAAGACTATTTTGCCGTTTTCAAAGAAAGGGACACTTGGTATTTTTGCCTGCTCTACAGCGTGACATTCGGAGGTTTTGTCGGCTTGTCCAACTTTTTAAGCTACTTTTTTGCATCCCAGTATGCCGTTCCGGCGGTAAGAGCCGGCGAATTTGTCACGCTCGTCGTTGCATCGGGAAGCTGCCTCCGCCCTGTCGGCGGGTTGATTGCCGATAAAATCGGCGGTGTGCGTCTGCTGCAGTTCCTCTTTATCGGGGTGGCTCTGTGCATGTTCTCGGTCAGCATGCTCCCGTCTCTTGGCGTTGTCACGGCCGCATTATTTATCGGCATGGGCTGCCTCGGGATGGGGAACGGCGCGATATTCCAGCTTGTACCGCAGCGATTCCAGCAAGAGATCGGGATGGTGACGGGGATCGTCGGCGCTGCGGGGGGAATCGGCGGATTCTTCCTCCCGAATATTCTCGGAACGCTGAAGCAAGTCACGGGTACGTATTCAAGCGGATTCCTCACCTTTACCGTTATCGCATTTTTGGCACTCGGACTGCTTTTGTTTGCTCAGGCCGGATGGAAAAAACAGTGGAAAGCCGAGGAGAAATCAATTCGAATATAAAGGGAGCCGCTCGATTCTTTTCGGGCGGTTTTCTATTCGGCAAAATTTGTTTAATCCTTTGGTTATCCTGCCCGGACCGTGACTCATGTGAAAAGTCACCCTGATCCTCCTGAGTGATGAAATGCAGATTCAAGCGCTTTTTCCGCGAATTCCAGTATCCCGCTGTCGAGCGGATAAAGCCCGTTTGGCTCTTCAGATTTGCGAACCTCCCAAAATCGATCGGCTAAATCCTCATGTCCCTTAAATGAATAATCAGACAGGCACATGATATCCTCCGCAATTTGCTTTCCCCATTCAGACTCAGGCGGCACCTCTTCTTTTAAGCACAGCTTAATCCGCTTGATGATGGAGAGCCATTGCTTTGTGATAAAATCGTCATTTTCCGCCTTCGGAAGCCTCTCTGCTAAAATCTCAGCCTCCTCTTCAGAGAACGATTCCTTCCATGGTTTATCCCGGGTTTGCCTGACGAGCTTGAGAAGGTCTTCCCAGCTCAAGCTTCCTTCGATTTGATACATGTTCAGCAAAGTATTTGTATGCTGCAGGCTCTTCGTCAGCTGTTCAATCTCCGAGTTCAGGCGCCTTTTATGCATTTTAATGATATTGATGGTATCCAATTGATACCTTAACGTCTTGATATGCTCCAATGAAAATTGAGCAGATTTCAAGATCAAAATTTTTTCGAGTTCTAACATATCTTCCTTCGAATATTGCCTTCGCCCATTTGACAGTGTCGTGCTCGGTTTTAATAAACCGATTTGATCGTAGTAGCGGAGCGTCCTTACGGATATCCCCATCATCTTCGCCACCCGCCCGGTTGTCAGTTCTTCTTTCACCATATCTCCCTCCCAAAATATCGCTTGAAGATTACGTTACGTCACGATTTAAAATGATTTTATCTTAAAAACAGGAGGGTTTTGTGATGGAATGGAAAAATCCTTGGAACAAAAAGCAGCTGGTCTACTTGCTTTAATCGCATTTGCAGCTGTTCCGATTTTCATTGAGTATCTATTAAAAAACGCTTTGGATTTGCTTTTGGGCGAAGGCATGCCTTCAGCCATGTTGATGGGTATTGCAATGGCGGCCGCTTTTATTTTAAGCCTGTACTATATCGCCTTAAAGCCTGACCGCCTGTCCTGGCGGGAAATCGGAATCTCCCGGTTCGCCCCTGCATACTGGATTCAAATAGCGGGATGGACGGTTTTTTTAATTGTGATGACGTCTGCCATTATGGAAATCCTGACTTGGTTCGGCGCAGGCTACGAAAATACAAAAACAAAAACGATCACTGCCGATCTTTCATGGTTAAACATTGCCATGTCTTTCGCTTCTGCCTGCATCGTTTCTCCCATCTATGAAGAAATGTTTTACCGCGGCTTTCTTTACCGCTGGTTCCGGGCTGAATTCGGGGTTGTATGGGCACTTGTTGCAAGCAGCGCTCTCTTTATGATCGCTCACATCCCCACATATAACACCCTGGCCGTTAACTTTGCAACAGGGCTTGTGTTTGCCTGGACATACGAAAAAACACAATCGATTATACCTGCGATGCTCATCCATAGTTTATTTAACGCGATTTTGCTGTTTTTCACAATTTTACTCACATAATATTGTTCAAAAAAGATTCGTCAAATTCGAATACCAGATATTAACCCATATCATGTTGTCCGTATAAAGCAGGATGCCGATGACGATCATCAGCGCGCCGCCGATTTTCATGAGCATATTCGAATATTTCATAAGCGGCCTGATGTTTCCGATAAAAAACGCCATGAGTAAAAAAGGAATGGCAAAACCTAGAGAATATGCGGTGATCATCATGAATGCGCTCCCAAAATCAGGGTTCTGAAAATTTGCATATGCGATCGTTCCGAATATAGGTCCGATGCATGGCGTCCAGCCCGCCGCAAAAATCATTCCGACAAGCATTGAATTCAACAAGCCTATTTTTCCTCTTCTAAACGAAAGGCGCCGCTCCTTCATCATGAAAGTCGGCCGGAAAACGCCGAGGAGGAACAGGCCCATGACGACGACAAATATTCCGCCCAGCATGCGGATCAAGTTATGGTATTGCAAAAACAGCAGGCCAAACGAGCTGGCGGAGAAACCCAATATGTAAAAAATCACAGAAAAACCGGCCAAAAAAGCCGCCGCGTGAATCATCACCGATTGTTTGATGCGCTTTGCATTTCGGCCTTTCAAATCGCTGACCGAAATCCCGGTGATGTAGGAAATAAATGATGGATACAAAGGCAGGCAGCACGGAGAAATAAACGACAGGAAACCGCCGCCGAATGCCAGCCATAAAGCGGTCATACACTTCCATCTCCTTCATTTTTATATAATTTTTACCATTCAATTCTCTTTCTCTAGCATAACATAAAAAACCGCCTATCATGGCGGTGATTTTTTGTATATTTGAAGCCGTCGCCAGCTTATCTGGCGGACGGCTTCTTCACTATCCTTTTTAACCGTTTAAAGCGGCTTTTTTCATATTGTCCTGAAGTTCCAATATGCGTTTTGCCCCTTCTTCGCGCAGGCGTTTGTTCTCATCTTCAATCTGCTTCGTCTCCTGCATGCCTTTGACAATTGTATTCCAAGACTGTTCGATCGTTTCAATATCGATGCTCGGCCTTCCGGACATTCTCGCGATTTCAACGGACTGGCTCGAAATATTTTCCGCGTTCCGCTTCAGCATTTCGTTAGTGCGGCGGTCGAGTTCGCTCATTGAATCGGCGACAAGCTTTTGGCGCTTGGCGGTAACGGCCTGGATGATGCCATTTTTGAAAATCGGAATCGTAATGATGAATGCCGAGTTGATTTTTCCGATCAGCTTTGTGTTTCCGCGCTGGAGCAGGCGGATTTGCGGCGCGGTTTGAATCGCGACCATCCGCGCCATATCGAGATCATACACCCGTTCTTCCAGCGCTTGAATGCCGTTTCGAAGCGTATCAAGCTCCATCTGCGCCATTTGGTTACCGCTGGCCGCTTTCGCTTCATATTCAGGGATGAGCTGCTGCAATTCTTCTATTTTCATCTGGCCGGCTACGACGTATTTCTCCAGCTCCACATAGTAATTGAGGTTGCTTTCATACATTTCATCAAGCGTCACGGTCGATTTTGTCATTTCATCTTTATATTTCGAAATTTCGACGTTGATTTTTTCGATTTCACCGCCGAGCGTTTGATATTTTTTGAATATTTTCTCGATCATGCTGTTGCCGCGCTTAAATAACTTGGAAAGCAGGCCTTTCTGTTCTTCAAAGTCATTCTTGTCAAAGCGGTCCATGATTTTTCCGAGCTGCGTCAACATCGCACCTGAATCTGTCACACTGTTCGTTCTCATCATAGAGAGAATGCGGTCTGAGAACTTGGATATTTCAAGAGCGGGCTCTTTTCCGAATTCTAAAAGCTCCACTTGGTTTTTTACGTCAATTTGCCGAGTCAGAGCTTGCACATCGGGCTCCCGGCGGAGTTTGGCACGGATGTCTTCCGCTTTTTCAATCGTGATCTCTTCCTCTTTGCTGATATTGATGATGCTTGTTTCATTTGGATTTGCCATCAGAGTGGCTCCCTCCTTAAAAGATTTTATTGATGAACTTCCGGACGATTGACGGCTCTTTAAACTCCTGGTTGAAGGACATGTCATCAAGCCAATGGGTATCGAAATGCTGTCCGTCGATATAGCGGTCAATACACTTATAGCCCGGCGGATTATAGATGATGATGTCGATGCCGATTTCATTTAACAAAAGCAAGGCGGCCGCGTCTGAACGGGTAAGTGTTCCCGTCTGTTCAGTGTGGTACAAGATCAGCTTCGGCACTGTCTGTGAATAGTCAAATGTCTGAATCATATTCAAAAGCGCTGCCGGAAGCTGTACCGCCTGGGTAAACAAATACAGCTGCACATCGGCTGTCTTTTCATTGTTCAAAGCCAGCATCTTCGGGCTTTTGCACAGCCTGGAAACCGCTTGGGCAATGCCGCGCTGCACTCCCTCAGGCAAATGCTTGTAGCGCCATATATTGCTCTCCATCAAACGGTCCGGATCGATCATCCCCGTTTGATCAAGCGCATGGCTGTAATGGAATTGATAATTCGACGTCTCTTCGTTTGTAAACGGGAAGCGCCGGATCGTATGCGACTCCTTATACTCCGTCAGCGTCTGCAGACGGTCCCAGTACTCTTTTTCATTGCTGGAGACGCCCATGACCATCGCGAATAAGTTCGGAATGTTGACCGTTGATTGAGACGCTTGAAAATCGGGTCTGATAAAGGCGCGTTCCTTCGCAATTAAAAACAGTTCATCATACGTGGTCTTCAAAGTCACGGAGACCGGCGTATGCTCCCTGAACTGCCAAGGTTTGTACATGAGCGAATCCTCATTGTGCAGAACAGTATCCAGCTCCTTCGCGGAACGGTACGCCACCGTTGATTTGCGCTGAGGCTTTTCAGTCGGGAACGGCTCCAATGCAGACGTGCCCGGGTATGTGAAGACAAAAGAAAGCTTTTGCTCGGGATCAAGCTGGCGAAATTCGTCTTTTCCCTCCGGATGAAACAGCAGCACATCACACCCGACAAGCATCAAATAGTATAAAAAATACCGTTGGCTTTTTGTGGTGTCCCCGTACCAAATCACTTTCGGCATCGCCTTTTCGCAGTCGGCTTCTTTCAGCCACTTCTCCAAATGATTGCCCATCCATTTGACAAGGTCGAGGAGGACCCGGCGAAAATCCGGATCGTTCAATCCTTTTTCATGAAAGGACTGAAACATCTGCAGCACTTCGATAAGCGCCTTCCTTAAATGGCGGTGCATAGCGGCGTCAGGGTGCTTAGGAATGAGCTGCTCCCCGTCGAGAAAAGCGGCAAACCGATTGACGGAAAGCCCTTTTTCTTTCTGATTCACCATATGGATGCGCTGTATGGCCTGAAACCTTTCCGGAGAAATGGTCTTATCAAGCGTCTCGCTTAACACATGCACATCACCGGACTCATACAGCTCATGGAGATATATGTAGTAATCCGTTTCATCGTGCGGCGTTCCGAGAATCCGTCCCGCCAGACGGCTTATAGTCAGATGTCCGTTTTTTTCATACGGGGTTCTCTCCGGCAGCGGTTTCTTGATGATCTGCTTCCATTCATCATCATTGACCAGGGCGTTTTGAATATTAATTTCTTGATTCATAGCGCTCAGCCGTCTCCCCTTTCTTCTGAGTCAGTGTCACTTTTCCGTCCAAATACGGCACACATGCCCGCTCTTGTCACGGCATAGGTTGTCCCGAACTTTCGGATTGTTCCTGCAGGAAAGTCATGCGCTCTCTTTCGGAGCGTAGACGATTCAATCCCCCACTCTTCACAAGCCTGCTGAGAACTGAGAATCTCGCTGCTCGTGAGATCGACTATTTTCATCATGGCTGTTCATCCTAAACATTCATTTGTTTTCTCCTGAGAATATTCACAATATATGATGCCGTCTGCGGCTCTTATTTTTGAGACCGGAGTGCCGGCCCGGCCTAACTTCCGAACGATCCAAGATTTGAAAGCGGTTTGGACGCTCTCAGTATGTCTGTATAGCTGCGGTTTTCATGATATACCCCGTAGATTTCAGCCTTTAATAATATTTTTTTGGCCCAGCTGAGGTACGGCTTGATTTCGATCATTTTATTTGAAAAAGAGCTTTTCACAACGCCTCGGGTGCCGTCGGCACTTTCGACGATGCTCAGGGCATCCAGATAATCTTCCATTGATATAACGTGCAGGCTTTGGACCGCTTTTATTTGTGACGGATGAATCACGCTCTTGCCGTGAATGCCGTTGGCCAGATCAAGAAGCGTTTCATTGATCAATCCGTCTATATACCGATTGATCCCAAGCGAAGATTCTCCCGCATCAGCCCAATTCGGCCCAAAAGTCTGAACCGTTCGCGAAGCATCTTCAAAGTACTCCCAGACAGGCCCCGAAATCACGAATTGCAAGCCGAAATAATTGACGATATCTTTGATGAAATCAGAGATGACCAAAACGTCATAAATCGGCGTTTCCGGTTTTCTTCTTATCCCGTACAGACCGCACAAATCAGTCGCGCCGATCCTGATATTCAGAACGATATCTTGATAGAAACCGAGCGTTGATTTTAATTCCTGCAGCGCCTTTGCCCTCGTTTCCATTGCCAGCAGGTCAGGTGTCTCAAAGATCGGCATTCCGTACAGCACGATGCCGGATTCTTGCGACAGTTTCGTTAAAGTATCAAGATAGTGCTCCGCATTCAACATCGAAAACTTCGGAAATACGAATCCGGTAAACAAGTGAAGCGCGCGGCCGAGCTTGTTGCCCAATTCGAGCATTTGCTCCGGTTCCCGCACTCGGATAAACATCAGTGGCAGCCTATCGCCGCTGATGTTCTGCAGTTTTTGCGCCTGGTAAATCATGTCGGCCTGACTGACAAGATTGTTTTCAGCCTGGAGAACCTCACAATCGCCGATCGAATCTTCAAGGCAAAAAACGACCGAGCACAGCTCAGGATACTTGTTATTGATCATGACATCTGCTATATCTTTTCGGTTCCCCGGAACATAAAGCGCAGCTCCAAGCGCATGCTCCAGAATGTGCTTCGGAGAGTCTTTTGTAACGGAACCCGGCAGTTTGAAAAAGACATCTTCTTTTTGAGAGGCGGATAAAAAATCAAAGTATTGCATATGGGTCACCTTCTTTGAATAAGAATCATACACCCCTTTGATGTAAAAAAGGGCGGAGCAGATATACTCCCCCCTTTATGTTTTGCAGGTTTGTTATTCTTCCTTTGACGCCGCCGTTTGCTCTTTCACAGCTTTTTGCTTGTTCATATAGTGAATGATGAATGTCACGGCAAAAGCGATAATCAGAATGATAAAGAAGACGCTGTGCGGCATTTCAATATGCCATACACTCGCAGCCATTTTCAGTGCGATGATCCCGATTAAAACAAAGGCCGTCGCTTCAAGTTCAGGCACTTTGTCAATCAGCGTCAGGAAGAATTTCGCAACGGTTCTCATCATTAAGATGCCGAGCATGCCGCCGATCAGAAGCACCCATACCTTTTCAGATACGGCAAATGCCGCCAGGATGCTGTCCACCGAAAATGCGAGGTCCATGAGTTCTACCGAAATGACAGTCGCCCAGAAGACACCGAAAACACGTACCATCCAGCTGTCTTTTTTGATGGCGTTTGCTTCATCATCGCCCTCACCGATGAAGAAGTGCTTAATGACGAGCCATGCCAGATATGCGGCTCCGAGCAGTTTGATCCACCAGAATTTAATCAGGATCATACCAAGTCCAATGAATAGAAACCTAAAGAAGTAGGCTCCAATTAAACCGTACGTCAACGCTTTTTTGCGCTGTTTTTCCGGCAGGTGCTTTACCATGACGGCGAGAACGAGAGCGTTATCCGCCGATAAAAGCCCCTCCAGCACGACCAGCGAGCCGATCAGCCCCCAGGAAACGGGGTCCGTTAATACTTCCACCCACATTTCCCAATCGAAAAATGAGGCGTAAATTGACATAATATGATGAAATAAATCCACTTTGGTTACCTCCTAATGATGAAAAAGCAAGACTGAATCACGCAAACGTGATTCAGCCGGCAAAACTAGACTTGCAGGCCGTAGTTGCGGCAAAGCGATGCCAATCCGCCGGAAAATCCGCTGCCGATCGCATTGAATTTCCAATCGGCTCCGTGACGGTACAATTCGCAAACAACAACCGCTGTCTCAATCGAAAAATCCTCTCCCAAGTCAAAACGAAGCAGCTCCTCATTTGTTGATTCATCAGCGAGCCGGACAAACGCATTTGAGACTTGTCCAAAGTTTTGGCTGCGGCTTTCCGCCTCGTGAATCGTCACTGTGATGCCGATCTTTTCAACATGGGCGGGTATTTTTGAGAAATCGACGATGATTTGCTCGTCATCGCCTTCACCTTCTCCTGTCCGGTTGTCACCCGTATGAATCACGGCGCCGCTCGGATGCTCGAGGTTGTTGTAAAAGACGAAGTCGCGTTCATTGATGCATCGATCGTTCTGATCGACAAGAAAAGCCGACGCATCCAAATCAAAATCGGCGCCGCCGGTATATTTGTTTGTATCCCAGCCTAAACCGATCAGCGCTTTCGTCAAACCGGGGTTCGTTTTCGTTAAATCGATCCTTTGTCCTTTAGATAATTGAATCGCCATCGATAGGACCTCCTTTAAGAAATGTCAGGCACCGGACAAGCGGACGCCGGGGCGGGGACGCTGTCCGGATCGTCAAAATCAGCCGACCTGCAGGCCGAAATCGGTGGCAATCCTCGCCAGCCCGCCTTGATAGCCTGAGCCGATCGCTGAGAATTTCCATTCTTCTCCGTGGCGGTACAGCTCTCCCGTGATCAGCGCTGTTTCAATTGAGAAATCTTCACCAAGATCATAGCGGATTAACTCTTCATTCGAGTCTTCATTGATCACGCGAACATAAGCATTTGACACCTGTCCAAAGTTTTGGCGACGCGCTTCCGCTTCATGAATCGTAATCACAAAAGAAATCTTTTGAATGTCGGCAGGCACTGCATTCAAATTGATTTTTACCTGCTCATCGTCTCCTTCGCCTTCCCCTGTCCGATTATCGCCTGTATGTATGACAGCTCCGCCTGCGCCTTCGGTCTGATTATAGAAAATAAAGTCCTTTTCAGAAGCGCATTTGCCTTCTGCATTGAGCAGAAACACGCTCGCATCCAGGTCAAAATCAGCGCCGCCGTGATATTGATTGACGTCCCAGCCAAGGCCGACGACGACTTTCGACAATCCGGGATTTGTTTTTGTTAAATCGATCTTTTGTCCTTTCGCTAATGAAATTGCCATGTTATCTCCCCATTTCTTTTATGAATGTCAGGCGTAGCGTTTGACGATTTCCGTTATGCTCGTATCGTTTGTGCCTTCTCCGACAGCGGTGAATTTCCACTCGGCGCCGTCACGGTAGATCTCGCCCGCGATCAGGCTTGTCCGTCCAGAATAATCGTCCCGCAGATTGTATTTGACCATCTCCACGCGATCGTTCATATTGACGATGCGTATGAAGGCATTTTCGATCATTCCGAAATGCTGGCTTCGTTTCACGCAATCGTATATATTCACGACAAAGACAAGCTTATGAATATGCGAAGGAACTTTTTGCAAATCTACGATGATTTGTTCATCATCTCCGCTGCCTTCACCTGTCAGATTATCTCCGGTATGTTCGATGCTGCCGCATCTGCTCTTCAAGTTTCCGAAATAAATGACGTTCTTGTTCTCCGTGACTCTTCCGTTTTCCAGCATCAGCACGGATGCGTCACAGTCAATATTCGGGGCTCCTCCTCCAAACAGCTTTCCAAAAAAACCGCCGCTTCCGGACGCAACCGGGTCCCAGCCGAGACCGACCAAAATCTTCGAAAGCCCCGCTTTCCCTTTTGTTAAATCAATCCGCTGACCTTTCTCTAAAGAAATAGCCAAACTGTTCACTCCTCCGTTGAATCATGACTTTCAAGATCACAGTGCTGGATGAGAATAAGAGTTTGATAGATCCAATTATCACGCCAGCGTGATTCATCTCTTCACAACTACAAGACCAATGAATCATTATTTAACCTGCTTAACTATATATACGGAAAGATTCAGGGGAAAGTTTCGCAGTTTTCGATATTTTTTTATCATCTTTTTATACTGGTCAAAATAGAGACGACAATAATAGCGATTGCATGAAATCATCGTGTTTGATATAGTATATCTAAAAGATATATATCAAAAAGATATAGAAAGGCGGTATGTATGACAAAAAGAAATCACACGACTTACGCTCTCCTTGGATTGATTACGGCCGGCTACCGAACGGGTTACGAAATGAAACGAATGATCGATCAAAGTTTGAATCATTTTTGGAAAATCAGCTACGGCCAAATTTATCCCGCGCTGCGCCAATTAACAGAAGCGGGCTGGGCCGCTGCATCTCCGGCGCTCTCGGACAAAAAGCCGGACAGAAAAGAGTACCTGATTACCGACGAAGGTCAAAAAGCGCTGCAAAGCTGGCTTGAAGAGCCGATCAGTGATATCGCCTCAGAAAAAAACGAGTTTTTGCTGAAGCTGTTTTTCAGCAAGGAAGAAAAGCGGGAGAAAACCGCATTGAAAGTCAAGGAGTACCAACAAAAGCTTGAAGAACGGCTTGAGGCATATCAAGCAATCGAGCAGTCCATTCTTTCGTGCAGAACCGATTCAAAGGACAGAGACTACTGGCTTTTCACTTTGGATTATGGAAAACGCACCACCTCGGCCGGAATTGAATGGTGTGAAGCCACAATCAACCGGCTGAATGGAAAGGAAGGGAACAATGGGTAAAACGATCATCAACAAGCCCTTTACGGCCGCCCCTGAAGATGAAGTCGTTGTATTTGTGATCGGGATGAGAATAAACAAGTGGCATGCTGTTCATAAATGGTGGCCGGTTTTTACCGCCATGTCTCCTATGATAAAGGAGCTTTATCAAAACAAAGACCTCGGCTTTCTGGCAATGGAATCATTCATCAATTTCAGGACGATTTTTCTCATTCAATATTGGCGTTCTTTCGAAGATTTGACAGCATATGCAAAGGCTGATAAACATATGGCGGCTTGGCGCCGTTTTTATCAGAAAACAGCCGCATCTGGAGTCGTCGGCATCTACCATGAAACGTATACGGTTCCAAAAGGGCGTTATGAGGCTTTTTACCATAACATGCCGTTGTTCGGCTTGGCAAAAGCGTACGGACATCGACCTGTCACCCGCAGAACCAAGACGGCTGAACAACGAATGCGGGGATCTGAAATAAGCTAAAAGGGGCTATCGCAATCGATAGCCCCTTTTCTGCTTAAAAAGCTCCTGCCCCGTCGCCTCCGCCCGCTCCGGGACCGCCCGCATCATATGCCCCGGCGTGCTCTTGCGAAGACGGCAGCTGCCAGCTGTAAAACGGATAATGCAAACAGCCTGCTGCGGCCATACCAAGGACAGGGGAAGCGTAATCAAGCCTGTTTGCTGATTGATTGAACCATCCTGCAGATTCATCCTCAACTTCAAGCACAATTGCATAGATCATCGTCTTTTCGTTTTCAGACAGGCTTCTCCCTGAGAACAAATCTTCTTTTCTCAGATGGTTTCTCCAAGAAAGAATCGATCTTCGGCAGATGGAAGCGTACCAGCTCTCTTTTACGGCCGGAATGAAGGCAATCAATAAAATAGACAGCCCGACGCATATGCCGTAATACAAAATGGTATGAATGCTGTCGGTAAACAAAGATGCTAAAAACAAGCCGGCTAAAAACAGAATCGTATACAGCTTTGATTTCGCAAGAACAATGCCCGCCGACAGCGCAAAGCCAAATATGACGCAAGCCGCCATGAATCCGGCCTGATGCACCACGTCTGCATACAAGATAAAGAGCAGGAGTCCGGTATGGACAGAAAGCAGTGAAAGCGACAGCATTCTCAGCCAGCGGTTTTCTTGAAACAGCTCCCTGAATTCAGGCGCTTGTCTGACGCTTTCCGTCCATTTTTGAACCACATTTTGAAGAATGATCCTCTTTCGTTCATATTTGCCGAGCTGTTCCTTATGTTTGCATTCCTCCTCAGTCGGCCCGCTGAGGGAATCCAGCCTGAACATATAGGAATCGCTGCCGGTTTGCTCAAAAAGTTTTTCAATTAAGAGCTGATCAGGCTTTGGCAAATCCGCCTTGCTCCCGGAAAATTCGAATTGGTATGTGTCATCAGGCGCCTCAGGATCGTCAAGAAACCTCTCTTCCGCCTGCACCTTCCGCATAGTGACCAATCCCCGCTGATAAAGCGAAAGCATACCGGCCAGAAGATCACGGTCTGTAAAACGGCCTTTTTTGTAAAGAAAAGCGACAAGCACAGGATCAAAGGACTCGAGTTCTTCAAACGAAAGCATGGCGCGGCGTCTCTTCTTCAAAAACGAAAGCATGACAGCCATGATGACCATGAACCCGACAATCCCCGAAAATATCCAAATCATCCTGTCCGCGCCGGCAATCCGTTCATCCCGATCGGCGTAGCGTTTCGCCTCGTCTCTTTCCTCCTTCAGCAGCTCATCCTTTGTCTGATAAGAAGGATGCCGGACCGCCTCTTTCAAGGCGCTTTGCGGAAAATATATCCTCAGTTCCGAGCCCGTGCCTGCGCGATAGAGTCCTGTCTCGTAGATGACTGATGAATCGTTCACCTTCGTAATCTTTCCGTTTCCTTTTTCACGCAAAAACGCATGAATATCCCGAGCCTTTACCGAATCAGGCAGATGCACTTCAATCTTTACCCGGCCGAAATCCGTATTTGCCTTTTGGTAAAATGAATGAATCAAAATCGACGTGTCTTCAAACTTTTGGGCGGCATCTTCGATCACATAGCGAAACATCACATGTTTTGTTTCATCCTTTGATGCCGAATATGCATAATAAGTCCCGTCTTCTTTCTTTGTCTTCAACGGGATGGCTTGATCGCCTTTTTTCTGGTGATCGGGAAGGAGATAGGCTTTAAAATTCTTCAAGCGGCTCACGGTTTCTTCGCTGAACGATCTTGTCGCACCTTCGAAAGCGCCTTTAAAATCGTATGTGTAAACTTCCTCTACGCTTAAATCACCGTTTTCTTTTACTGTCGCGCGTATATCAGCCCGCTCGATCGAAAAGGATTTGCCTGCTTCAGAAAAACCTGTGACGAGAAAAAAGGCAATGAACATAAAAAAGAAAAAGGAGTGCTTCATCGTTTAGTAAATCCTTTCGTTTTTTGTATCTGCCTTATATACGGAAAAGCAAGGAAATTGTTTCAGCGGTTCACAGAAATGACAGAGATGACAATTTTATTCTAAAAGCACATCTACGGTCTGCCGCACAAGCCGTAAAAGAAAATATGCATCATTTCCTCTGTAAACTGTCTGTTTTTTTCAAAGGCTTCACCCAGAGTTTTTGAATGTTCAATGATCATATTCATAAAGATGAGAAAGCTTTCCGCGGTGATCTTAGGAGAGATTTCGCCTGTCCGATGACCTTCTTCAATCATTTGGAGCATAAGGGGACAGATTTTTTTATCGTATTGCCGCTTTACATAATCCATGATTTCACTGTCTTCGATCATCACCTCTTTGACGACCGTTAAAGCAAATTTTTGATTATTGGCTTCCCTTTTCTGCAAAATCATCAATTCAATCTTTTCTTTAACGGAAATATCTTTGTTCATATATTCTTCAAAATCGCTGATGGACTGATCGATATAGTCTTTGAAAACCTCTTTCAGGAGCGCTTCTTTGCTTCCAAAGTAATTATAGATCGTCACCTGCGAAACATTTGCCTCTTTTGCGATATCGGTTATCCGGATGCGCTTTGGCTCCCATGTTTTGAGCATATCCAAAGCCGTCTTTTTGATCTTCTCTTTAATCAGCAAAGCCCTTTTTTCAAATCCGTTCATATAACCATCCTTACGTATCTTTCTTAATGAAATTATAACATAACAATATTTCATTAATTTCCGTTGACAAAAAAGTTCATAAGAACGTAAAATGAATTATGTAATTTTAAATCACTTATATTTCATAATTTTCATTTCCGGAGGTGTCACATGCTGACAGTTGAACGGCTTACGAAAAAGTTTTCCAACGGCAAAGGTATATTTGATGTTTCATTTCATGTTCAAAAAGGTGAAGTTTTTGGGTTTTTAGGGCCGAACGGAGCCGGAAAATCGACAACCATTCGACATATCATGGGGTTTATGAATCCTGATCAAGGCGCTATCAAAGTAAACGGAATGAATGTCCGGAATCATCAAGGCGACATTCAGCGGCATATCGGCTATCTTCCCGGAGAGATTGCATTTATCGAAGGCATGACGGGGAAACAATTTCTCGATGTCATGGCAGACATGCACAGTTTAAAAGATACAGCTAAGCGCAACGAACTCATCGAACGGCTCCAATTCGATGTTCATACGCCGATCAGAAAAATGTCGAAAGGAATGAAGCAGAAGGTCGGGATTGTCGCCGCCTTTATGCACAGCCCCGAAGTCATCATTCTTGATGAACCGACATCAGGCCTCGATCCGCTGATGCAAAAAGTGTTTATTGAAATCGTGCTCGAAGAAAAAGCGAAAGGAACGACGTTTTTAATGTCTTCCCACAGCTTTCCTGAAATCGAACGAACCTGTGACAGAGCCGCCATTATAAAAGACGGCATCATCATTGCCGTCAAAGATATTCATGAACTGCAGTCGCTGCAGCGAAAGGTATTTGAAGTTACATTTGAAAACACGGGCGATATTCCCGCCTTCATGAATTCAGGTCTGCAAATCGAATCCCGGACGGACAATCGTGTCAAAGTGGCCGTTTTAGGGAACCATGATCAATTTATTAAAGAAACCGCCAAATATCACATTCGGCACATTGATGCTTCTTCACAAAGCCTGGAAGAGATTTTCATGAACTACTATGACAGAAAGGGGACAGTGAAATGAACTTCTCCCTGTACAAACAAATGATGAGAACAAACATGAAAGGAATCATAAGCTACGGGGCAGGCTCCGCTTTTTATATCCTTTTGATACTGGGCATTTATCCAAGCATCGCGGGCAATGCGGAGGATATTGAGAAAATGATCAAATCGATGCCGGAAGGCTTTCTCAATGCTTTTGGGTTGGAAAACGGACTGGGGAATCTTGAAGATTTTATGTCTGGAGAGTATTACGGTTTAATCTTTATCGTGATTTTGTCGATCTTCTCTGTCATGCTGTCGACTAAGCTTTTGGCAAAGCTCGTGGATCAAGGGTCAATGGCCTATATTCTGTCGGCGCCGACAACGCGCGGCAAAGTGGCTTTTACCCAAGCAGCCGTTTTAACGACGGGTCTTTTAATCATTATGGCCGTGACGACAGCGGCCGGGCTGGCGGGCTACCATTTGATGCTGGGCGGTGATTACGATTTTAATGTGTCAAGGTTTCTCATTCTGAACTTGCTCGGTTTTCTGCTCTTCTTTGCCGTCGGCGGCATTTCGTTCCTCTTTTCGGCCATTTCAAATGACGAAAAAAGAGCCCTCGGACTTTCCGGAGGCATCACGTTTTTATTCTTCAGCTTCGACTTGCTCGGCAAACTAAGCGAAAAGACGGAATGGATGAGGAGCCTGTCGGTTTTCTCTTTATTCAGACCTGGCGATATTGTAAACGGGAGCGCCGATATCGCTCAAGTGTCTCTTGTTCTTGCCGCGGTCGGTTTTGCCGCCTTCGCACTCAGCATTCTCATCTTTAAAAAGCGCGACTTGCCGCTGTAATATAAAAACGCCGCTCCCGATCAGGAACGGCGTTTGTTTCTGTATGATATTTTATTCAACGACCCGTCTGACAACTCCGCTGAAGGCTTTCTTCCAATACGGGTTGCTCATAGAATCGACGGATACCCCGCGTGAGCTGTTATCGTTCAAGAATGTGCCATTGCCAAGATAAATACCCACGTGGCCGTTCGTTTTGTATGTGTCAAAGAAGACCAAGTCTCCGCGCTTCATTTCAGACGCGCTCACAGCTCGTCCTTTGCCGACAAGCGTGCTTGTTGTCGCACCGAATCCAAGCTCTACGCCTGCTGATGCATAAGCCCAGCGCACAAATGATGAGCAGTCAAAACGACGGTTGTCGATATCAGCTTGTGTGCGTCCGCCTCCCCAATGGTACGGAGATCTGCCGACGATGCTTGAACCTGTGCTGATGGCAACTTCAATCGCATTTCCATTGCTGCTTACAACAGAACCGGAAGAGTAGTTTCTTGACGGGCTGCTGCTTTTCTTGCTGCTTGAAGAACCGCTGTTGGACGATCCGTTGGATTTGCTGACTGAACCTGAGGTTGATGAAGATCCTGAATCAGACTTTTCAGCCGTAGCAGATTCTTCTTTCGCTTTTGCTGCTGCAGCCGCTGCAGCTCTTTCTTCTTTAAGTTTTTGTTCAAGAGCGGCTTCTTCTTTTGTCAGTGAGCCCGCTTCTTTTTTCAGATCGCTCAGCTCTGATTCTGCTGCCGCCTGTTTCGTTTGCAGCTGCTTAGAAAGGTTCGCCTGTTCTTTCAGCTGTTTATCAAGATCCGATTTAAGCGTTTTTAAATCGGCTAAAGTTTTTTGGATTTCATCCAGTTTTGTATTTAAGTCAGCCATTGCTTTTTCAAGCTTGTTTTTATCTTTCTCCTGCTCGTCAAGCAGGTCTTTATCCGCGTCAACAATTGTTGAAACAGCCGTTGCACGAGTGATAAAATCTCCGAAGCTTTGTGCGCCCAGAAGGACATTCAGATAGTTTTGGGATCCGCCGTTTTCCTGCAGGCTGCGCACGCGATTTTTAATCACTTTTGAACGCTCTTCAATCCGCTTTTCCGTTTCTTTGATTTCTTTTTTCAGAGCTTCCACTTCTTTTTTGGTTTTTTTGTTTTCTTTTTCTTTGTCTTCGATTTTGTTGCTTGTTTCAAGTGCTTTTTTATCAAGCTCTTGGATTTTGGCTTCAAGCTTTTTCTGCTCGTCTTGCAGCTTGGCGATTTCTTTCCGCTTGCCCTCGATGCCTGAATTCACTTCAGAACGCTTTTGCTGAATTTCTTGTTTTTGCTGAGAGGTTTCTGCCGATGCCGTGTTGTTCATAAAGGGGGTAAATAGACTAGCTGTTCCGAGAATCGACGCTAAACCAAAAGTATAAACCTTTTTTTTCACTTTCTACTCCTCTTTCCTTTATGTATTCTTGTTTTTTCATTATGTAAATTCGCTTGAACATTATTAAAAAATGAATCTTATGACCTATGATTAATATATCCGTTACCGATGTACAGACGTTATTATACCATCTATTTTCGACAATAGGCGTCAATTTATATTACATTTATATTTCGTTTTTGTTTCAGCAGTGTCATGTTTTGACTCATCTTGTTTTAACTCTCGTATTCTCTTCGATTTGACCCTTCCTGCTGTTTTTCATATGCTTGTCTTACTGAAAAGGAAGGCCGGTGACAAATGATGCAGCTCAGTGTTCTTGACCAGGTTCCAATATCAAAAGGCTCAGATGCGTATTCAGCCTTGAAGCATTCTGCAGAGCTGGCGGAGCTCGCGGATCAATGGGGGTACAAAAGGTATTGGTTTGCCGAGCATCACAGCACACGCGGACTTGCCAGTACCGCTCCCGAAATCATGATCGCACACATTGCGGCAAAAACTGCAAACATTCGCGTCGGTTCGGGCGGTGTTCTGCTTCCTCAATACAGTCCCTTTAAAGTGGCTGAAAGCTTTCGGCAGCTTGAAGCCCTTTATCCCGGGAGGATTGACCTGGGGATCGGCCGCTCTCCGGGAGGCACAGCCAAAACGAGGCTGGCGCTGACAGACGGGGTTCATAAAAGCCTGGACGAATTCCCGAGACAGCTTCAAGACTTGTTGGCCTTTCTGACTGATTCCGTCCCTTCCGGACATGATTATTTCGGAATCAAAGCCGCCCCTTTGACAGATTCGCCGCCGGAGGTGTGGCTTTTAGGGCTTGGAGAAAACAGCGCGAAATTGGCCGGTGACATGGGAGCGGGATATGTATTCGGGCATTTCATCAATTCCGCAAGAGGGAAGAACGCCTTTCAATCATACCGTGAAAGCTTTCGGCCTTCTCCTTTCTTTAAACGCCCCCAATCTTTGGCAGCCGTTTTCGTCGTTTGTGCGGAATCCGATGAAAAAGCTGAGGAGCTTTGCTTGAGCCAGGATTTATGGCTTCTCAGGGTTGAAAAAGGACTGGACAGTCTTGTCCCAAGCATTGAGGAGGCGAAATCTGCCGCTTACACAGCTGCCGATAAAAAAAAGCTTGCCCACAACCGCAGCCGTATGGTGATCGGGTCTCCTCGAACAGTCAAAAGAAAACTGCTCGAGCTCTCTGAACGGTATCAAACAGATGAGTTTATGGTTTTGACTAACGTTTACCGGTTTGAAGATAAAAAGCAGTCTTACAAACGACTGGCAGAGTTATTTTGATCAAAAAAACATCCCTTTTCACAATCCGTTGAAAAGGGATGTTTTTATTAAAACGTATTATAGACATTCTCACACTCTTCCGCTGTCGGCTCATAAAAACAATGCGCTTTAAAGCGGCCGACATGCGGCTGATTATACCACTGTGCGGGACACGCCCCCGCCGGTCTGAAATACCACAAACTGAACTTTGCCGGCCAAAGCCGCTCTCCGTTGATCGCCCTGCGTGCCAAACGCTTTTCACTTTCCCGCGCCCTTTGATAGAAATAACCGTGCGTCACGGCTTCAAATGCATGCGGCTGATGGATCATCTGCGGAATGGTGCGAAGTCCCACAAAGTCGGAACAGTTTGCCCTGATGCGGTTGATTCCGACATTTCCGACCATAAGCATTCCTTGAACGCCTTCGCCTTCAGCCTCCGCTCTCAAAAGTCTGGCCAAAAGATCGATATCTTTAGAAGAAGCCTTAACCACTGCCATTTTAGTCACCCCCATGATGTCGTCACCTTTATCATATTCTGTTTCATTTAGGTGATGACGATTTCGGGATTTATCTTTGACATTCCCCATCAAAGAAAGCTATTCTTCTATTATCAGAACCCGAGAAAAAACAAAGGGGAACGGAGGGATCGCGAATTGTCAGTATTGAAAAGCCCTGAATGGGTACACAAACGACTAATGGAAAATCCGGACCAAACGGTTATTGTCGATGTGAGGTTTCATTTGACAAAACCGGACGAAGGCCGGAAAGCGTATACGAAAGGCCATGTGCCGGGAGCCGTTTACATTGATTTAAAAGAGGATCTGTCGCGCAATGCGGAAGTGCACGGCGGCAGACATCCGCTTCAAGACCCTGACCTTCTGGCCGCAAAGCTTGGGAAAATCGGCATTGACCGGAAAACAGCTGTCATTGTCTATGATGACAGCGGCGGTATGTTTGCAGCGCGCTTTTGGTGGCAGCTTCACTATCTCGGGCATGACAGCGTCTATATTATGGATGGGGGGCTGTCTAACTGGATCAAAGCGGGCTATGCGATGACCGCCGAGGTTCCCCGTCCTATCCAGCGCGAGTTTAAGCCGGCGCTCAGAGAAAACGAACTCCTTGACGCCGGAGAGGTGCTGAAGCGAATCGGCAGAAAAGACTCCATCCTGATCGATGCGCGCGATCCTTCCAGATACACCGGGGAAACCGAGCCTCTCGATCACCGGGCCGGCCATATTCCCGGGGCCAAAAACTTTTTTTGGAAAGGCAATCTGACCGAAAGCGAATTATGGAAAAGCAAAGAACAACTCAGACAGCACTATGCTGTTTTAGACCCGGACAGTGAAATTGTCGTCTATTGCGGATCGGGCGTATCAGCCTGCCCAAATGTGCTCGGCCTGAAAGAAGCCGGATTTGAAAATGTGAAGCTGTATGCCGGCAGCTGGAGCGATTGGATCAGCTACCCCGACCATCCGATTTCCACTGGAACAGAGGACGACATTTGATTTTACAAGAGACGGCGGCGGCCGGGGACCTTTGCGCCTCAGCCAGCCGCCGTTTATCACATGTTTCTGCTCATAAACGCCTTTCCGTCATGGGCATCGATAAAGTACGGGTAGACCGGCCGATAGACAAGCCTGTAGAAGTCATCCTTTTCCCGACTGTAATCCCTTTCCCATTGCAGCTTCACATCAAATGCCGCTGCAAAAACGGCTTTCGCTTCTGCCTCTGAAATGGATGGCGAAGGACTCAGATCGGCCAGCGCTTCCGGCTCGATCTCCGGACCGTGATAACCGACAACCCTGCCGGTTGTCCGGCTGATAGTGATATTGGCAGAGCCAAGCCTTAACGGCACCTCTTTGTATTGAAGATCAAATTGAAAAAAAGCGTTTTGCCTGCCCCCGTCATTTTCCGCCGGATGCATTCGAAAAAGCTGATCAGCGCCGGGATAAAGCTTGTACAAAAATTGCAGCGCCTGTCTCAAGCAGTCTTCCTCGCTCAAGGAAAGATGTCCTTCAGATTTGATGAAAGAAGCGACCCCTTTGAGCTTCCCTGACTTTTTGTCTTTCACGATTTTCAACGTATTTTGGTTCCTTATTTCAAAGTAGCCCGCTATACTCCGGTCTCTCGGCTCAGGATCGTTTCCCAGGCGCCATACCGTTCCAATTGACTCTCCCATATCGGTTTCACGGATTTTCCGCATCGAGGGAGCAAAGCCGATCATGTCATCGATATCAGCCTGACGGTCAGCCTCAGGCAGCACAGGGAGCGGCAATGTTTCCTCCTCATCCTCGTCTTCCTGCGCAGGCTTCATATAACGTTTTTCCGTGATATCGGCGGGATAGCTGAAAAACGGCAAGTCTGCCTCGTAAATGAGATGCGGGCGATCATCTCCCCCTTCATAAAGCTCACTGCGGACTTTTTCGACCGCCAATTCGAATTGAATATGTTTAAGATAATCGGCTGTCACCGATTCCTTATCAGCGATCTGCTTTGGAATGGAGAAAGAGCTTGTTCCGCCGTTATAGCGAAACTCCATCACCTCTCCGTTCTTGGCGACCTTGACGTAAAAGCCTGTTTGCGGCAGCGGAAGATCAAGGACAGTCTGAACATACGTAAAACGGACGAATTGTTCTGTTTCCTTCTTTTCATGGAAAACAAATTCATAAGACGCATTCGGGTAATGCTGTTCTGTAAACTGAAGGGCGATTTGCAGCAGCCTTTCCTCCGAAAGAGATTCCTCGATCACCGGTTCATACTCTTTTGTCAAATTGATTAAGCGGCCGTGATGATCTAACTCCACCGAAATGTCCCGCTCCGGCTCTTCAACGTCCTGCCAGGCGAAAAAAGCCCGTCTCTCTTTTTCATCCTTTTCTCCGTAATCTTCGATCATGAGCTGATAATGCGAGGGAACCTTACTAATGGACTGCGCTTTTTGCTTTAACTTGTCACGAACCAAATCCTGTCTACCTCTCTTTCATTTTCATCTCCTTATGTATACGAAATATACCGTTAATCGTTTCATGAAAATTGAGATAATTGGATTTAACTGGTGAACTTACATGGCGATTTTAACCTGACGCTAAAATACCTCATTCCTTTTGGTACGCCTTCCTTCTCAAAAATACCTTTGCGGATCAGCTCTAAAATGCGGTACTCGATGAATTCATCTCCGATATTCTCTTCCAGATGGCCAATGACTTCGCCGATCAGGCGGGGACAGTTGATAAAGATGTTGGTTGAACGGTTTTTTTGAAGCTGTGTGAGCTTGCCGATGATGAACGAATCATAAAAGTCCTCTTTCACGCTTTTGATTCTGCCGTCTTCCCATACTCGCAACACGCTTGTCTGCTGAGACAGCGCTGTCCATTCCTCCGCAAGGCCCCGTCTTTCAGCGGCTGTCAGAGCCGCCTGATCCCCTTGTTCATAAATGAATCTCAGGTTTTCATCATTCAACTCACCAGAACTTCGGGTATGAGGAAAGTACTTCGACGTATTCAGATGGTAAACAGCCAGGTTCATTTGCCGAAGGATATGATGTACAAATCTCAGGCCCGTTTGTTCATGTGCATGATCGCCCGTCCACATAAAGACAGAGGCTTGCTCCTGAATAAGGCTTAATGCAGAAACCGCATCTTCAAAACGGCTGTATATCTCTCCAAGCTCGTGAAATCGGTCATTCAGATATGTTTTCAGCCATTCATAACGATTGACCCTGCCTTCTTTGACTTCCAGGTTTTGAAGCGGCCCGATGGAAAATAATTCAGGAAGAACGATCAGACTCTTTTCCTGGATTCCTCCCGACTGTTTGAGCATCATGTTTATACTGCCGCCGGCAGACTCGCCGAAAGCAATGTGAACGACATGGTTTTGCATCTTAATCTCCTTTTATTGAAAGTTATAGCTTAAAGCTATTAAACTCGTTTTTTTACTATTATATACAAAAACAGGATATAAAAGGTGACACAATGAAAAAGCCCCCATTCTGCCATTCGGACAAAACGGGAGCTGAAAAACGCGCTTGCTATTCCAGCTGTGACGGGTACAGTGTCATGCCGCCGTCAACGAACAAAGTCGCGCCCGTTACATAGGCGGCTTCTTTCGACACAAGCCATGCCGCTGCGGAAGCCACTTGTTCAGGCTCGCCAAATTCGTTCATCGGTATCTTTTTCAACTGTGCCGACTTGCGGCTTCCCTCCAAGTCTTCATTGCTTTCGGTCGCGATCGTTCCCGGCGCGATCGAGTTGACGCGGATTCCTTTGTCCGCATAATCAAGGGCAAGCGTTTCTGTCAAAAGCTTCATTCCGCCTTTTGAAGCGGAGTAATGAACATTTTTCGGCCTCGGAATTTGCTGATGAACGCTTGATATATTGAGTATGCTCCCTTCCATGCGGCGGTCCGCCATATATCTTAAAGCTTCCCGTGCGCCGAGAAACGCACCGGTTAAATTAACGTCGATCACTTTCTGCCATTCATCAAGTTCAAGATCGTGCGGGAAGGCGCCTGCACCGTTAAATCCTGAATTATTGACCATAACATCAAGTGAACCGAAGTGTTCAACTGCTGATGTAATCAGCTTTTTTATATCCTCTTCAGAAGACACGTCAGCTTCTACCGCAAGGGCGTTTCCGCCCGCTACTTGAATATAGTCGACGGCTTCCCGTGCGCCTTCGCGATCGCTGTGATAATTGACAACCACATTCATTTTTTCTTTTCCAAATCGTTCTGCAATCGCCTTGCCTATACCTTTTGAAGAACCGGTCACAATTGCTGTTTTTCCTTTTAAATCACTATACAACCTAAATCCCCCTCAATTTCTTTTCTTCATGTCCATTACCCGGTATCAATATGATCAAACAAAATGCTAATTCACACCTTTAGTATGATCTTTTTTAATTATATGGAAAATTCAGAATTATTTTGTTAATATCTAACTTGTACTTACAACAAAATAAGGAAGTGATACAATTTGGTCAGTAAAAAGAGTGTTAAACGAGGTTTGATCACAGGTCTCATTGGTATTTCTATTTATTCTTTAGGTATCCACCCGGCTCAAGCCGCACCATCGCCTCATTCTCCTGTTTCAAGCGATCCTTCATACAAAGCGGAAACATCGGTTACCTATGATCCAAACATGAAAAGCGATCAATACGGCTCGTATTCAAAGGCATTTACAGGCACCGGCAAAGTGAATGAAACAAAGGAAAAAACGGCAAAAGAGCCCTCCGCAAAAGCTCCTTACAGCATTAAATCGGTGATTGGTTCTGATGATCGGACAAGGGTTACCAACACAACCGCATATCCGTACAGAGCGATCGTTCATATTTCAAGCAGCATCGGTTCGTGCACCGGATGGATGATCGGTCCGAAAACCGTAGCAACAGCCGGACATTGCATCTATGACACATCAAGCGGTTCATTTGCCGGGACAGCTACTGTTTCGCCGGGACGGAACGGGACAAGCTATCCTTACGGCTCTGTTAAATCAACGCGCTACTTTATTCCGTCAGGATGGAGAAGCGGGAACACCAACTACGATTACGGTGCAATTGAACTAAGCGAACCGATCGGCAATACTGTCGGATACTTCGGATACTCGTACACCACTTCATCACTTGTCGGGACAACTGTTACCATCAGCGGTTATCCAGGCGATAAAACAACAGGCACACAATGGCAGCATTCAGGACCGATTACCATCTCCGAAACGTATAAATTGCAGTATGCAATGGACACGTACGGAGGACAAAGCGGTTCACCAGTATTCGAACAAAGCAGTTCAAGAACGAACTGCAGCGGTCCATGCTCGCTTGCCGTCCACACAAATGGCGTATACGGCGGCTCTTCGTACAACAGGGGCACCCGGATTACAAAAGAGGTGTTCGACAATTTGACCAACTGGAAAAACAGCGCCCAATAACACACGAAGACAGCCCGCTTCCTTTTGGAACGGGCTGTTATATCTTACGGCTGAAAACTTATTTCCCTTTAAGCCTGTACTTTTTGCCATCTATTGATATCGTGAAATTTGAAGGACCGCTGATCGGCAAATAATAGACAAGCTGAAACTCCGCCGCCTCACCTGGTTTAATCGTTTTCCAGCTTGATAGAGTCACTCTGATGCGGTGGAAATCTCCCGTCAGTCCGCCAATGTTCGGTCCCGTATGCCCTTTAGCAATCACTTCAACTTGATCGCCGCTCCAGCTTCCAAACCGAGGGGAAGTGGATGTCGGCACATCAAATTCGATAACAGAACCTCCCGTAATCGTGACATCGCTGTTATTGATCAGCTTCATGACCGGGTGGATCGGGTAATTTTGATCTCCTAATGGAAAGTTCGTCAGCTCTATGTCTGCATCCAGTGATTCATCAGGTAAAGGCGATGTGCTGAGCCGGTTATCGTATGGTGTTGTATCCGAGAATTTGTGATACAGCGTGCTCGTTAAAGTATTGCCGATATCGTATTCTCCTTTATTGCCGTTTCGTTCCGGATACCAGTCATAGTCACCGCTCAAATCCCAAAACATGACACCCCCGATTCCTTTATCAACGACATAATCCGCCTTTGTTTTGATCGATTCCTCATCCTCTGTCGATAGAAACACTTTCTTTTCTGAATTCCAAAGCCAAGGCGCTGCCAGCCCCGCGTCATAATGCCTTTGATAAGCGCCTGTCAAATCAGCTTTGCTCAATCCATACCTTTCCAGATAAGAACCGGCAATGCCCTTTTCAAGGTTTTTGGCGTGCCACATCGGGTTTGCCCCTGCTCCAATTTCATTCCCCTGCTCATCTTTATCATGCCAAATATTATCGATTCCGGTTGCTCCGTCACCGCATTGCCTGAGTCCTTGAGGACAATCTGCACTTTTGGATGTTCCCCACAGCCCGTTTACTCCGCCGTTCACATTCTTCCAGCCTCTCGTATAATAAGGAATACCGATATTGATTCGCCCCGATTCCATAGCTCCTCTAAAATAATGGTAAGCCCAGTCCGTGTTTAAATATCCGATCCCTTCGTATTCCGGCGCAGTATATATGTTGGAATGCTTGAGTTCGGCATCTTCGCCGTTATCGAATAAAGAAGCGTTCGGTCCGACAAACTCATTCCAGGCTCCATGAAGATCGTAAGACATGATATTGACATAATCGACATATCGAAGCGGCTTAAACGTTTCCATCCCCCTTAGTAAATATGCCGATGATGGCGCTGCAATGGTCAGCATGTAGTACTTTCCATCTTCAGCGGACGCTTGATCAAGCTTTTCTCTTAATATTTTCATCAATACCTCAAAGCTTTTATTTAACCCGTTGCGCCGCGGATTGGCGATGTTCCAATCTGCCGGATTCCCTGCATCCTGCATCGATGTAGGGTACTCATAGTCAATATCGATTCCATCGATCTCGTATTTTCTGAGAAACGCAACGACCGATTCCGCAAAGGTGTGAATACCCTTGTGGTTAACGGATCCGTCTCCATTCGTTGTCATCGAATAAAAGCCGCCGCTTGGAATTCGCTTCCCGTCCTTGTCAACATAACCGCCGGTTTCGGCCCAACCGCCGACAGCCGCCAACACTTTCACATTCGGATATTTCTCTTTATATTGATGAATAAGGTTAAAATGCCCCTTATACGGCAATGTTTGATCCATTTTTACATCGGGATGCTCCGGCCAGGTCATCCCGATGGACGGGTTGTTCTCATCTGTCTCATCTCCGACTGAAATCCGATGATCTTCCCCGATGTGGGCAAACGCATAATTAATGTGGCTCAAGTACTTCCAGGGGATATCATTTACTAAATAACGATCTTGATTGCCTTTTCCAGTACGCCAGCTTGTAAAGTACCCGATGATTCTCCGGTCTAACTGATTGGCAAGCTTTTCACGGCCGTCCCGGTCGTATACATCGCAATACGGCACATGTTCAACGCCTGAGTCCAAAAGCCCTTCAGGACGGCAGTCCGGTTGTTCGTTTGAAGTCTCTGCGGAAATGTGTCGGTTCGGGATAAAAAGCGCAAGGAGCAGCACACAGGATAAAATAGATGAAGCGGCTATCTTCATGTTTATTCAGACTCCTTTGTCCATAAAGAGAGATGTGAGAGGCTGTTTCCCAAATCTCTCTTTATCGTTTTCTATCCATTTGACTTTCTCTTATTCGCAGCCTCCGACCAGCCGCCATACGCCCCATTCACCGGATTGATCCGGCCGGTCGCCTTTCGTCCACCATTTCGCTTCATACACTTTTCCGTTAAATACAACCCGCTCTCCGCCCGTGTATGCGTTCGTCTCTTTCCATTCGTCATATGAACATGCCTGGTCAGAATTTGTCGTGACCTCTACCGTTGGTCCGGTATGGAGCACTCCATCCGAGTCCTTTGCTGAAACTGTAAATGAGTAGGCCGTACCCGGCTTCAAGTTGCCGATTTCCGCTGATGTTTCTTTTACAGATATCGACTGGCTTGCAAATGACACGACATATTCCGTAATGTTTGCTCCGCTGCTCGGCGCATCCCACGCCAGGCTGACACTTGTAGCCGTTTTTCCGGTTACACGCACATTCACAGGTGCCGATGAAGGCGGCTCCGGATTGCCTCCGTCCGGTGCAAAATCTAAATCGGCTGCCAATTTATTGAGAAGCGTCCGATTGGAATCGCCGCTGAAATCCCAGAACATCGCTCCGCTTAATCCGTTTGCTTTAATAAAATCCGTTTTGTGGCCGAATGATTGTTCATCATCATAAGTGATGAAATTGCCATTTTCCGCGTTATACAAAAACGGCACTTTCGCTTGATCGTTCCAATACCTTTTATAGCCGTTTTTATTCACATAGTTCTTTTCAAGATCTGAAAAGTCGAATACTCCATTTTCCCATGTCCCTTCTTTCGCCGGTCCGCACTTCTGATATTCTCCGTGGCCGCCGGATTCACAACCGCTCCAGCCCCTTCCGTAGAACGGTGTTCCAAGCACTAATTTGTCACCCTTGACACCGGCTTCCTTGTAGCGTTTCACAGTGTTTTCAATGTTGTAGGTCTCAGCATTTGGAACGCCTGCTTCTTTCGCTTTTGAATCATAGAACAGCGGTGCATTATGGGCGCTTATGCTTTGCCATCCGCCATTAAAGTCATAGGTCATGATGTTAATCCAATCCACGGTTTGAGCGATTTTATCGAGCTCAGTGTTGCTCACATACTCCGGACTTGCACCGGAAGCGATCGTCAGCAAGTATTCCTTGCCGTCTTTTGCTTCTGCAGCGTCAAGCTTTTTACGCACCTCTTGCAGGAGGAGCGTGTAATTTCTTTTATCTTCCGGCCGTGTGCTGTTCCCCGGCAATCCTCCGCTGACCGGATATTCCCAGTCAAGATCGACCCCGTCAAACCCGTATTTCCTTAAAAATTCAACGGCCGAAGCGGCGAAATTTCCCCTTGCCACAGGATCTGCCGCGACATCTGAAAAGCGGTTAGACCAAGTCCATCCGCCGACCGAGATGAACGTTTTCAAATGAGGGTGGCTCTTTTTCAGCTTCAGCAATTGTTTAAAGTTGCCGCGGATCGGTTCATCCCAGACATCCCCTGGATTTGACTTTTGCGCGTCAATCCAGGGATCGCCCATCACGATTGTTCCATTTGGCGCGTCGATCACTCCGTTTTCATCCTGACATGACCATGTTTGGGGATTGGGGCCTGTCGGATCGGGGTTCCCATGCCTTCCCTCCCAGCAAATATCAGCAAAAGCATAATTAATGTGGCTGACTTTCGAAACGTCCATATCCCAAACTTGAAAATTCCTTCCGTAAGCACCCCATGATGGATAGTAGCCGATAATTTTATAGTTTTTTCCGGAATCGGCTTTTGCAACTTCCCCATTTACAAATGACAAGCTCAGCAACATGACAAAAATGAAAGAAAAAACGAAAAACTTTTTGTGTTTGTTGACCAACACGATGTTCATCTCCTTTTCATCGAATTTTTTTGACAAGCCATGAAACTAGAAATCTCCTATTCCTCACCGCCTTTTTTGCTTGTTTTATATTTTTCCTTGTCATCATAGCTGCAGCTGCGCAGAAGCCAACAAGGGAAAACGCTTACAAAAATGGGTTTGATATCGTTCGGCGTGTTCGTTTAGAAGAGCTGAGAGGGCGAAACACGTATAGATGTCTATACATCTACATATAAAAGAAGACTTATTCATGGTGAAAGGCTCGCTAAATTTGTCATAACAAATTTATATTAATCAGAATTTTCTGAACTGTCAACCTAAAGATATTGACTACACAACCGCCGCTTTCTACCCCTTAAGGAATAGAAGCGGCGCCTCTTTCATAAACAAGCGTAAGATGCGAGGCGAATATCCGGACATTGTCGCAAAGCCGCTTTGAGAGAAGGTTCCGTCAGCAGTGAGAGTTCATATGCCCGTGGATAATGGAAGGACGATTTTTCAAGCAGACATTTATCGACGTAAGCCGGATGGCACATCACTTCAATCACTGCTGCGTCTTGATAATCATGAAAGAAGCTCGATAGATCCTTCAAACGGTCGACTTTCAGCTCAAAAGCATCGTTCGACCTTACACCCTTCCACAGTGAAGGATGATCATGATTAACCTTTCTGCATGGCAGGTCATACTCTTTCGCAAGCTTTATAAACACCTCAGGGAGATTTCCGTATGTATGAATATGATGATGGCTGTCGATATGTGTCGGATTTAAACCGAAAGACAAAGCTTTCTCTATTTGCGCTTTCCACTCTCGGTATACTTCCTCAAGGTCAATGTCGAAGAACCCCTGGTAGTACAAAAGCTTGCGAAAATTCCCTTCTTCATCCGTTATCGTATGCAGTCCGCCGAGAATCGGGCGCCCGGCCGTCAATGTCAAGTGGACGCCGACGCCGAGTTCACGATTTTGCCGTGCGAGTTCGACGGCATGCTCCGCTTCTTGCATATTGACCATAAGCGTAGTCGATGTGAGCACCCCGTGCTGGAAAGCTTCAATGATTCCAAGGTTGACTCCCCTTGAAAATCCAAAATCATCGGCATTTATGATTAGAGATTTCATCTTTCATTTCCCCCTTTGTCCATAATCACGTTCAATGAAGAACTCAACACGGTCACCGCGAAAATAGGCCATAGAGTACTCGACGACTTCTTCAGACGTCAAAAATGTTTGCGTTGATATCTGGAAGCAAGGCGTGCCTTGAGTAATATTTAAATGTTGTGCAATCTCCTCATCAGAAATCACAATTTTGATTTGTTCCTCTGTTCTTTTTATGTTGTTTCCTTGCCTGCTGATGCACTGGTAAAGTGAAATATTCGCCATTTCTTCCGTCACTTCGGGGACGAGATCCGTTCTGATATAGGCTGTTTCAAACTGGATTTCTTCATCGTCCGCAAAGCGGATTCTTTTGATTTGATAGACCATTTGTTCAGCGTCGATTCCGAGGCGGGTTTGGATTTTTTCAGCCGGCTTTATTTTTTGCAAATCAACAACTTTGATTTTCGGTTTAAAGCCTTGCGCCTTCAATTGCTCTGCATAGCGGAGGCTGCTGGAGCTCAAGATCTGCTTTACTTTTCCTTTGGCGACAAATGTCCCTTTTCCCTGCTTTCTGTAAATGGCCCCTTCCATAAGCAAATGATTCAGCGCGGTCCGCAGCGTCGTCCGGCTGACATCATACAGTTTGCAAAACTCGGACTCCGTCGGCAACAGGCTGCCTGGCGGATAGTAACCGCTTTCAATCTTATCTACAATATCTTGTTTAATTTGACTGTGGAGCTGTGGTTGTTTCGCCATACATGTTCTCCTTTGGGGTGAGTTCGTAATTATAGAATAACACAAAAGGTTCCCCAAAAAAACAATTTGTCATAACAAATATGTATGGACAAATTTGTTATGACATGTTAAGTTTCAATTGTGTGAAGCGCTTTCATAAAAAGACAATTAGGAGGGGGATTATGGCGCTGAAAGTAGTTGTTATAGGCGGAGGATCCAGCTACACACCGGAAATCATTGAAGGCATTATCAAGCGGCAACATCAATTTCCGGTGAATGAGATTGTACTTGTTGATATCGAGGAGGGCAAAGAAAAACTTCGCATCGTCTCAGAACTCGCGAAGCGAATGATCAGGCATGCAGGGGTTCCCATCGAACTGAACCATACAATAGATCGGGCGGAAGCGTTGAAAGGCGCAGATTTCGTCACGGTTCAAATCAGGGTCGGCGGACTGAAGGCGAGAGCTTTAGACGAAAACATTCCGCTCAGCCACGGCCTGATCGGGCAGGAAACAAACGGAGCCGGCGGCATGTTCAAAGCTTTCCGCACAATCCCCGTCATGCTGGATATCGCTCGCGACATCCAAGAGATTTGTCCCGAAGCATGGCTGATCAATTTTACCAATCCGGCCGGCATCGTGACGGAAGCTTTGCTGAAGCACGGACCTCATCAAAAGGTCGTCGGGGTATGCAATATTCCTTACAACATGAAAAATAGCATCGCAGAAATATTCGGCGTGGATGTGAGCCGCGTCATGATTGAATTCGCGGGCCTCAACCATTTTGTTTTCGGAAAAAGGGTATGGATCGACGGCATCGACCGGACGGAAGAGACGATTGAGCATCTGTTGAATGATCACTTCGGCTATTCGCCCTCCAATATTGCGGCGCTGCCGTGGAATCGCCAATTTCTGCGGTCTTTACGCATGCTTCCGAGCCCGTACCATCAGTACTATTATCAACATGAAGAGGCACTCGCAAAAGATATCGAAGCGTACAATAACAACGGAACGCGAGCGGAAACCGTCATGGAAGTGGAGCGGCAGCTGTTTGAGAAATACAAAGACGCTGAGATTCACGAGAAACCTAAAGAACTGGAAGGCCGCGGCGGGGCTTACTATAGTGAATCAGCCTGCTCATTAATGAACTCGCTTTATCATCATTCAATGGATATTCAGACCGTGAACACACTGAATAAAGGAAGCATACCAGACCTTCCCGATGATGCGGTGATCGAAGTCAACAGTGTCATTACAAAAAGCGGACCGATTCCTCTGACCGTCGGAAAACTGCCTGCTGCCATCAGCGGGCCGATCTGCCTGATGAAAAAATTTGAACAATTAGTGATTGAAGCTGCGGTCACCGGCGACTACAATACGGCATATTCAGCCATGATTACCAATCCGTTGGTCTCTTCCGATCACATAGCGCAAAAGGTACTGGATGAAATGCTCGAGGCGCATAAACGTTACCTCCCGCAATTTTTTGAGGAGGTCCGTGCACATGAAACAAAATAAAATGATGGCATTCATCGAAGCAAACATCATGCCGATCGCCGGAAGGATCGGTTCCCAAAGACACCTGATTGCAATACGCGACGGATTCATCGCCATTATGCCGCTTATCATCATCGGTTCCCTCGCCATCCTGGTTAATAATTTTCCAATACCGGCGTTTCAAAACTTTATGACCGGCCTTTTCGGCGAGGGATGGACCGCTGTCGGCGGGGCGATATGGAATGGCTCTTTTGCTCTGTTGAGCCTTTTAGCCGTTGCGGCTGTCAGCTTCAAGCTGGCCGAGTCCTATCACACAGATGGCCTGTCTGCCGCATTAATCGGGATTGGCGCATTCGCCGTGCTTACGCCGACCACTGAAGACTTTGGCTTCTCAATGACTTGGCTGGGAGCACAAGGCCTGTTCGTCGGCTTAATCGTGGCTTTGCTGTCGACGGAAGTCTTCCGGCTGTTTTCCCAAAATGAGAAATTGAAAATCAAAATGCCTGAAGGGGTGCCTGACGGCGTCACAAAATCCTTGAATGCTCTATTGCCGGCTGCCGTCATCTTATCCACTGCCGGGCTATGTAATGCTCTGATTGTTCATTATTCGGGACAAAGCATCCATGAGCTTGTTTTCAGCACGATTCAAGAGCCGCTTCAAGGTCTTTCCAACACGGTTGGGTCAGCCTTGATTTTCACTTTCTTGAATCATTTGCTCTGGTTCTTTGGATTGCATGGAACAAACATCCTCGGGCCGATCATGGAATCCGTCTACCTCCCGCTCATTCAGGAAAATCAACACTTATTCTCGCAAGGAATGAGCGCTTTTGAAGTGCCGTATATTGTGACAAAGCCTTTCTTCGATTCTTACGTATTTATGGGGGGATCGGGAACGACATTGGCTCTGCTTGCCGGCATTTTAATTGCCGTGAAATCGAAGCACTACAAAACGATCGGAAAGGTGTCTCTCGCACCCGGCCTTTTTAACATCAATGAGCCCGTTCTGTTCGGCCTTCCTATTGTATTAAACCCGATCATGTTCATTCCGTTTATCTTGATTCCGTTGATTTTAACGATTACGTCATATGTCGCTTTGGCTTCCGGTCTCGTCCCGAAAACTGTCGCGATCCTTCCGTGGACGACGCCGCCGATTGTCAGCGGTTATCTTGTCACCGGAGGATCAGTCCGGGGAGTCTTTTTGCAAATCTTCAACCTGGTGCTGGCCACCCTGCTCTACCTCCCGTTTATAAAAGCGGCAGAACGTTCCGCCTTGCACCAGACAGAAAACGAATAAGTAAGGAGTGAATGTTATGGCAGATACACTTCAATTGGAACAGGTCTCATTTGAAATCATCCTTCACGCCGGAAATGCGCGTTCTTCTGCAATGGAAGCATTGCAGCTTGTGAAACAACACGAATGCGAAGCCGGATATCAAAAAATACAAGAAGCAGAATCGGAGCTGAGCCAAGCGCATCAGGCTCAAACCCGCCTTCTGCAAAAAGAAGCACAAGGCGAAGGCCTTTCACCCAATCTATTATTAATCCATGCGCAGGACCATTTAATGACAGCCATGACTGTAAAAGATTTGGCGAAAGAAATGATTCATTTATATCAAGAGCTTCAGAAAGGAAGAGAAAAATGAAGATCGCACTTGTATGTTCAGCCGGAATGTCTACGAGTATATTGGTGAAAAAAATGCGGGAAGAAGCGAAAAACCGTTCATTGAAGGCCGAAATTAATGCATATGCAGAGGCAGAATTGCCAAGCCATCTGGATGAAATTGATGTGATACTGATTGGTCCGCAGGTCAGGTATTTAAAAGGGCAAGTGACAGAACGTGCTGAGCCGTATCATACGCCCGTGGCCGTCATTGATCAAATGGCTTATGGAATGATGGACGGAGCAAAAGTGCTGAATCAGGCAATCAGCCTTGCAACCTGATGCCTCCTGCAAAGAACCGCGTTTTCTTTGAAAACGGGTTCTTTTTTTTGAAGTTTAAAAGAATGATTTTTTGAAAGCGTTTGTTTTTGTATAATAATTGGTAAAGGATGTGATCATACATGATTTCCTCACAAGTGAAATCCCAGTTGATTGAAATTGTCGGCTCTGCCAATTATGACGATTCGAACGCCGGACGGCTCGTCTATTCTTATGATGCGACACCCCAGTTTCAATCGATGCCTGACGCGGTCATAGCCCCGCGCAGCACAGAAGAAGTATCGCAAATCATGAAAATCTGCAACACGCACCGCATTCCGATTGTGCCGAGAGGTTCAGGTACAAACCTTTGCGCCGGCACATGCCCGACTGAAGGAGGAATTGTCCTCCTGTTTAAGCATATGAATCGAATTTTAGAAATTGATGAAGAAAATTTAACAATAACCGTTCAGCCCGGCGTGATCACGCTTGATTTAATTCACGCCGCTGAAGAAAAGGGATTATTTTATCCGCCCGATCCGAGCTCGATGAAGATCTCGACAATCGGCGGCAACATCAATGAAAACTCGGGCGGCCTCCGCGGACTGAAATACGGAGTGACCCGCGATTATGTCATGGCGCTTGAAATCGTTCTCGCAAACGGGGACATCATCCGCACCGGCGGCAAGCTCGCAAAAGACGTTGCCGGCTATGATTTGACGCGTCTTTTCATCGGTTCTGAAGGAACGCTCGGCATCATTACTGAAGCGACATTAAAACTGATCCCGGCACCCGAAACAAAAAAAACCGTCCTCGCCCTCTATCAAGATATCGACTCTGCAGCCCAAACGGTTTCAAATATCATCGCACACAAAATCATTCCAACGACGCTCGAATTTCTCGATCAGCCCACGATTCAGGTGATCGAAGACTTCGCGAAAATCGGCCTTCCCGTCCATGCCAAAGCGGTTCTCCTGATCGAACAGGACGGCACCGAGGAAGCAGTCCGCCGTGACATTGCCGTGATTGAAGAGATTTGCAAAAAAGGAAATGCTGTGTCCGTTCAAACCGCGCAAACAGAATCTGAAGCGGAAAATCTTCGGGAGGCCCGCCGCACCGCACTTTCCGCTTTAGCCCGTTTAAAGCCGACGACCATTCTGGAGGATGCCACGGTCCCGCGCTCTGAAATTGCCGAAATGGTAAAAGCGATTAATACGATCGCCGAAAAGCACCAAATATCGATTTGCACATTCGGGCACGCAGGCGATGGCAACCTTCATCCGACCTGTACGACAGATGTCAGAAACAGCGAAGAAATGAAACGGGTCGAACAGGCTTTTGAAGACATATTTAAAAAAGCGGTTGAACTGGGAGGAACAATCACCGGAGAACATGGGGTCGGCGAAATGAAAGCCCCCTATTTGGAACTGAAGCTGGGCAAAGCGGGAATCGCTGCCATGAAGGCGGTAAAACAGGCGCTGGATCCAAACAGCATCATGAATCCCGGGAAGATATTTGCGAAAGACTCCCGCAAGCGGGTGGTGGTGACAAAATGACGACAGCTAACGAAAGAAAGGTCATTGAACAGCAGTTTAAACAACGAATGGACGAGGAAGAGCTGCTGAATTGCATGCGCTGCGGCTTTTGTCTGCCGTCATGCCCCACCTATATCGAATCCGGTTTTCAGGAAAGCCATTCACCGCGTGGACGGATCGCGCTCATGAAAGCGGTCGTCGACGGGACGATCGAGCCTGATGAGGATGTCGAACGGTCACTGGAGCTTTGCCTCGGCTGCCGGGCTTGTGAACCTGTATGTCCGTCAGGCGTAAACTACGGGCGCTTGCTTGAAGAAGCGAGAGATATTATTCAGCAGAACAAAAAACACACCCTTCCGGTTAAAGTGCTTCGCCGCGCGGTATTCAAAGGGCTTTTCCCCCATCAAAACAGAATCAGGGCGCTGACTGGAATACTCGGCGTGTATCAGTGTTCCGGCATACAAAACGTGATTCGCAAATCGGGCTTACTTCGTCTTTTGCCGGACCATCTCGCGAAAATGGAGGCGGTTTTGCCGAAAGTTCCCAATATGAAACAGCTGAAAAAACGGCCGCACCTGCTCCCTGCGATCGGAAAGAGAAAAAAACGGGCCGCCTTTTTCTCGGGCTGCCTCATGGATACGTTGTTTTTAGATACGAATATGGCAACCATCGAGCTGCTTCGGCTGGCCGGCTGCGAGATCATCATTCCCGAAATTCAGACCTGCTGCGGCGCCCTCCACGGACACAGCGGCGAAAAGTCTGAGGCCGCCCTGCTCGCAAAGCGAAATATTCAGGCATTCGAGGATTCACACGCGGACTTTATTGTGACAAATGCAGGGGGATGCGGAGCATTTTTAAAGGAATATGATCATCTCCTGAAAGATGACTCTGAATGGCGGGAACGGGCAGCGGCTTTTACAGGGAAACTGAAAGATTTTTCTTCCGTCCTGTTGGAGCTGAACTTTGATCAGCGATCCCTTGAACTGCCGCAGCAAATCGTCACCTACCAAGATTCGTGCCATTTGCGAAATGTCATGAACACCTCCGCCGAGCCGAGACGCCTTATTCGCAGCATCAACGGCATTGAATTCAAGGAAATGAAAAATGCCGAAAGCTGTTGTGGATCAGCCGGTATTTATAACATTGTCGAATCCGAAATGTCGATGAAAATTCTCGATACAAAAATGGAAGCAGCAGCAGCGACCCGGGCCGCTACGATCGTTACAGCTAATCCCGGATGTCTGCTGCAAATGAAGCTCGGCATTGAACGAGCGGGGCTTTCAAACCGAATGAGAGCCGTTCATCTGGCGGATTTATTACTGGAAGCCGTCCTGGAGTGACCAGACTGGCTCACACCTGTATATTTCTCGGGAAATAAATCGAAATATGTCTTCTGCTGCTATTTCCGGACAGCAGGAAATTCTCCATTCGGCTGGATGAAGCGCAAACCTGTTACCTGTCCGGAATCGCCGGCTTCGAACCGGACGCTGAAACCAGGCAGATTTTTGATTTGAAATGTCAACTCACGGTAAGGCTCAAGTTCGTAATCAGGCTGACCGGGCAATGAAACCCAGAGCGTCCGATTGTTTCTGAATGACACAACGACATCTGTTCCGTCTTCCAATGCATATTCGCCAGTTAAAGAAGCAAGAAATTCAGAATCGTACAACTGCTGATCCGGCTTCCTGACAAATTCGATTTCTCCAGCGCCTTCCGCCATTTCAAACGGTACGGAAAGGCGGCTGATATGCCCGTGTATATCAGCGCTGAAAGATGAGAGCATCGCCATCTCCGTGAGCGGCATTTTCATCTCAAATATATTGTAATGATAATGCTTCAAAGGCATCGCAAACGAATTGAAGAGCGCCTGTAACATACCGTCTTTAAGCTCTATTTTGATTTCTCCGTAGCCGGGGTGCTCGTATACACCTGTGTAGTCCTTCAGGGCATGAGAAGGCTTCGTTCCTTCAATTTTGGTAAGATCCGCGTTTCGATCCACCCCTAAAGCCGCTTTCATTATTTTTTCCGCCTCGCCTTTCAGACGGCCGTTCCAATCGATCTCTTCCAATCCAAGCAAGCGGTCAAAAATATTGTACGCCAGAACATTTGGGAGAAAGCTGCCATTCATATTTGTCAAAATGGCAATCCCGATTTTTTCATAAGGCATGAAAGCCACAAGCGATGAAAAACCGTCAATATTTCCGCCATGATGAATCATATGAAGGCCCCGGTACGGTTCAACAAACCAGCCGAGCCCATAGCTGCAGACAGGAAGTTCCTTCGCTTTAAGAATGGAGTCGCAGGAAATGCAAGGCGTATGCAGCTCATGAAGGCTTCCCTCTGATAGAACACCGCTGAATTTGTCGCTGCCAAGCTGAAGCAGCACCCAATTTGCCATATCCAAGGCATTGGAATTGATTGATCCAGCCGGCCCGATCACATCGATATTGCGAAAAGGAATTTTTTCAACTGTTCCGTTTTTCTCTTGATATGGAAAGGCAAAATCGGAAAGCTTTTGCATATCTTCGACCGAAAAGCTGCTCGATGTCATATGCAAAGGTTTGAAAATCCGCTCATGAACAAACTCCTCCCAAGTCGTTCCCGCTATTCTTCCTGCAAGATAACCGGCCGTCATGTACATCAGGTTCTGATACTGCCATTTTGATCGAAAATCCAGATTCGGCTCAAGGTAGCGGATCCGTCTGAAAAGCTCTTCCCTTGAAAAGGAGGAATTGTACCACATCATTTCGTGTCTTGGGAGGCCCGAACGATGGCACGCCAGATCACGGGGCGTCATCCGTTCGGTTGCCACCGGATCATACATCTTAAACTCCGGGAGATATTCCCTTACCGGCTTGTCCCATTCCATTTTCCCTTCATCAGCCAAAACCGCCATCGCCGCCGTTGTAAATGCCTTGGAAGCAGAGCCGATCGCAAATACCGTTTCCGGGTTTACTTTTAATTTCCGTTCTTTATCCCTGAATCCAAACCCTTCCGCCATGATGATCTCGTCTTCCTTAATGACTGCAACAGCGGCTCCGGGAACGTTCCACTCATTCATCTTTTCCAGGGCAAATGCCCGAAAGTCTTTTAATTCCTTTATAGGCTGTCTCATTTTACCCTCCTCTCTTGATTTAAGCGTCTTATGCCTGTTCCAGGTGTCCGTATTCCATACGTTTGTTCGCCCTAATGGTTTCATTTAGAAAAAAATTGTATATTTATTCTCGCATTCCAAAAGATAGGTATAAGGCTGAAAATGTCTAAAAAACAAGGAGGTATTGTTCAATGTTTGGATTTATTTGGTCATTGATCATCGGCGGAATTTTAGGCTGGCTGGCCGGCCTCATTATCAGACGTGACGTACCAGGAGGAATCATTGGAAATATTATCGCGGGATTTATCGGTTCATGGCTCGGCTCCATGATTTTGGGACGCTGGGGTCCGACGATCGGCGGATTTAATATCATTCCGGCCCTGATCGGTGCGATCATTTTGATTTTCATCGTCAGCCTTGTCATGAGAAGCATGGGCGGACGAAACCGCAATGCTCAATAAGCGGGCGATTTACGACGGTTTCATTAGAAGCCGTCGTTTTTTATTTCATTCTGCTGCCGTCTTTTATATAATTAATTAGAAACACGAAATATTTTCAAGGGGAGGCTGTACATTGGAAAAAGTGGCAGAAAAAAGACCGAAGCGCTCTGAGGTGCCGCAGGAACTGACTTGGAATCTTACTGATTTATTTTCTTCTTATGAAGATTGGGAAGACGCACTTGTGAAAATTGAGGAAGATCTCGTATCCATCGGCTCATTTAAAGGAAGGCTTCACGAAGGAGGTGACGTGTTGCTCGATTGTTTAATGCTGCAGGAGAAACTGCTAGAGCGCCTGGTCCGGGCCGCCGCCTATACTCACCTCAGAAAATCCGAAGATTTGACAAACCCCGTCAACCAAGCCGACGCTTCAAGGATGGCCGCGCTACAAGCAAAACTAAACGCCGGGCTTTCATTTATCCAATCGGAAATTCTCGAATTCCCCGAAAATCAAGTGGAGATGTACATAAAAAGTGAGAAAGGATTGGAGCCTTTCAGCAACATGCTGACCGAGATCATGGAGCGCAAGCCGTATAAGCTTGCTCCGGAAACAGAAGAAGCGTTAGCCGTTTTAGGCGAAGTGCATGATGCACCGTACAAAATTTTCGGGATGGCGAAGCTTGCGGATATGCAATTTTCACCGATTCAGGACCGGAACGGCAATGAGCTGGCCAATTCGTTCGCGTTATATGAAGGGAAATACATGTTCTCTCCTGATGCCCATATTCGCAGAACCGCATTTGACTCCTTTACAAATACCCTTCAAACATACAAAAATACGATTGCCGCCGTTTATGAAACAGAAGTCAAAAAACAGGTCGGCATGTCAAGGCTGCGCGGATATCAATCCGCCACCCACATGCTTCTTCAGCCGCAAAACGTCACGCTCGAAATGTACCACAACCAGCTTGATGTGATTAAAAACGAACTTGCACCTCATATGCGCAAATATGCCGCCTTGAAAAAACGCGTATTAGACCTTCACGACATGCGCTTCTGCGATTTGCAGGCTCCGCTCGATCACGACTTCAGTCCAAAGACGACTTACGGACAGGCTAGCCGCATGATCTTAGACGCTTTACAAGTGATGGGGCCGGAGTACGCGGAAGTCATGGAAACCGCCTTGACTGAGCGGTGGGTTGATCTCGCTGACAACATCGGCAAATCCACGGGTGCGTTTTGTTCAAGTCCTTACGGGGTGCATCCCTTCATTTTGATGACATGGACGGATACGATGCGGGACGCCTTTACCCTTGCCCATGAACTCGGTCATGCCGGGCATTTCTACTTGGCAAACCGCAAGCAGCGCATCATGAACGTCAGACCGTCTTTATATTTCATTGAAGCGCCTTCTACAATGAACGAAATGCTCCTCGCCCAGCATTTGTTTTCCAAAACAAATGACCCGAAAATTAAGCGCTGGGTCATCAACCAGCTGATGGGCACGTATTACCACAATTTCGTCACCCATTTACTTGAGGGGGAATATCAGCGGAGAGTCTACGAACTCGCCGAACAAGGATGCGCACTTACCGCCTCCGTACTGTCTGAACAAACCACTGCCGTGCTGTCCGAATTCTGGGGCAGCGGAGTAAAGCTTGATGAAGGAGCAGGTTTAACATGGATGCGTCAGCCGCACTATTACATGGGGTTATACCCTTACACCTATTCAGCCGGGCTGACAGCATCGACGATCGTCTCGCAGCAGATCAAAGAAGAAGGCCGCCCTGCCGTGGAGAGATGGCTGAACGTTTTAAAAGCAGGCGGTACAATGAAGCCGCTGGACCTGTTGAAACGCGCCGGTGTTGACATGTCGACGGATCAACCGATCCGCCGGGCAGTTGCGTATGTCGGAACATTGGTTGACGAGCTTGAAAAACTGTACGACACAAAAGAAGACCGGCCTGATTAACGGCCGGTCTTCTTTTATACGGTTACAGACTGCCAAACATCGGATTGCCTTTCATTCCGATCCATAAGTCTGATTGCTCTAATAGATGTGCGGTGCGAAGCAGCCAATGTTCCTTTCCTTTCGGAGCCGTCACTTGAACGCCCAGCGGCAAACCTTCATTTGTGAGGTGGACCGGGACGCTCATTGCAGGCTGTCCGGTTAAGTTGGCAAGCTGTGTGAATGGTGTATATGTCAAGCTTTTCAAAAACATTTGATAAATTAGCGACTGCTGCTCGTTTTTTTCCAGCTCACTCACCTTCAGGAGCGCTTCGGCTTCTTTTTCGGTATGCGTAAGCTCGCCGACCTTTGGAGCGGGGTAAGCCGTTGCCGGGGTCACATACAGATCATAGGTCTCATGAAACGCCGCCATTTGTGCAGCTGCTCGATCCCAGGAAGCAAGGCTTGCCGTAAATTCGGCTGCCGACACTTTTTTGCCTGCTTCATTAAGCACCCATGTGACAATTTCAACATCCTGAACAGTGATCGCTCTTCCAAGCGTTTTTTCCATTCCCAGAATCATCGCGGAAATTTCGCCGCTGTTCATTAAATAATAGTTCTCCATTAACCGGAGTCCGTCAACGCCGTTCGTCTGCTCTTCGACGCGGTGTCCCTGCGCTTCCAGCCATTGAACGGTGCGGCGAACGGCTTGTTTGGCTTCATCACTGACAGGCGTTCCGACAGGTGATTCTACAGAAAATGCGATTTTCAAAGGGCGCTCCAGCCCTTTTTTCATATCCTCTTCATAATGCCCCGGAAATAAAGGCGTTTGAAAAGCGGCTTCAGGCTGAACGGTTTGCAGAATATCAAGGAGCGCAGCGCTGTCCCTGACCGTACGTGACAATACAAAATCGATCGATGCCCCCTGCCATTGCCGCCCGACGCCCGGTCCTACAGGCGTTCTGCCCCGGGTCGGCTTCAGACCGAATAGCCCGGTAAAGGAAGCGGGAATCCTGATGGAGCCTCCCCCGTCACTGGCCCCTGCAAGGGGAACGATTCCGGCCGCCACCGCAGCAGCGGAACCGCCGCTTGAACCACCGGGTGAATAATCGGCGTTCCAAGGATTTCGCGACGGCCCGTATAATTCAGGCTCAGAAATATTTTTCAATCCGTATTCGGGCGTATTCGTTTGGCCGAGAATTAAAAAACCGGCGCCGCGCAATTTAGCAACGAAATTCGAATCGCGCTTTGGTTGATAAGATGAAAGCAGCTTGGCGCCGGCTGTAAGAGGCTCCCCTTTCAACGCTTGGGAGATGTCCTTTAAAAGGATCGGCACCCCGGCAAACGGCTGCTGTCTGATATCGAGCTGTTTGCATTCATTTTTGACTTGCTCTTTTCTCGTCCGAACGACCGCATTCAGTTCTGGATTGACTTCTTCAAGGCGGGAAAAAGCAGCGTCGATTAATTCGTTCACCGTTACTTCCCCATGTTTGATAAGCTTAGATAAAGCAACTGCGTCATGCTTCATATAGTCAGATATATTCATATCAGTACCTCACTTTACTGTTCGCTTGTGTTTACTATTGTGCATGAGCCTTTTGGGGATTTCAATGTTTTCAGTTTAGATCAACAAGGAGATGAATGAAATGAATATTCGGAGGTTGCATCCGGAACATGAGCCGCCGCTTGATTTACTGTTGACGGCAGACCCTTCCGAAAAACTGGTTATCGATTATCTCAAACGGGGACAATGCTATACAGCAGAAATCGACCGCCGGATTGCCGGTGTCTATGTGCTGCTGCCGACGAGACCTGAAACAGCCGAGCTCGTCAATATCGCCGTCAAAGAAGATCTGCAGGGAAAAGGAATCGGCAGACAATTGGTTATGCATGCGATTGAAACAGCAAAATCACAAGGATTTAAGACGATTGAAATCGGAACCGGGAATTCAAGCATCGGCCAGCTGGCGCTCTATCAAAAATGCGGATTTAGAATCACCGGCATCGACCGCGACTTTTTCCTGAGACATTACGAGAAACCGATATATGAAAACGGCATGCGCTGCATCGATATGATCCGTTTAGCGCTCGACCTGTAAAAATCCCAAACCGACTTATAGTTTTGTGATTTTGTCATCTTTTCAGCGTGACCCGCAACCCTTGCAGGCCTGACAACGAATGCGAGGGTTTGTCGACACGCTTAAGCCGCCGGGTTCCCCGGCGGCTTCTCGTCAATATTCATCAAAATAGGACTGGATCTTTTTAGGATCATCTGTTTTGGTCAGCGCCAGCATCAGCAAAATCCGGGCTTTCTGCGGGTTCAAAGAGTTGGAAGCCAATATGTTTTCCTTTTCAAGATCAGGGTTGGGCGTGACGACCCCGCTGCCGGTGCGTGTGGAACGCACGACTGCCGCCCCTTTTTTCACCGCTGCGACTGCACCTTTTTTCGCCTCGTCGGAAACTGAACCGTTTCCGCTTCCTGCATAGATAATGCCTTTCGCTCCCGCCTTGATTGCAGCGTCAAACAGATAGCACCCGTCGTTTTGATACCCGTATATGATGTCGACTTGAGGAAGCTGATTGATCTTGGAAATATTAAAATCGGTATCTTTCGTATGCTTTTTCGTGATGTCATTATGAAAATAGATGTCGTCGGCAATATTGCCGAGGTAACCCATTTCTTCCGACTTGAAAGTGTCAGGAGCTGTCGTATGGGTTTTCGTCACATATCTTGCAGCAGCAATCCGGTCATTCAGCACCACCATGGTTCCTTTCCCGTGAGCTTCCTTGCTCGCAGCGACCTTTACGGCATTGTACAGGTTGGCAGGTCCGTCGGCTCCGATCGCTGTGGAAGGCCGCATGGATCCGACCACAACGACGGGTTTATCGCTTTTGAGGACGAGGTTTAAAAAATAAGCTGTTTCCTCCAAGGTGTCCGTTCCGTGAGTGACGACAATTCCATCGACATCATCGGAAGCTAAAAGCTTCGCTGCGCGCTTGCTCAATTTCAGGAGCGTTTTGTTGGTCATATTCTGGCTGCCGATGTTTTCCACTTGTTCTCCGCTGATATTCGCGATATCCTTCATTTCCGGAACGGCTTCAATGAGCGTATCAATCCCGACTGCGCCCGCTTTATAATTGGTCGTCGACGTTTTGGACTGATTCTCTCCGGCAATCGTCCCCCCTGTAGCCAAAATTCTTATGTTGGGCAGACGCTCATTTCCTTGGGCAGTCTTAACTGACGCAGTTTCAGTTTTCGCCCGGACCATTGTTTCATTTTGAGATTCGCTTGAACCGGAGCACCCGGCATTAATTAAAAGCAATAAGCCTAACACAATAAATAACATTCGTTTTTTCGTCATGTTTTGATCTCTCCCTGCTGCGAATTCCGCTAATATATATGTATTTTCTCTTTCTTCCTCTCTTTCATACCAGTTTAAAATGCCATCATTCGCTGTCTATTCATGTGTTAGATTTTCTTCTCTGTTTTTTTCTCATTAAAAAAGAGGGAAACCTCGTTTCCCTCTTTGGACCTTCTATTGTTTTAAAAGGTTGAACTCTTCCTTTACTTTTTTCAGCAGCTCTTCATTGGTGAGCACATCATAGGCGGTGAATGCCATAGATTTTGCGCCGAGCATTAAGCCTTCGAACCCTTGGCTGCTCATGGCTGCCTCCCGAAACTCGGGTGTGTGGCACGCGTACGGCTCATCGCAAATTTTTACATAAGGATGAATGGAAGGTGCGACCTGGCTGACATTCCCCATATCAACCGAACCTCCTCCGTCCGCTTTTTCATGAATCGAATCGGGATCGACGCCCAACTCGATCATGTTTTGTGTAAAAGCGTCTGACAGCGTTTCATTTGTTTTCAAATCATCGTAAGACAGCTCGTAAAAAGAGCTCTCAAGCCGGGCTCCAGTCGCAAGTGCGGCTGCTTTTGCACAATTTTTCACTTTATCGAGCAGTTCATTGACATAAGCCCGTTCCGTTCCTCTGACATAAAACTGAGCAACCGCATAATCCGGTACAACATTTGCCGCTTTCCCTCCCTCCGGAATAATCCCGTGAATCCGGGCATCAGGGAGAATGTGCTGTCTGAGCGCATTAATGCCGTTGAATGTCTGAATGACGGCATCGAGCGCATTGATTCCTTCGTGAGGCGCTCCCGCCGCATGCGAGGCCTTTCCGAAGAATTCGAATTGAATCGCATCCATCGCCAGCGATGTCCCGCTTTTTTCATGCCTGCAATACGGATGAACCATCATAGCGGCATCCAAGTGATCAAAAACCCCTTGTTCGGCCATGGTTACTTTTCCGCCTTTCGTCTCTTCAGCAGGCGTTCCGTAAACATACACTTTCCCTCCGCACGATGCGATGACTTTGCTGACGCCGATTGCGGCGCCGACCGCCATCGTGCCGATCAAATTGTGCCCGCAGGCATGGCCAAGGTCAGGTAATGCATCATATTCAGCCATAAACCCGATGGCAGGGCCGGGACGGCCGCTGTCAAATTCGGCCGTAAACGCCGTCGCAAGGCCGCATGTTCCTAATTCCACCTGAAAACCGTGTTTTTTCAGCTCCTCGGACAGAATCTTCGCAGCTTTGAATTCTTCATGCCCCAGTTCAGGATGATTGCCTATATACTGGCTGATATGCAGCAGCTCGTCACGAATATGTTCAATCTCTTTCTCAATTTGTTTTTTCATAACGGTTCTCCCTTCTCTATTACCGAAAGTTCTTTTCCAGGGTTGACAAAGTAAAGCTCATATCCTCAAAATGTTTAAATATATAATTATATGAATATTAATACATTATAAAGGAGACGAACGGAATGAGCAATGGCACCTCCCAGAAAACAAAACTGCGCTTCCCTCATACTTATGCATTGATTTTTTTCATTATCATTTTAGCTGCACTGGCTTCATACTTCATTCCATCAGGAGAATTTAAGCGGGTTGAAGAAGACGGCCGAACGGTTATCGTGCAAGGGAGCTACAAACAGACTGACGCCGGTCCGGTCGGTTTTTTCGAGATGTTTAAAGCCATACCGGAAGGCATGATTCAATCGGCGGATATTATTTTTTACATCTTTTTAATAGGCGGAGCTTTCGGCATCATTCATCAGACCTGCATGATTCGTGCAGGTGTTCATGTGCTGGTGCAGCGCTTGAAGAAACGCGGCTTCCTCCTGATTCCCGTCACCATGTTCGTCTTTTCCATCGGAGGCGCAACGATCGGTTTGTCTGAAGAGACGATTATTTTTATTCCGATCGGCATCGCTGTTGCAAGAGCGCTTGGCTATGATTCAATGACCGGGCTGGCGATGATTTCCCTTGGCGCGGCAGCAGGATTCACCGGCGGCATGCTGAACCCGTTCACAGTCGGAATCGCACAGACAATTGCGGAAGTCCCTGTGTTTAGCGCCATCGGTTATAGATTGGCCGTTTATGCCGCCATGCTCGGTTTCTCCATTTTTTATGTGATGCGGTACGCCGGAAAAGTCAAAGCGCACCCAAATACCGGTTTGATGAATGGAAGTGAAACAGAGATGAATGAAGAGACTGCCACAGGACACGCCGACCTTTCTTTCACCGGAAGACACGGCCTCGTCCTGCTGATTACAGCATTGGGCTTCGCCATCAATATGTTCGGTGTATTTCAATGGGGGTGGTTTTTAAGCGAGCTGTCGGCCGGGTTTCTCATTATCGGCTTTGCCGCCGGCCTTGCGGGAGGACTCGGCATCAACAATACCTTCCATTCATTTGTCGACGGTATGAAACAGGTTGTATACGGAGCGCTGATTGTCGGCTTCGCCCGTGCCATCGTCATCGTATTGGAAAACGGACATATTATCGATACGATCATCAACAGCCTTGCTTCAGCCATCAGCTCACTTCCGAACGAAATCAGCGCCATCGGCATGTTCGCCGTGCAAATCGTGATTAACACATTTATTCCATCCGGAAGCGGACAGGCAGCCACAACGATGCCGCTTATGGCTCCGCTCGCCGATTTATTGGGATTCGAACGCCAGATTGCCGTATTCGCGTATCAATACGGAGACGGAATCACCAACTCCATCATCCCGACCTCCGGTGTATTGATGGCTTCGCTGTCAATCGCAGGCGTCTCTTATGAACGCTGGGTCAAGTTTGTCTGGAAGCTGATCGCAGGCTGGATCATTATCGGCGCTGCCGCAATTGTTATCGCCATGATAATCGGGATTAAGTAAAAATCCGGGTCTCCAATATGCAGCCGGAGCCCCCGGCTGCATTCCCCATAAAAACCTCCATCTCCCTGACCATAGAAAAGCCATAAACCATCAAAACCGGCGTTTCTGCGACGATCGATCTACTAAATTTTAAGCTCAGGTTAAGGAAACCCGAAAACGGGACTTTTTATCCACCACGACCCAATTTCAAAATTCATCAACAAAAGGGCGGATCCCAAACCAAATACTTATATTTTTCACCTGTTCTGACTTGTCTTGTCCAAAGTAAAAAATGGGTAAACCTCAATAAAATACATCGAATTGTAAGTCATTAGTTTTAGGCTCTTAATACTACACAAAGTTTGAAAACATGCCTAATCTTGCAAAACATTGACCAAAATTAGTATTTAACACCTATTTATTATTGATTCTTCAAACCTTAAAATGAGTGATGTTGTTTCTGTTTTTTTAAAGAAACTAAGGAAAAAGAAAGAATTATAATCAAATTTTCACTGTTAGATAAATGAAATGACCGGGACTTGAGTAAGGTTTGTCCCATTGAAGGGCCTTTTTACCCTGACCATCTCATTCTTTTCATTTACATAACATTGAAAAAAATTAATAAAAAAGGAGACAGACCATGCGAAGTAAAAAGTTTTTTCTGATGATGCTTTTGATGATTGTAGCAGTCGTGTCAACAGCCTGCGGAGGCAGCAAAAGTGCGAGCGGAGAGAAAGAAGATACGAAAAAAGCAGATAATGCAGAAGTTAAAATCTTAAGCTCCGAATATACGCTTCCGGATGATTCGTCAACAAACCTGCACGAAAATGAACTTATACTAAAGATCAATGTTTCCGTTAAAAATACAGGAAAAGAACCATTGATGGTTGATAAAAGCCAATTCAGCCTTTACGAAGGCGACTCAAAAATGTCGGACGTCAGCGTATATGATGAAAGAAACAAGAGACTTAGCTCTTCTACGCTGAATTCTGACAAGGAAGTCGACGGAAATATCTATTACATCGTTGAAAAGGGCAAAAAGTTTCAGCTTGAATACACACCTGACATGTACGGTGAAAACAAAGCCGATCCTGTCAAATTCGAGATTGACGGCGGCAGCGATGATTTGCTGAAAACGGCCAAAAAACTTGAAGATCCGGCAAAAGCTTTGCTGGCTTACACAGACGTAACGATTTTCGGCAAAGACAATAATAACTTTGATAAACTAATCGACGAAAACAAGCGTGAAGTCGTCACTGATTACCTTGAAGGCGCTCAAAAATCAATCGTTCGCTCTTTAGGATATTATGATGAAGAAGATGTCGATAAAAAGAAATTGAATAAACTGATCAGCGCCATCCAAAACGCTTATCAAGAAAAATCCAAAGTCAAAGCAGTTACAAAATCAATTTCAGGCGATGAAGCAACTGTCGAAGCAACCGTTACACCAATCGATAATTCAGATGTCCAAAAGAGAGTGAAGAAAAGACTGGAAGACTATGTGAAAGACAGCGGCAAAAACTTCATGTCCCGAGATGAATTGATCAATCCTGCGATTGACATCATGAGTGAAGAAATCAAAAAAGCAGAGGCGACTTCAAGTGAGAAAACCGTTGAAGTTAAACTTGAAAAATCAAAAAATGACAAATGGAAAATGGATGCTGATAATTACAAGACCGAACAATACTTCTCAAGCTTCCTTAAAAGCAACAACTAAAAAAAGCACCCCTAGTGGTGCTTTTTTTAGTTGTTGACAAAATCCCAAAACGGCTCTTAGTTTTGGGATTTTATCATCCTTTCAGCGTGATTGACAGTCTAGGAAGGCCGAGCATTCGAGCTGACTTTCACAGGATGTGATGACGGCGGCGTTCAGGCAGGACGCCTGGGCGGTTAGCCGCCGATCCTTCTCCTTTTCGTGAGCACCGACGCGCAGGCCTGACAACAAATGCGAGGGTTTGTCGACACGCTGAAAAAAGCACCCTAGTGGTGCTTTTTTTCAATTACAATAAAACAAGTGCTGTCCGGCAGCGGCACGCGCCGGCCGAGCCGGTCTGTCAGCTCGATTTTAGGGTTAAGGTGTTCTTCATACCCTTCCTGCACATAGTGTTCGAACACAAGAATGTTCGCACGTTCCCCCAACTCTTTCTCAATACAGCTCCGGAACTCAGACGGCGTAAAATAGCCGAATTGCTCCTGCACTTCGTGCGGATAGGCTTCTTCTCCCCAAGTGTATGTATAGAGGAATTCCATCGCGTCATTCACAAACAGTACGGCCGCATCCTTTTCAGCCTCAAGAATTTGCACCTTTCTCCCTTTAAAATCATGGACATACCGTTTCAAGAAATTCATTCCATCCGGGTCTTTAAAACGAATCCGCCGCGTTTCCTCTTTGTTTTCGGTCATGATTCCGTCCCTGATGATGATTCTGCCTCCCCGCTTCAGAATATCAAAGGAGCTTATTAACGCTTGTGCAATGACGAGATGATTAAATTGTTTTCCTTCATACGGAATGTATGAAAACAATTCGTGCAATATCGATGAAAATACGATCGTGTCGACGCTTTCCTGTTCGAAGTACTCAGGAAGATCAAGTGCATCAGCCTGTTTCACATGCCACGGCTTATGTTCGCGCACTTTTCTTTTTTGGAGCTCCTCAATGACATTGACGGAAAGATCGATACCGATGACCTCTGCTTCAGGATGCTGGTCTGTCAGCAAATCGAGCATCACGCCGCCTCCGGCTCCGATGTCGAGCATTCTTTCTCCAACAGCATAATCGGCAATCTTCTTTTTATAATCTTCGGCACCGTTCATATCAGACAGATAAGCCGCTTCATTTTGCAGCCGGTCAAACGAATCCTTGCGAAACTCAAAAAAATCATAAAGCAGCACGATCGCCCGTTCATATAAAGGCGATTTCTCCGCTTCCTGGCAAAATTCAATCAGCTTCAGTCCGGCCTGCGAAAACGAAAACGTGACGCCGACAATCTCGGAAGCCTGATCAAACGGCTGCACAGCAAGCGAAACGTGTTTATTTACAGGCACCCCGCCGTAAAGCAAATCGCTGATCGACATCTCTTTTAAGCACGCTTCGATAATCCGTTTTTTATAAACATTCGTATGCCGCACACCCTGGTAATCGCGGTACATGTCCTTCATCAGCGGCTCAAAGCTGATATGCTTGACTGATAAAGGATTGACAGAACGAAGCACGAGCAGAAAGATTTTGACAAACTCTTCAAAACTGAACGATGACAAGGCGGATTCCACATACCATAAATCGACCCGCTGAAAGAAGCGTCTCAGCGCATCTTCCGCCGCATGTTCCCTCAAAAACCGCTCGTACCGGCTGCTGTCTTCGCCGGAATCGAGCGCCTGTCCCCGCAGTTTTCTGATCCTTTCCGCAAACGGCCAATCTTTGTTTCTTTCTCCTGTGCAGATTTGGCCGATTATCCGCTTCACGTCACGTTCAATCGATTCCCAAAGCGCCGGCGACACCCCTTCAATGATACATTTGTTCAGAACGTACAGAACCCGCCTGATGTCGATGTGCTGAAGGTCGGATGCTTCAATCCAATCGATAAGTGGAGTGAATTGGCGATACCTTGTTTCCCCGCGGATATACTGTCCGACGAGTCCATGCGTCAAAATCAAAATATAGATGAGTTCTTCAATATCCTGCCGCGCCGGCATATACGCCTGTCTTCGATCAGCATAAATCTGCGCCGACCCGATATTATGGATCGCGAGCTGAAAGCCTTTCTCACGCCATTCCTTTCTTTTATGAGGCTGGCCGCACTTAGCCGTTTCACTCCATATGAGAACCTCTTCAATGATTTCTTTTTCCCGCTCAGGAATGTCCGCTTTCTCCAAGATGGAGAGCGTCTGTTCCACATAAAGAAACACGGGATTCTGAGGCATTTGCTCCAGCGAAGATATCCGCTCCAGATTGACATTTTGTTCTTCAGTTAAAACGAGATACTTGAGCCATTCGGCATCCCGCAAAACATGATAATCTCCGCTTTTTACTTTTTCAATGGCTTCTAACGATTGTAAACGTCTCATCCGTTCTTCCCTCTTTTTTCTATTTCGATATGACTCATCATAAGGTAAATGGTTTCATATAGAAATAGGATAATCGGCTTATAATCGCTATAATGTTTGGCCGCAGTCCGCCGTTAAGATTTGACCCGTAACCGTTTCTTGTTCGAGCAGCGCGCAAATGAGCAAGGCGATATCTTCCGGCTCTGCGATCCGTTCAAGCGGGAGCTTTTGGCTGAGCCGCTTCATTTTCTCTTCATTCCGCTCCCACCATCTCGTCGATACAGCGCCAGGTGCCACACAGTTGACCCTGATATCAGGAGCGAGCGCATGCGCCAATGATTTCGTCAAACCGTGGACCGCCGCTTTTGACACGGCATAGGGGAGCGAAGAACCTGAGCCCGTCAGCCCGGCGATGCTGCCGACATTTACGATCGCACCTTGTTTATTTTGTTTCATTAAAGATGCCGCCGCTCTCGCGCAATAAAACATCCCTTTGACATTTACCGCATACAGTTCATCCCAGACTTCTTCAGAAGCTCCATCCAAGTCATCAAGCTCGATATGCCTGGTGATGCTTGCATTGTTGACGAGCAGATCGACGGTGCCGAACTCGTGCACAGCCCGATCAAACATATCTTGAACTTCACTGATCTTAGAAACATCGGCTTTCACCGCGACCGCGCGGCCGCCTTGACTTTCAATCATCCCAACCGTCTCTTCAGCCTCCGCTTCGGAACGCGAATAGTTGACAATAACCGCCGCGCCGCGGTTTGCCAAAGCGAGCGATACCGCTCTGCCGATCCCCGTGCCGCCTCCTGTGACAAGGGCTGTTTTATTTTTCATTTCCATTTTTCACCACTCCCTTTTCAACTGATGCAAGCTGTGCTGTTCCATTCCCAAACGACCAGTTCTCTTTCACGTTTTCGGCCGCAATGATCATGACGTCCTCTTGGCGAATGCCGGCGTTTTTTTGTAAACATTCTGCAATGCGTTGATACAGAGCCAGCTTTTTTTCGACCGGTCTCTCTTTCATTGTGATGTGAATATAGATCAAGTCTTTCGTCCGTTTGATATTCAAATAGCCGGGATCGAAAAAGAACTCTTCCTCATCGTGCTGGGTGATGACCTGAAAATAATCGTCTTCCGGAACATCGATCGTCTCCGTCATCGCCTGGTGAACCGATCTGCTGATCCGGCGAAGCTCTTCTTTTGATCTTCCTTTTAAAAGATCCATCCTGACAAATGGCATATATTCATTCCTCCTTTGTATTGTTTAATAGTGTATAACGGTTATATCATTTTGTATAATTGAATCATTTGAAGGATTCATTCAATTTTATTGAACTTGAGGTGACGGGATGGATTTTAAAACATTAAAAACGTTTCATAAAATCGTGGCTTGCGGAAGCTTTAACCGCGCGGCTGAAGAACTGAATTATGCGCAGTCCACAGTCACAATGCAAATCAAAAAGCTCGAAGAAGACCTCGGCATCCGATTGCTCGAGCGGGGGAAAACATTCCGACTGACTGAAGCTGGCAGGCTTTTTTTTGAAGAAAGCAGCCATATTGTCAAAAATATGGATCACCTTCAACATCATATGGCCGACTTATTGCTTGGCGAAGCGGGAAATATCCGTCTGGGAGCGGTCGAACCGATCGCGAGCTGTGAATTGCCGCGGATTTTGGGGAGATTTTTAGCGGATTATCCGAAGATCCGGGTTTCCGTAGATATCGCCAACTCGTCGGCATTGGGGGAACGGCTTGTTCAAGGCAGCCTGGATCTTGCCGTCTGTTCGACTCCGGCAATGGGAACTGATCTTTATTTTGAACCGCTATATGCTGAAGAGCTCGTAGTGCTGCTTCCTGAAGGACACCCCGCCGGAAACAATGAACGCATCCATCTGAAGGATCTCAGGGAGCACCGCCTGCTGATCACGGCCAACAATTGCACCTACCGGAAGAAAGTCGAAATCGCGTTTCAGGAGCTGCCGGGGAGCCAAATGAACACGATGGAGATCGGAAGCATGACCGCTTTGAAAAACTATGTTGCCGCTGGACTCGGCGTCGCCCTGATTCCGAAAAGCATCGTCTCCCCTCCTCCTCCCGGAACGATTGTCCGGTTCATCGGCGATGACCCGATCAGCGTAACCTTCGGCATCCTTTGCAAAACCGCGTCTTTCCCGCTGAAACAAGCGGATGCAAAGCTGTACCAATATTTGAAACAGGAACTGGGAGAACCGAAAAAACCTTCCGGATGATGCCGGAAGGTTTGTGATTATGAGAATGACGAGATATGGAATGATGATGATCTGGTTTCAGAGGGGGATGGTCACTTGTACCTGTCCGCCCCCCGCTTCACCGTTTTGAATCACTAAATCGCCTTGATGAAGCTTGACAACACGAAGCGCAAAGGTAAGTCCCATACCGTAATGTCCATTCGATGTCCGGCTTTTATCTTCCATATAAAAAAGCTCGGCAGCTTTCTGCAGGCCTTCTTGAGAAAATCCTTTTCCGCTGTCAGTGATGGTAAAAATCAATTGATCAACCGTACACACAGCTTCAAAATCGATTCTCCCGCCTTCCGGTGTATAATCTGCGGCGTTCGTCATGATGTTCATCAACGCTCGATGGAGCAGCTGTTTGTCAAACAGTGCTTTTTTTCCTTCAAGGTTTTGTTCTTTCAACACAATGTCAATCGATTTGTTCCCTATGTATGCTTCAGTATCATTGAGAACACTTTCGACTAACGGTTTCACAGCACTTTCTCTATATTCGATATGTAATGCTTCCTCCGTTTTTGATAAATGGATTAATTGGTCAATGTACTGATCGATTTTTTGCCCCGCATCAAGTATGTATCTGATATATTCCGACTGCTCTTGATTTTGCGGTGATAAGCTCAGCAATTCCGCATTACCTTTAATAATGGTCATTGGAATTTTAATGTCATGAGCCAATGCGCCGATCTGTTCTTTTTTCGTTTTCTCTAAATGCCACTGGGCGTGGAGGGAGGCTTGAAGGGCATTCCTCATGTCTATCAGGGAACTGATCACATGATCAAATTCCTTAATATTCGAAAACTCCGGAGTGAAATTTAAATTCTGTTTTTTAATTTGCTCAGCGATGGTGTTCAATGTTTGAAAATGACCTTTTAACCTGTTTGCAAATCGGGTTGTCACCGCAAAAACGACCGTAATTAGAAGCAGAATGATGATGCATAAGCTTGTCAGCTCATAGTTCGGGAGAAGCCGTCTCAGCAGGGGAGACCGAAACTCAGCGCGCAAAGGATACTCCAACACACAATACTCGTCTTTGCGTTCGATGATCATATAGCCTTTTTGACTCAAGGTGACATACGGCCTGCTCTCTATTTTTTTCCGTACAATTGAAAGATTCGTTTCTTTCATGTTTCCCGCTGTCTTTTGTTTCGACTTTTTATCCAGTATGGCGTACAGTATCGTATCGGGTATCATGTCTTCCGTTATCCGTTCAGCCGATTGAAGCTTGTGCTTAAGTTTTTCAGCTTCGATTTCATTATAGTTGGCAGGATAAAACAGCCCTGCATTCATTCCGATCATATTGATCAAAACATATACAGCCGTGATCGCGATCAGGCTGAAACTCAAAGTGAGCATATATTTGATCAGTTCTCTGCGCAGCGTCTTTTTTTTACGGATTATTCCCATCTGTACCCTACGCCCCATACCGTTTTGATCGGATCTCTATCGTGTTCTTTGCATTTTTTCCGAATCGTGCGGATAAATTCGGTTATCGTGGAGTATAAAGCATTGCCTTCCAGCCCGTATACATGATCATAAATTTCTTCTCTTGTAAAGGTTCGCCCTTTATGCCGAGCCAACAGCTCACATATTTTAAATTCATTTTTTGTTAAATTCAGCTTTTGATCATGTATAAATACTTCTTTGCTGTCAAAGTGAAATAAAAAGCCGGAAATCACCCGTTTAGTTTCGTGTTTCTCTCTCCTTTCCCTTCTCAAGTGTGCATTTACTCTCGCACTGAGCTCAAGAACGCCGAAGGGTTTTGAAATATAGTCGTCTCCTCCAGTCAGGAGGCCCTTAACGATGGCCTCTTCCTCCGTCTTAGCGGTAAGAAACAGGATCGGACAATCTACCAGCGGCCGGATTTTCTCGCATAATTCAAATCCGTCCATCCCCGGCATCATCACATCAAGCAAAATTAAATCATACCCTGAAAACACGTCGAGAGATTCGGCGCTAACTTGACTCAATGTATGAACTTGATGCTGATCGCGGCGCAAAATATTTTGTATGAGTACAAGAATATCTTTCTCATCATCTACTGCCAAAATGTTCGCCACTTGCTGACCACCCTTTTTCATTATTCATAAGCTTTTCTTCCTTCCCAGCGGATAAACCAAACGATGCTTAGAGCGAATACAGCTATTATAGCAAACACCATGATGAAAGCGCCCTGCTTGATTTCCCCATCTAGAACAGAACGCAGAGACGGATCAATTTGGACAAATCGGTCAATCCCCTTATACCCTGTCAGCCTGATTCCCCATGCCCAGGGATTATATTTCCAAATGACATCGCCCAATCCCGTATTCATCAGTGCTGTCATTAAAAGGCCGGCCCCTCCTATTAAAATCGAAGCCCCCATTCCAAATATGCAGCTGATCAAAAAATAAATGAAATAAAGTGTGACACTTCCGGCAGCCAGCCATGCCCCAGCCTCTAAAAAAAGGGCGATTGTCAGGTTCGGCACATGAAAAAGAACTTTGAGCCCCAATACATAGAGTCCAATAGCCAAGAATACCGCACACAAGTTCATGAACAGAAGCAGTGTGACTTTGCTTAAATAAGCCGTTAATTTGGGCGCCGTGCCGCCCAACAGCACTTGAAAACGGCCTGCCTGCTCCTCTAATGAAGCCGTCATTCCGCACACCATTCCAATCAGAAGCGGCAAGGCAATCGCAATCGCCTCAAAATACGTGCGATATAATTGATATGGATCATGTTCCCTGTTATAGAAATAAAGCAGAAAAACACCCGCACAGATAACCGGAACGGTCAAGTGAAGCCAAATAAAAGATGTGCGCTTTGTTTTTTGAAAATCAGCCGCCAGGCATCTGAAAAATAGCAACAAATCAAACCGCCTCCCGTTTTATCGATTTGCGATCAACGGCAGGGGAAAAAGACCGCCTGGTCAGACGAACCAAAATAGCAAATAAAACAACAGATAGAACAACAGCCTGAGGAACGACTGCCCAGCTTGTTAATGGATCGCCATTTTCAAGAGGCACACCGTTTGGATGGATGCCAATTGTCGGGCACATGACCCTGATCGGCCAGCTCCACGGATTCAACCACCACAAAGGACTTGTTGCCGAGATGATGCCCAACACGATACTGCCCAGCATATTGAACAAAACGGCAGATATAAACCCAAATTTTCGCGCTATCCATAAACAGATGGGGATCTCCCACAGTGTCGTGAGCCAAAGCAGCAGATTCGCGGCAATGACTGTCAAATGAATGCTCGAAAATTGAGGAATGACAAACTGCATCACAACCATGAACCCTAAAAAAACAGCTTGAGACGCTAAAGAATAAAGCGCAATGACGCTTATTTTTGCAGACCAGATCATATGTAAATGTACGGGAGAAGAAAAAATGCCGTTATAATTCGACGCTTTCGTTTCTTTCTGGTGTGATAATGCACAAAGCAATGCGATCATGACCGGCATCAAGATGACAGACCACCAATTATACGTACCTGCTACAAAGAATCCCGGATTCATTAAAAAGGCGAAGCAAATATTAATCAAAGGAACAATGAAAATCATCTTTCTCGAAAATGTTCTTTTAAACTTCAGGTTTTCCGCTTTTACATAATATCCGATCATTTTACTCCGCCTTCTTTCCCCCGCGTTGATTTGACGACATCCATAAAAAGCCGCTCGAGATCGTCCCCCTTATTGATTTCCCCCTGATATCCGAGGTATCCTCCGCTGATAATCCCGATATCGTCTGCGATCTGCTCGACTTCCGACAGAATGTGGCTTGATAAGATGACCGTCATCCCTTGCTTGGGAAATGACCTGATCAGTTCCCTCAACTCTTGTATACCGATCGGGTCAAGACCGTTCGTAGGCTCATCAAGTATGAGTAATTTAGGGCGATTTAAAAGGGCGATAGCGATTCCCAGCCTCTGCCTCATCCCCATAGAAAACTGCCCCGCCTTTTTCTTTCCGGCATGATGCATATCAACGGTTTGAAGCACCTCTGTTATTCTCGCATCCGGAAGACCCAATAATGTGGCATGCACCTTGGCATTCTCATAGGCTGTTAAATTATCATACAGAGGCGGAGATTCTATTAAAGAACCGATGTCTTTTAATACAGACCTTTTCCATTTCCGTCCCTCAAACAAAATGTCCCCGGCCGTCGGGTTTAAGATTCCGGTTAAAAGTTTTAAAGTCGTTGATTTTCCTGCTCCATTCGGTCCAAGCAGGCCGTAAATACTGTTCTTTTTAACTGACAGTGAGACGTCTGAGACCGCTTGCGACCTTCCAAACTTTTTTTGAAGATGCCTTGTTTCCAATAGAATTGTACTCATCTTAATCTCTCCTTGTTTGATCTGATCGGTACCGCTATCTTAAAATACCTTTCTCAAGATTTAATCAGAATCAAACGCAAAAAACCTTCCGGTTCCCCGGAAGGTTAAGCAGCCTTTGCCTTAAGAAGGCATAAGCTCAAGATGATGATCCAGTTCGTCCTGCAGGACGGCTTCAATATCTTTAAAACGATTCGATACAGTCGAAGCGCTGACACCGTATTTTTTTGCAAGCTTCGCCTGGGATATCGATTTTTCCGATTTGGAGATCGAATTGATAAAATACTCCAAAGCAGCTGCAAAGGCTTCTGTTTTCTTGATGACCGGCGCTTTTTTGGCACAATACGATTTCCAAAGGCCGACCGCCCAGGAGACAAATGATTCAGAATATCCTTCGTCAAGCATACCTTTCTCAAAGACAAGCGCTGTTTCTTTTTCCATCTCATTGGCCCATTCGATGTCTTCCGACCCTTGTTCAGACGGTGCACTCTCTTCCTGCCGGCAAAGCTGCATTAACACATGATGAAAATCCTCTCTCATCAGCTGTTCTTTTGTCCCGCCTTCTTCTGTGAAACGGCTTAAAGCCTCGTTTAACCTGTCTTTAAGAGCATCCGCCATTTTTGCAGGATAGATGGTGAATTGTAAGAAGAACTCGGTATGGCTTCCGATCTTGATCGGAAAGCCGAGCACATACTCATCTACAAAAGGCCCTTCCCGCTTTACATTCATCCTTATGGTGAGCTCTTCATTTGTTACAGCATCCTCAAAGCGAATGCCGCCATCTGTTATATGTTTCACACGCAGCAGCGCAGGGGAGAGATCTTTCCATGATTGAACGGCTTCCTTAGTCTGCGATCTGAGAATCGAAGAACCCTTTTTCTGTAAAAAATCTTCGAAAATCGTCAGTCCTCCGTCTGCCAATGGCCGGGAAAATACTCCCCACACGCCCAGATTAAAAACACATATCTTTTGTGCAGACTGATCCAAGTCTGACAGAAAAGAATACTGATTAAGAAATTGATCGATTGTGTCTTTATGTTCCGTAAAAGCGAATTCCATGACGTCTTTCTGGATTTGTTTCAATTCCTGCACCGCGACTGCCGGAAACGCTCCCTCCGCTATGCCGCAGCATTTTTTATATTTCAGCCCGCTGCCGCAGGGGCAAGGCATATTTCTCTTTACTTTTCCCACGTTTAAACCTCCGTATCTTATACTACAACTTATTTATTTTATCAAAACTTTCAGGAGGGGGAAATCCGATAATGAAAATCAGTATGATTTAGCTGAAAAGTAAAATTTTATAAAAGAGAATAAAAGATTGATTTAAAAATAGAAAAAAAGACTAAAATTAGTCGGATTACACTTTTCATCCGCATTGATATTCGGAGACGGATCTCCTGAGGTCGCTGCAGCAGCACTGATGGTATCCGCTTTTGATGCCGCTGACAAAGCTCCGGGGCACAATTGGAAAAGCAATTTTTAGAATTCGCATTGTTTCTGATGATTTAGGCCGACGGATGAAGCTATGGCAGGCTTTCGTGCGCGACATCGTCTTATGGATGCATATCGCTTTCGGTCTGCTGTATTTAACCGCCGTTTTTTCAGGAACGAAACAAGTCGTCCACGATTTTGCGGCTAAAACATATGTCATGAAAACGAGCGACACGGAGTAAACGACCTTTATGTATTTAAGTGCATACAGGAAATGAAAAAGGGATATGACTCCCTTTTTCTATTTCCGGTATTCCAGCAGACTGATGGTCAGGAGCACAAGGAAGCACCCCAGCCACTGAACGGGAGTTAAACGTTCGTTTAAAAACAAAACACCTCCGAAGATGGTGAGGACGGGGCCGATCATGGAAATGACGGCTCCCCGCTCCGCTCCTATCCGCTTCATGCCTTCCAGCATGAATAAAAAAGGAATGACCGTCGTCACCGCCGCAATGATCATAAAAAAACCATACATTGCGGGAGGATAAGAAAGCAGGATTCCCGGTTGTTCTCCCGTTGCGCGAAGCAGCGCATAACCGGCCATCGCAAGACTTGCCGCCGACATTCCATAAGCATTCATCCGAATCCCGCCGATTTGACGGACAAGGCTTCCCGCCGCAACAAGATAAACCGCATAGGCGACAGCGGACAATAAGATCAAAAAAGCTCCTGACAGGTTCGCTTCAAATGCTTGCACATCCCATCCGCCGACAGCCAAGAACAGCCCGGCATTCACAAGCAAGATGGCGGCAAACGTTTTACCCGAGATCATTTTTTTATTTACAAAAGCCGTTATGATCAATACGAACATGGGATAGCTCATCACAATCATCCGTTCAACGATTGCCGAAACATCATAAAGGCCGATAAAATCAAGCAATGGCGACAGAAAAAAACAAAGCAATCCGGCCGCATAAGCTTTAAAAATCTCCGCTTTTTCTGGTTTAGCCGGAAGCTTTAAACGATACACAATAAAAATCAGCCAAAACAGCGGCGCCGCAAATAATTGCCGGTACAACAGCACTGCTTCCGGCTGTGCACCTTGTTCATAAGCCCATTTGACAAAAATGGATTTTGAAGCAAAACACATCGTTCCAAAGACCATAAAAACGACCCCGGCCGCTTTTCCAACACCGCCTTGAAGATGGCCGCTCTGCTCAGCTGTACTCTTCTCTGCTCGACTCAACTCTAAACACCCGTCCTTTTTATTCGTTGATATGTTTTTTTATAAAATGGAGCAATGTGCTGCCCTGCGCCGTCAAAATCACACCTTTTCCCGAACATTTTGGACAAGGCTCCGGCTCTTCTCTTCCGCTTCCATTGCAATTTGGACATGTCGTTTCCAAATCGTCCGTTGCAATCACCATTTACCATCACACCTCCGTTTCCATTTAACATGATGCGGCCACTCCGGCCAGCCTTCCTCCATGGCCACCACCTCCTTAAAAATACAAAAAAACCCCCGTCACAAAAGGACGAGGGTCTCGCGGTACCACCTTTATTAATCGCATCAACGATTCGCTTGGAACATACGGAAAGGGAACAGTCAGCCCTTTCGATACGCTTCTCTTGATAACGGAGAGAACATCCCGGCTCCGCCTACTGTCGTTTCAGCGAAGCGATTCAGAAGCCCATTCGGCATCAGAAGGGTATCGGTTCACACCAGCCACCGACTCTCTTAAACCCATACTCTGACACGTACTTGCTCTTCCTCAATATCGTTTAACCGTACATGATTTGTAAAAAATATATTACTCTGAAAATTAACGGGTGTCAATCAGCGGCCCATCCTGGCTTAATGAATATGACATTATAAGTTGATTTTGCAGACTCAAATTGCACATCAACTAAAAAAACCGCCTAAAAGGTCATTTCACAACCTTATCAGGCGGTTTCCAGCGATTATTCCTTATTCCTGTCAGCAAACACCGTCATGGCGTCGCACATGAACTTCGCCAAGCCGGCGCCGTATTGATCGATGTTTTTCGTAAAGCGCTCGTCAGCGACATACATTTGTCCCAGACCTTTGAAAGCTTCAAGCGAATAGCTGTGGCCGGTGTTATTGTTCAGAAAATCGTACCAATCCTTTATAGCCGCCTGCGCTTCTTCTGAGTCAGGGGCGCCTTCTCTGAGGGCGGCGATTTTTCTGTAAATGGCATCATATTGCTGTTCCATCATTTTTCGTTCATCTTCGGACATTGATTCGATAAAGGCCTTCGATTTATCGACGGCTTCATCGCCCCAGCGTTCCCTCGCTTCTTCCTCATACGGGTTTTGACTGAAATCAAATCCCGCGAATTTTTCCTCGTTTGTCATGTTGATTTCTCCTTTCGCGAATTGGATCGTTTTATCGATTGTCGCAATCATTTGGTCAAGCCGGCTTCTTTTCTCCAGCAGCGCTTTGCGATGGAGCTGAAGCGCCTCATTCCTGTCAAATGAAGGGTTCTCAAGAATGCTTTTAATCTTTTTTAAAGGGAAGTCAAGCTCTCTGAAAAACAGGATTTGCTGCAGCTTTTCCAGATCGTCATCTGAATACAGCCGATACCCGGCTTCGGTCGTCTCCGACGGAGCTAATAATCCGATTTCATCATAATGATGCAGTGTGCGCACACTGATGCCGACTAAGTCGGCCACTTCCTTTACTTTCATTTTCATTTATCTGACCTCCCTTCGATATTGACTATAAAGTATCCCGCAACGTGAGGGTCAATGCGAAATTTGAAATTTTTTTATACAAACAAAAAACCCGGCAAAATTGCTTTGCCAGGTCTTTTAAGAATTGTTCAGCAAGACTTCTTTAAGAAACTGATCATCCAGCCACTCGTTCAGCTGCACCGCGGAGAATCCTTTTGATACATTGAGATCGATGAGCGTTCCGCCGGCATAGTCGAAAGATGCCGATCTGTCCGGAATGGTGTCCGGCCCTTTCGCCAGGACATTCTTCAGCTTCTTCAGCATATTTTGAAAGCTCTTCTCCAAGTCGCTTTTCGGGTCTTTGGCAGATTCAATCACTCTGATGAGCCTCTCATTTCCGCCTTCAAGCTCTCCTTTTTCATCCAAACTGACATCAGCCAAAGACAGACCGGCAATCGTTTTCAAAAACTCATTCACATGCCATTTTTCATAAGCTTCTTTATCCAGCGGCGTTCCATTTTGTTCACCGATCAGTTCCGCATGGCTCAACAGACGGGCGCCAAACCGTTTATCACTGTTATTTAAAACGGCTTCGATCCGGGTTCTTTTTTGTTCATCTTCGATGCCTTCAACTGTAATCCGGTTATTTCCGTCTACATGCAATGTCAGATGTTCACTCTCGGAAAGGGAAATTCCGCTCTCGCGCAGCGTCTCATCGATCTGGCTGTTCAAACGCTGCCTGTCCACATAAAGATTATAGATCTCAAATTGAACGCCGTTCATTTGTGATCGTAATGACGGTGCATTTTTTTGAGCCGCTTCAGCCTGTTTGCTGATGGAGAGGGTGTCTGTTTGGCTGCCGACCATTCTCTTGGAACCTGTAGTCTTAGCCGGCATCTCCGCGGCGGCAGGCTTCATCAGCTGCTCGGAATAAAGCGAAAGTTTTACCCTGTCTCTAATATTCATGGGAGCTCCTTTCATGCCAATTACATTCGATTACTTTTTATATCGGACGGAATTTGGATCTGTTTACCAGCCGTATGTTGAATCATATTGATAATTGATCTTCAGCTGCGGCGATCTCCATGTTGAACTGCTCCAAGCGAGCGAATAGTATCTCACATTCCATGTCGTTTTGACCGGAAGCGCAAGTTCAGGCTTTAGATCCGGAAACAGTGTGCCGCCGGAAACCGATGTGTGCCAAACGCCTTCTTCCTTGTTCAGAACTTCCCTGTAGGTGTGTCCGAGGCTCGGAGAAATGGTTCCCTCGGCGGAAACGCTTTTCACAGTCGCTCCTTCGGGAATGGCCGAGACATTGGCAAGATTGACGGTGGCAACCGGAGAAACGACTCCCTGTCCCGGGCTTGAGATGGATGATGGAGACAAATTCGCCGTATAAGCACCGCTCTTCATTCTGTCGATAAATTCAAGTCTGTAAAATCCCCATCCGTCATATGAACCGTCTTTAGACATGACGACCGCAATGTATCGGCCTGTCTCCGGAACATCCAAGCGGATGATTTCATTTTGGTTTCCCGTTCTTTCAGAAGATCCTACTGCAGGATAGCCGTAAGCATCTTTAAATAAGTAAAGATCATAGTCTGTATTTGCCGGGATGTTCTTTAGGTGAATGGCAAGCTGTTCTCCCTTTGTCGCGTAAAATTTGTAATAATCTTTATCGCTTTCGCTGTGAATCGTCGCCGAAATCGTCTTGTATTTCCACAATCCTAAATCGTAAGCCTCAGCGAAAGAATTGTTGGGTTCATACTCATCTTCGTAAACATTTGCCGAAGCCGAAAATGCTGGAATCGCCATCAAAAACACACTGAACACGAAAAGAAACAAACTTTTTTTCATTTGTCATTGCCTCCCGTTTATTCATCACCATCAAGGAACTCCCTTCCTTATATCGGTAATTAAATTGGAAGTTTAATGAATATTTTTAAAATAATATAATTTTTCCAAGTTTACTCATCCGATGGCTCTGCCACACTGCCCACAAAAAGGTTCATTCCGGATGTTTCATCAACAATCGCGAAATAAAACGGATGGTCTGCAGTCATCGTCACTTCAGGGACGGGAGCTGATTCGATGATCTCAACCGCCGTTGCCGCGGATGCTTCGGTCCCCGCTTCATCCACTTTGATAAATGTTTTATGTCTGACTTTATCAATTTGAGCGGCGCCTTCTCCGGCAAACATATTTGAAAAATCCGCGCTGCTAAACACGGTTTTCATTCCAAGCCGTTTAAGCGGTTCATTTAACATGTAGTCTGTTTGAAATGAGAAGCGCGGCAGCTTGAGTTCCACCTGTTTCATCGTCCAGTCCTTCTGTAAGGCGCGCCACTGATCATACGTCATGCCAGCCAGAAGCTGTTCAAGACTTGCCGCTTTTTTCGGCAGAAAAACAGCTAATGAGAGACCTTCGTCTTGAAAGGGAAGCTTGACGGCTTGAAAATGTTCGTTTTCCAGATAAGGAAAGCGGTTAGTCTGCGTCATCATGGGGTGTTTTTTTGCGGAGCCGTCCGCTGAATAAAATGGCTGTTCCGCTGTCATGTGAGGATCAAATGGATGCTTCCAGCTTTCTCTAAAATAGACGGCATTGATGATGTAGGCAATCGTATTTGACGAGACTTTGTCAACGATCTGATCAATGCGGTCTTTCGTTTTCTTTTTGACCCAGCCGTTGATTTCTTTTGCTGCCCGATTTGGATCATCATGAAGCTGATAGGCGTCGCCAAGGCCTTTGATCGCGTCTTGAAAGCTTTCTTTCAGCTCCCTTTTGGACCATATCGAATTGGCCGATGAAAATTCGCCGTGAGGCAGCGTTTCTAGCGAACGATTCACAGATTGTGACATCCTGTTGATCGATGTCATATCCGTCTGGTTGAGGTTTAAAGTGCCGAGCAGTTCCTTTCTGCTGTCTCCCGCGGCACCGTTTGCCGTCATCACAAGTGCCTGGTGAATACTGTAAGGCGAGAGGAAGATGTTTTTCCGGCTTCCTTCCTCTTTTATCATGTCTAGAAACAATGCGAGCGCAAACCGCTGTTCAGCTTCAGATAACGAGGCGTCCGTTTTTTGCGCGGATCTGACGGGCGGGGGATCAGCCTCCTTGTGCACTCCGCATCCGGCCAGCAATAAAAGACCGGTCCATAGCACCATCGCACTCCATTTCGATTTCAATTGTCAACACCTCCTACTGTTGTAGTGGGTTTAGCATTGGAAAACGTTACAAAAAACGGCAGCCGGTGCAAGAAATCCGCAAAAAAAGCTTATCCATTGCTGGATAAGCTTTCTGTTATGCGCTCACTGTCCTTTAACAGCCAGTTCGCGCAGATCCTTTTTGACGATTTTGCCGAGCCTGTTTTTCGGAAGGCTGTCGGTAAAGACGATCTCAGGAATTTTATAGTCGGACAGGCGCTCTTTGCAATACGCGATAATGTCCTCCTGCTTGAGGCCGGAGCTTTCGTTTTTCACCACATATGCCCTCGGAACTTCCCCGTACATTTCATCCGGGACGCCGATAACGGCCGATTCGACGACTCCGGGCACTTGATCGATGATCTCCTCCACTTGGTCAGGATAAATGTTGTCGCCTCCGTAGACAATGACGTCTTTATACCGGCCGGTAATATATAAAAATCCGTCTTCATCAAGCTTGCCGGAGTCCCCCATATAAAACCAGCCGTCTTTCAGCACCTTTTGCGTAGCGGAAGGATTTTGGTAATACCCTTCAAAAACATACGGGCTTTTGACGACGACTTCTCCGACTTCGCCTCTTGGCAGCTCTTCATGTGTATCAGGGTCTTCGATTTTTATGCTGACTTGCGGAATCGGCTTGCCGGCTGAATTGACTTTATCCCAGCCCATGTCAGGCCGCCATACGCTGACCGTCCATGCTTCTGTGCTGCCATACCCCTGCACCATCAGGATTCCCATGTCATTGTACTCCTTAATCAGCCGCGCCGGCACCTTGGTGCCGCCGGAGACAAGCATTTTCACTGATGACAGGTCGAATGAATGTCTTTTCATTTCCTCCAGCATGTAAGTGTAGACGGAAGGAAACGCCATCATCATATGAATCCGTTTCTTCTCAATCTCCTGCAGGATTTCAAACGGTTCGGGATCCCATAAGAAATGAAGGCCAATTCCTTCAAAAGCCGCCTGAAAAACATGGTTGAGCGAGCTCATATGATAAAGCGGATGGCTCGCTAAAAAGCGCATGCCTTTCAGCTGTTTCGATTTCACGTTCACCTCTGTCAAGTATGCTGCCAGACTGCCGTGGTTGACCATGCAGCCTTTCGGATTTCCGGTCGTGCCCGAGGTGAACAGCATTAAAGCCAAATCATGCTCGGTCACCTGGTCGGCCTCCACCCCCAGCGGCCTGTTTTTAAATAAGCTCTCAAACTGTTCAGTCGTGTTCATTCCCGCACCCGCTTCAATCATCAGGCAGAACTGAAGCTGTTCGCGGAGCGGCGTTAGTATATCGGCAAATTCCAAGTCATAAAACATCACCTTCGGCCGGCAGTTGTTCACGATTCCTTTTAATTCATACGATGTCAGCTGCCAGCTTAACGGCACGACTGTCGCCCCGATTTTAAGAGACGCCAGCAAAATGACGGGAAAATGATGATTATTTTTACATAAAACCGCGATGTGGTCTCCTTTTTGAACACCCTCCTCCAGCAGATAATGAGCCAGCTGGTTCACCCGTTGATGATACGCTTTGAACGTAAACGTTCGATCTCCTCCGGACAATGCTTCCAACCCATCTGACGTTTCCATATGATGATTGATTAATTGCTGAAGTGTACTCAAAATTTTCATCTCCAAATTTTCATTGTTTCTCACAAAACCTGGTGAGATTATGTGACGCACAAATTCATTCTAAAACAAAATATATCCATTGTAAAACTATTTCATAATAGAATTATTATCTTTATGAATTGATAACAAAAGAAATTAAATGACTCATGTTAAAATTCATAAAATCGTTTTTTGCGGAGCATTCGCTTATGATAAAATAGACCTATGTTTGTTTGGTCAGCTTGAAATGGCTGATCTACTACACGATGTCGGAAATGAGGAAACCTTCATGAATCACCATCGGATTGAAGCGAATCTATTGGATCATGCTTTCACGAAATATTTGCGGTCTTCAAAGAAATTGGACGAAGAAACGATTCCGAAAAGTATCACGAGCGGCAAAGGGTTTATTTTGCGTATCATTTACAGACACGAAACATGTACAATAAAGGAGATTTTACAGGAGGTTGCCCTGTCTCCATCAGCAACGACAACAGCTCTGAACCATTTGGAGAAAGAGGGCCTTGTGATCAGATCGAGAAATAACGATGACCGGCGCACCGTCTGGATCGAACTGTCGCAAGAAGGAACGAGGATCGCCGCACAGATGGTGGAAAACCGCCAGGCCTTGATCGACAAGCTCTTCGACAAGTTGTCAGAAGAAGAAAAAAAGGTTTTTTTTGCTATGATTGAAAAAATTATAATGTGAAACGGGCCGTCGATCGAAATCGACAGCCCTTTTTTTTATTGTCTGACCCCAAGCGCGTCCAGCGCCATCTTCAAGTGTTCTTCTTGCTTTGTCTGCAGGGCGAACATGCCGATTTCAATGCCGTAGGCGGCCTGCAATTCCGTAATATGCTCTTTCATCCGCGGCCAGACCCGGCCTCCTTCTTTTTCATAATAAGAGATGAGCCGGGCGGTTTCGGCTTCTCCTAAAATCGTCTCGTATAAAAGAAAGTCTTTTGCCGGGTCGGCGATTTTCGCTTCCGTCCAATCCAACAGCCCAGTTATGCTCTGATGCTGGTCAATCAAAATATGCGGGGGATGCAAGTCGCCGTGGATAAACGCGGTATGTTCAGGCCAATACGAGTCGTCGGACAGCCACTTTTGCCACCTTTCCCAAAGCTCGCCGCTGACCCCGAGCTCTCTTTTAATCTGTTCCATCTGCTCTGCTTTTGACCGCCTGACGCCATCCGGATTCATCACATGCATGCCCGCTTCTTCTGCGGCTTTATGATCGATGCCGTGCAATAGCGCGAGCGTTTTCGCCAATGATTTGACAAAGGCTTCAGCCGGGGGCTCATGATCCATGTTCCAAACGTAATTCTTCATCTCCATGTCAATGACTGCGGCAGGAACCCCCGGAAGCTCCGGATATGCGATCAGTTCGGGGGTATGAATGCGCCAATCCGGAACTCCGGCAGGAAGGCGGTTTTGCAGCAGCTTCAGCACTTTCCCTTCATACATCGCTCTTTCAATCACATCGTCGCGCTGCGGTTTTCTCAACACCCATCTCTTACCTGCTTCATCTTCGGCAAAGACGACTTGAAAATCCATGCCGGACTCGTTGATTTCCGCATCCTTTCGTTTCAGCCGAAGGCCGTGTTTTTCCGCAAGTTTTAATGTATGTTCAATTTGCTCATTTACAGTTGTCATATACGATTTTCCCCTTTACTGAAGGTTTTTAATAAAAAAAAGCACAGGTCGTCTGCCTGCGCTGGAAAGTAAACGGAAAAAAGATATGACAAATAAACTGAAGGCAAGCTTCAGATCAGCTATTTTTAAAGGCAAAAAAAGAGGCGCTGGAATCCGCGCCTCTCCCTCTGTTATTGCATAAGGGTCCCCTAAAAACAGGCAGACTGATCCCGATTACCCTGCACACAGGCAGAGACTTTGTTCACGATTTAGTTAGCGAGGACAAAGTTCAATCGGAATCTGATGTATGCCATTTGGGAAATCCCTCCGTTCATCAAAGTTAGCCTTATTTTAACAGGTTTTGGAATGACCCGCAACGCAAAATTCAATTATTCAGAAAATCATCCTGATAAAGGAAAATTTGCTTATCGAAGCGGAAAAAGGGGTGCGTTCCTGCCTTTTAAATTAATGATTCACACCCGTTCGCCGCTTTAATTCTCTTAGCCATGCCGTGTCCCCGGTTCCATAGCTTTTCTTTTGCCCTGTATCCCGCAAAGATCCGTTGCTGTAGTCAATAGATAAGATAAAATCCGGAACAGAATCATATCCGGCTTCCGCAAGTCTGTTCAGCTCTGCTCCATAATGAGCGATTGCGAAATGAGCCGTTTTCTTTTGGACAGGGTCCTTCTCCAGCTCTTCTTTATACACATCTAACAAATCACGACCGTCAGGAGTTACATATCGGCCATCAACCACTTCCAAGTCCTTCAGGTGATAGCCTGTCACCTCATATATCTCGCGAACCGTCTGATATTTTTGCTGCGCTTCTTTGGAATATTGGGCTGAATCGCTGCTCAAACTTTTCATGATATGCAGAAATAACTGTTTGCCATTTTCTCCTGATTGCAATATATGTTCAAGTTGATGGATGAGCTGCTCATCATCTGTTCCGCTCACCTTTACTTGATAATCAATCGGTGAAATTGTAAAGGTGAGCGCCGCATCCGCAGGAATGGCAATATGATATTGATCCAGCAGCGCTTGAAGCTGTTTGTTGACTTGGCTGCGCTGATATATTTTCTCATTCTCCGCCTCTACTTCCCCATTAAAATTCACATTTCGAAACGCGGCATCCTGCATATTATAGTTTTGCGCTTTTCCTTTGAACAGCCACTCCGTTTCATTGTCATATGCAGCTTGTCTTTCTGCTGCCGACAGGTCATTTCTGAAATAAGGGGAATTGGAATTTTTGTATTTATCCTTAATATAGCCTAAAGGGTCAGGTTTCGTTTTGTTCAGTGCATTTATTTTGCTGTATTTTTCATCTAAGATTTTTTTCCTGATATCACTTTCTGACTCATAGGGGTTTTGGGCATTGATCTTCGTTTCTGCCACAGTTTGATCATTTGCTGCTTCGTATGCGCGCCTGAAAGCTTCGGCATGATTCACAATACTGTCCTTTGAGTAGTTCAGCTTACTCAAACTTTCCTTCGATGGTCTTCCCGCTTGACCGCTGGCCTTCTTCGCAAGGGCAGTGATATCGGAAGAGACATTTTTTACAGTTGTATCAGCCGGATTCCTTTTCAACATATTCTGGACCAGCAGCTGTGTATGGATGTATTGACTATTGAGACGCATTGGGTACCTCTCCTCAATTCTTTCTATAATCCCTATATCGGCTTAATTATGTTTATATTAACCTTATTAAACAGTAATTTACATAGCAGCCTCATCAATTTGGATGAAAAATCAAAAGGCATCCGAATAAACGGATGCCACAGATTGTCGACAAAGCCATAAAAAGTGGCTTGATCGACAAGCTTTTTTTGTTAAAATGTGAGTGAAATCTAGTTTT